>NZ_VJZD01000036.1 GCF_009377175.1 Streptomyces adustus
CCCTCCGGAACGCCCCACCGCGCCACCGTCGGCGACGTGATCGCCAGCGCCCCCGCGCCCGGCGCGCCGCACGGACTGCTCGCCAAGGTCACCAAGGTGGTCGGGGAGACGGACGCGGGCACGGAGGTGCAGACCGAACCCGCCACCCTCAACGCGCTGCTCGGCGACGACACGGCACGCGGCACCGTGCCGGTCGACCCGGCCGCCTTCGACGTCGAGAAGCTGCTGCCCGACGTCGACCTCTCCTGGACCAAGGCGGGCGACGTCCACGTGGGCCCGCAGGGCGCCGAGGTCCCGCTCGGCAGTCTGCGGCTGGACGTACGGGCCGAGGTGCCCACCGCCGCGGGCGCACCCGTCTCCGCCGCCGCCTCGGTCTCCGGCTACGTCCAGGTCGCCCCGCAGGTCGACTTCCGCTACGGCGGCGACGGATACGACACCGCACCCGCCTCCGCCTACCTGGGCGTGTCCGGCGACTGGACCTCCGGCTGGGCGCTCAAGGGCCGGGCGGCGGCCGCCGCCACGCCGGTGCGCATCCCGTTCGCCAAGCTGCACGCGGACCCCGTGCTCCAGGTCGGACCCGTCCCGGTCGTGGTCAACCTGGACCTCACCTGCTACGTCCAGATCAGCGGCGACGGCACCGTCACCGTCGACGTGGAGCAGGACGTCAAGGGCGGTTTCCGGGCGGGCGGCACCTTCTCCTCCGCCAAGGGGTGGACCCCGGTCAGCTCCGCCGACATGACGGCCACGCCGGTACGGACCTCGGTCACCACGGCGGGCTCCGTACGGGCGGCGCTCGGCGCACAGGCGACCGTCGGCCTGTACGGCGCCGTGGGCGTCGCCGCCGACCTCGCGCCCTACCTGCGCGGCGAGGCCACCGGCACGGTCACCGGCAGCGACGGCAGGCTCGACGCGAAAGCCGTATGGGCCGTGTACGGAGGTGTCGACCTCAGCGGCACCCTGCGCCTGCAGCTGGCCGTCTTCGGCACCCCCGTCCTCCAGCGGGACCTGCCTCTGGGCACGCTGCACCGGGAGTGGAAGCTGGCGGGCGGCGGCACACCGTAGCCGGCAGGCGTCAGGCCGCGCCGTCGGGCACCCAGGCCTGGCGGCGCGGCACCGCCGACACGTCGGTCGCCTCGTAGTGCCCGCCCTTGAGTACCTCGCCGTCCGCACACCGCGCGGCCTGGCCGTCGGGGCCCAGCTTGGTCATGTTGCAGCGGTGGATCTCGGCGATCACCGCGTCGAGGTCGACGCCGCGCACGAGGGCGGTGCCGTAGGCGATGCAGACAACGTCGGCCGGCTCGTGGGCGAGGCCGCCGAGGTGACCGACACCTCGGCCACCTCGGCGGCCTCCTCCGCGAGCAGCTCGCCCCGGTGCGCGGCCGGCTGCGGCAGCGCCTGGACCACCGGCGACAGCTGCGTGAGCGGCTCCAGCACTTGCCGCTGAGTCTCCTCTGGCAGCCGGTCCGGGAAACCTCGCCCCGTGCAGCACCGACGAACTCGCCACACTGGCCCGCACCCGCCTGGAACGGATGCAGTACCAACCCGGCCTGCTGGACGGCTTCATCGCCGAAACCGGACTGATCCCTGCTCCGCCGTGAAGTCACCCCGAACCGAAAACCTCAGTAGCCACGCGGCGCGACACGACGACGAGGCGGTCAGCCGCGTGGTCCGAGCGCTTCCCACGCTGAACAATCAGCTGGCTCCGGACCAGAACCTAGGGGACAGCGGCGCAGGTGCGGTCGCCGGCGTCGCTGAGCCGGAGCGTGGCCTCGGACGTCGTGCCGTCATGGCTCAGGGACAGCTCGATGCTGCCCTTCGTGTAGTCCGGGAACCACACGGCGTACAGCGTCCGGGCCCCCTGTGCGACGGTGCCGACATGGCGGACTTCCAGGGGTTTTCCGCTACAGGTCGCGGAGGTCACCTGCTGGTGGTCGGCGGCGAAGAGACGAACCCAGCCGTCGGTGAAGAGGGTTGCGAGCGGGCGCACCCCTGTCGAGTTCTTGATGGCCATGGGCTTGGAGGCGCAGCCTCGCAGGGAGAACGCATTTTCGGCGACCGATGCCCAGCACAGTCGCTGGTCGCGGGTCTCCCAGGCGTAGGCGGCGCCGGTCGGCCAGGACTCGACCAGCATCAGACCCTGAGGGCCGGGGGCGTCGGCACCCACCGCCCCCGACTTCATCAGAGTGGTCCGGGTTCGGTTGATCACCTCGGTCAGGTCCGGATCCGAGGGAGCCGGCGCAGCGGTCGAAGCGGGGGCGCGGGAGGCGGACGGCCTCGCTGAGATCGCGTCGCCACCCGAGCAGCCCGTCGAGGCCGTGACCAGCAGTACCACCGCCCCCAAGGCAGCGCGAAGTCCGTATCGCATGAGCGTTCCTCCCCCGCGTGCACCCTGAAAACCAGGGCGCGTGGCCGGACACTGTCCATGAGGCCCCTTCGGCGCCGAGCATTCGGTGTCGCTCAGGCCTGCGCCGAGCTGACCAGCACGGCGGCCGACCAGCAAGCCGTCTGAGCAACATCTGAGCTCTGCCCCGAGCATCGCGTGCCGCTCACCAGTAGCGCCTGGCCGCACTACCCGAACTGCCGTGCCCCAATGCGTCGTTCCAGCCGTACGTGCCACTTGCGGAAAGGTCTGCGAACCCGGCTCGACATAGATCAATCGTCTGCTCGCGTGGATGAGCTAGCCACGCGGCGCGACACGACGACGGGACGGTCAGCCGCGAGGCCTGAGCGCTTCCCACGCTGGACGGACCAGTCATCTGTCGTCCCTGAGGAAGGGCACCTTGATCCATGTCAAGCCGTGTCCACAGGCCTTTCCAGGGCATGTTCAAGAAGTCGACCAGACTGGCAGAGCTGCGCCCCCATCAGCCCCGCTGAGCATCTCCCAGCACAGTGCTGCCGAGTTGAGCGGCGAGCTTCTCCGCCCGTGGCAGATCGCCCAACTTGTCGACGTGAACGAATACGGTGTGGTGCTCGGCCGGATGCGACCAGTCGACGTCGTCGCCGTTGAAGACAACCTCCACGCCGTCGTACGTGGCAGAGCCGTACGACTCAGTCTCCGCGTCGTCCGGCCATCTGCCCTGCAAACCGATCGAGGCCATTCCCTTCCCCACGGCTCGCACGAACCGGTCCTCCACGGTGCCCGCTGGAACGTAGTGCAGGAAGCTCAGAGGCAGTTCCGGCTCCAGTGCGGAGTCCTCCGCGGCTGTGATCACCAAGCTGAACTTCGCAAAGTCCTGCGTCACGGGGTCCATCCGGGGACGGACGTAGCGGTACTCGGCGTCGGGCAGCACCGCCGCCATCCGCCGCGCGTCCTCGACGGTCAGCAGCTCGGCCCACAGAGTCACCTCGTCGTCGTGCTCCTCCAGCAGAGCGTTCAGGCGCAGCGCCTGCGTCCACGCCTCGACGGCGTCAGTGGTGCGGAAGACGGGATACGCCTGCGAGTTACCCATGCGCCCACTCTCACACGGGACAAGGAATGCACTGCAAGCGGACCTCTGTCTTCGTGCCTGTCGGCTTCGGTCAAGCGATACTCATGCACCTATAACATCGAGGCGGAGGCCTCTTCCGTAGGGGTGCGACTTCGTCGACTGGCATACGGCTTCGCGCGGCATATCAGTCAAGTCTGACTTATGCGGTAATAATTTCGCCGGCTGGGGCGATGGGATTTGGCTCTCAGGTGCGCTGTGACATCGTTCGCCGCCATGTGGCCGAATTCAGACTCCTGCACCGATCACGCGCCCGGCTCATTCGTGCGAGGCGAGAAGAAGTGTGGCCAGCGGTACCGGAGCTCCGACCTCAGGATTCGCTCAACTCTGCACACAGCGCACTAACTCTTCCATAGTATCCCTGCTCAAGGGCCTGACCAGCCACTTGCATCTGCAACAAACAGGGGGAAGAGTGCGCCTACTCGCAAGCTCGATAGTTTTCACCAGCGCCATGGCCTTAGGGATATCGACACCGGCGCTGGCTGCCGGCCCGACTGCGGAAGTCTCGGGGACTGTCGGCGCCAGCTTCACTGGTCAAATCACGACCAAAGTCAGCACTGCGCTGGCCGAAGCGAGCGAGCAGCACAGCGTCACATTGCTTGCATCGGTGACCGCCAAACTCGGCAACGTGATTCACGTCAAAAACGTTCCTCCGAACAAAACCGCATATGCCCAATATGGCGTGTGGCGTCGAAAATTCACCGGCACTGCTAACTACCAGCATCACACCTGCCGTCTCACGAGCAACCACGTGACAGGCTATGGACCCATGCATGTCGGGTGGTACACATGGGACGAATAGGATTGGTCATTCCGGTGGCTCTCCTCGCGTTGGCGGGGTGCACCAATGCGACGCCGACCTCAAGCCGAGCCCCTGAAAGGGAGACGCCAGTCGAAACAAATTCGTCTGGAGCTCCTTCCGTCACGCCTTCCACCAGCGCAGACCCCCGCGCTGCGCCCGAACTTCCAGACGCACAGAAGAGATTCATCGAAGCGGGCGGAAAGACCGGACCTCACTCGTTTCCCGAGATACCTCAAATCCAGAAGGGCACCCTGGAAGTTGCGGCGATCTGTTCGGGCACCGGGACGATCGAGGTCAACGTCGGCTCTCTCGTGAGCTACACCGCCGTCTGCGCAAATGGTGACCCCGGGCAATACAACGAAGTGGGCCTTAGCCGCAGCCACAAGAACGTCGCTGTGACGGTCACCAGCAAGACGACCGGGTCCTGGGGACTATCAGTGGGATGGACCAAAATCGTCGCTCCGCCCGGATAGCTTCTGTCGCCCACAGCGGCCCGTCGGTATTCCGGCTGGCCCTCCCAGCTTGTCGGGATCTGGGCTCCAGCCGTCGCGCCCCGTGGTTAGCTCATCCACGCGATCAGTCGACGGATCCATGTCAAGCCGTGCTCACAGCCCTTCCCTCCTGCGGTGTTCAGGCTGGTCGACCGGGATCCCGAGCCCGGCGGTGCTGTGCGGCATCAGCTGTGCCGCTGCCACCAGCGCCTCTTCCGCTCAACTATCCGAGGCCCGGTTCCGGCCCCATCAGGGGCGGACGTGCTGTCCGGCGGCAACGCCTTCAAGGCGGCGCGGATACGGTCGAAGGAGGCGATGGTGTGGTGGTCGTCGGCGGGGAGTGTCACTCCGACGCAGACCAGCTTGAAACTGTCCTCGCCGAGGGGTGCTCCAATGAACACCGGCGCACCCACGCACCCTTGTGGCAGGTCTCCTATCCACCGGATGCTGCCGTCGCCTGCGCGTGTGATCCGGCCGATCACGACAGCTTGCTCTCGGGAACCGTCCCCGTCGTTGACATGGCCCAGCAGATAGGCCGGTACCGGAGACTCACCGAGGCCGGCGATGTCCTGTTCTGTTGCTGCGATGCCGTCGGTGATCTCGTCGGTCGTCCAACGCCAGCCCTTGCGGGTTCCGTGCGCGTGCAGCCCGGCGGCGGGCATGACCGCCACGCCCAGGTCGTCGAGATGAGTCCACCCCTCCGCGAAGTCGAGCATCATCAGTTTCTGAGCGCTCATCACGGGTGCGCACAGAGCAGGGCGCAGGGTGAACTCGGCCAACTCGACTCGCGCCGGCTCACTGGCGGTCACGAGGTACTGCCGGATGACCTCGCCTTCGGAGGTCGTCTCCACGAGTTCGTTGAACCAGAAGGCCGTCGCGTGTTGTTCCTCCCGGTGGGCTCGCTGGAAGGGAAGCGTCGAGCGGCCGACGTGATCGACTATCGCGTCGATCGTCGCACTGGAATGGTCGGGCAGGTCTGGCATGGAGGGAGAGACTAACGCACGGTCGAAGACAGCTACTGGGCAGCACGGCAGGGCCCGTCTGCGCGCCCTCCAGTCCTCGGTCTTCGACGTCGGTGACGGGCAAGGACCTGTCAGCGCGGCTTGATGTCCCCGCCTTCGCCTCGGTCAAGCGATGTTCATGCACTCATGGCATCGAGTCGGAGCCCCCTCCTCAGGGGTGCGATTTTTAAGCGACTGCGTGCCACCACCAGCAGCAGCAGCGGGACCGCATGACGTGGATCGTGAAGCCGCGTTCACAGACTCCTGCGCCGGTCGGCCATGGAAAGGGGGCCGGCCCGGCTCTCAGAGGCCGGCCGGGTGGTTGGAAAGCCAGTCCGTGTGTCGGTCACGCACACCGTCACGTTCTCCAGGCGTGGCAAGGATGACGTCTGCGCCGCCGTCGTAGGGGTGGTAGATGCGTCGCAGTTCCCCGTCGGCGATGAAGACTTCGACGAGCGCCTCGTCCGCGACGGCTCGCAACAGCCCGTCGACGCAGCCGCGGTTCCACCGGCGCCGGTCGGCATACAGCCGTGTGTGGGTGTGGAACTCCGGGTCGGGGTCGTCCTGGTCCGACTCTGTCCACCAGCGGATGCTGCCGGGGTGCAGTGTCTGTCGTGGTGTCGGGTAGCCCGCAGGACCGGTCGGTGTGTCCGACCAGTCCATGGTCACCACGAACACGTCCGTGCCCGTGAACAACTCGTCCAGGATCGTGTTGTACCGGTCCAGCACGATCGCGTACTCGTCCTCGGACTCCGGGTAGCGCTTCGAGCCGGGGAGGCTGTGGAAGCGCACCCAGCGATCCGCGTACCTGGTGCGGAACGTGTGAGCGACGGGAGGGCCCGACGGATGCCGTTCCCTCCACAAAGCCGCCAGGAGGGCAGGGTCGATGGCGAAACTCACCCCTTGGCCAGAGCCACACCGATCGGACAGGAAACGCGGCTCCCGGCGCGGCCGTTGATGTTGCGGTCAAGATACTGCTGGTGGTAGCCGTCGGCGTGCAGAACGTACAGCCCTCCAAAGAGAACTGGCGCCCACCCCGATGACGGTGGATGCGAGCTGCGCCTGCGCGGCGGACCGGAGTCACCTTCGGGACCGGCCTGCCGGAGCGTGGATCACGGCCCCGTGATGAAGTGGTACGAAGGAGGAGAGACCTCCGGTCGGGCAGTTCCAGCGTGAGCCGGAATTCTCCGCCTACCGGCGGGCGATGCGCAACCGGCTTCTCGCGGCCCCTGTGACGCCCGCGCCCGAACCCTGGCTGCCGTCTTCGAGTACGAGTACGGCGTCCCTGTCGGCGGACTGCTCGGGATCGGCTTCGCGACGGGCCCCGGTACCGGCCACGATCTGGTGATGGCCGTCTCGCACGACGGGCACGGTCTCTTCCACGCCGTCACCAGCGAGAAGATCGGCAGGGACCGCGACCCCTGTGCGCGGGTTGCCGGTCCTGACCGACTCGGGTTTCCCATTCGTATGCCGGAAACGGGTCCGTGCAGCGGTGAGCCGTCCGGAACCCGTCGCAAGTATCGCTGTCAGTAGTCCTGCTTAGGCTCCTCCTGCCCGTCAGGCATGCTCGGACTGCCGGCTCGCCGAGACGGACGCACCCTGTCCTGCTCCCGACAGCGAGGGTCCACACGCCATGACCGACTACCTGCGAGCCGTGCTCGACATGATCGGCCCGCCCGAGAACCGCTACGCCGATCCGGCCGCCTGGGCCCGCCTGGAGGCCGAACTCGGCACGGAACTCCCTGCGGACTACAAGACCATCGTCGACGCGTACGCGCCGATCCAGATCAACGAACACCTGTATCTGTCGCATCCGGCCACCTCTCGGTGGAACCTTTCGGAGCAGATACGCGACACCTCTCGGGCGTATTCCCAGTACTGGGTGGAACGTGACTGGACGAACGATCCCGGATCCGACCCCCGTCAGATCTGCGGGCTGCGGGACCTCGCCTTCGGCACCCCGCAAGGCCTGATTCCACTGGCTTCCACGGACCGGGGAGAGACCATCTTCCTGGCACCCCAGGTCCACGACTTTCCCGGCGGCATGTGCGTCGCGTGCGGGGACGGGGACTGGGCCGGCTATCCCATGCCGTTCGCCGAGTGGCTCTACCGGTTCCTGATCGGAGAGGACATGGCGGGGTACAAGAGCGCGGCGTACTACCCCGGCCCCGTGAAGTTGGAGTCCATGCCCATGACGCCCGACGAGCACATGCGCGTCAGTTACGGCCCGGACCGAGGCATGTAGACCGGACCCGCCGAGCGAGACGTCCCCGAGGTCTGTGAACGCTGCTTGACATGGACCAAGGGGCCGTTCCTCAGGGGCGGCCGCAGCCTGGTGCGTCCAGCGTGGGGAGCGCTCAGACCACACGGCTAACCGTCCCGTCGTTGTGTTGCGCCGACCACCGTTTGGGTACTGCGGTCGAGCACGGTCCGGGTTACCGCCCAGTCACGTTGACCTGCGGGGATGGGCCGACCGAGCTTCCTTTGACGAGTGGATGTGCGGGACGGTGATTGCTGGCTAGAGTCACCTTGTTACAGCTGGTTGTGGGGACAACCAAGGTGCCTTTCGGCTGCCAACGTCCTGGGGAGGGCCTGCAGCACATGAGTCGTCGCTCTACTGGTTTTGTCGGCGTCTGGGCTGAGATGCAACGGCAGCAGCAGCGTCAACGGGAAACCGAAGCCAGACAGCGGAGACAGCAAGAACAGCAAGCGCGGGCCTACCAACGGCGAGCTGCTCAGAACCACCGCGACTACCGGCAGGCAGAGGCTCTACGGCGCACAGAAGAGCTGGACGCGCAGGTTGCGTCGCTGCAGGGTCTTCTTGCCTCGGGTTGTCAGGCTCCCGCCTTCAGAGCCGCCTCTCTCATGCGACCTGAGGAGGTACAACCCTTCGTTCCAGGACCATTGGCGCAGCCGGTGCCCATGCCGGATTTCGATCACTACCAAACGCAAAGTGGCTGGACCGCGAACCGCCGGGCCCAGGCACAGGCCGAAGCACGGGCACGCTTCGAGCGGGACCGGCAGGCTGCCCAAGCCGCGGAGGCCCACCGACAGCAGCAGCTGGCTGCGTACCAGCGTGAGTACCAGCAGTGGGTCGATACTCAGCTGGCTGATGTACGGCGCCACAACGCCGGCGTCGTGGCGATAACCGAAGGCGTGAAGCGCCGGGATGCCGATTCCGTGATCGAGTACTTCTCTGCCGCTCTCTATGCCTCGACGGCTTGGCCAGAAGGTTTCCCACGGCAGGTGGCGGCAGCCTACGACCCCGCAGCCCGGCAGTTGGTGCTGGACTGGGAGTTGCCCGCTTACAGCATCGTGCCGGAGGTCAAGGCCGTTCGATACATGTCCGGGGTCGACCAGGACAAGGAGACTCCTCGCCCTGTGGGTCAGCGCCGTGCTCTGTACAGGGAGGTTCTGGCTCAGTGCATGCTGCTCGTTCTGCACGAGCTGTTCGCCGCGGATGAGCTGGAGGCGCTTGAGTCGGTGACCTTGAACGGCTTTGTCGACGGGCACGATCCCACGACGGGCCGACCGGGCCATATCGTCCTCGCAACCGTCATGGCCTCGCGCTCGTCGGTCCGTGACTTGCACCTGGCGCAGGTGGATGCAGGTAGTTGCCTGGCTGACGCACTGCGCGGGCAACTCTCTGCTCGGCCGGACCAACTCACACCGGTACGGCCGAGCAGGCGGCCGCAGGATGTCGGGAACCGCGTTGTCGCCCATGGCAGCGACGAGGAACCGGACCTGTTCGTCATGGATCCGATTGCTTTCGAGGGTCTCGTTGCCGATCTCTTCCGGGCCATGGGGATGCAGGCGGTGACCACCCAGCGTTCCAACGATGGTGGTGTGGACGTCGACGCCCTGGATCCGACACCGATTCGAGGCGGCAAGATCGTCGTGCAGGTGAAGCGATACCGCAACACGGTGCCGCCCACCGCTGTGCGCGACTTGTACGGAACCGTGCAGGATGCCGGCGCGAACAAGGGTGTTCTCGTGACGACGTCAGGGTTCGGCCCTGGCTCACACACCTTCGCCAACGGCAAGCCGCTGGAACTCATCTCGGGAGCCGAACTCGTAGACCTGCTGCATCGCCATGGGCTGCGTGGACGGCTCGGCGGGAGCAGTCGGCAAATCTCAGCACAGCCGACGCCCTCCGTGCCGAACACTCGGCTGCCGGACGATTACAACGTTCTGGGTATGTCGTGGACCGGGAGCGTCGCCTTGGACGTGTGCGCTCTCGTCTGCCGCGGCAACAGGGTCCTCAGTGACGATCACTTCGTCTTCTTCAACAACCCGCAGACGCAGGACGGCTCAGTGCGCGCTCTCCCCGCCACTGCACCTGACAAGGCCGCAATCTGCGTCTCCTTCGACGGGTTACCTGATGAGGCTGACCGGTTCGTACTCGTGGCCGCCGTCGATCCAGAGGCCAACCCGGATGCCGACCTATCCGGTTTCACGGACGCTTGCATCCGCCTGCTCGACCCGGGGCTGGCTGAGCTGGGACGACTGGACGTTTCCGACGGCCGGCCCAACGAAACCGCCTTGGTGCTCGGATCCTTCCGCCGAAGAGCGAACGGAGACTGGGATTTTGTCCTGGGCGGCAAGGGCTATACAGGCGGCCTGGAGGAACTTGTTCAGGATTTCGGCATCGAGGTCGAGTAGCTCCACCTGGGGCCGGAACTGCTGATGGCTGTGAACGCGGCTTGATGGTCCATGTCAAGCCGTGCTCACAGACCGTTCCACCCTGCCACCATGCCCGACTCCTCAGCTCAACCCCTACTTGTCGAGTCCTGAGTAGATCAATGCGGCCCCACCGGCCCCATCAGGCCCTCCGCCGGCTCCGCGGCGTCATCGCTCCGGCAGCACCTGGTCCCGGAGCTGGTCTCGGTCGGCCAGCTTCCGCAGCATCTCCCGGACCCGGTCCCGGGATTCGTCCGCCGCGTCGATCGCCTCCATGCACTGCCAGTACGTTCCCTCGCCGTCCGCGCCGCTCGCGATGCCGACCAGGGCGATACCGACCTCGGCCAGCAGTACGCCGAGGCTGAGCAGCGTCTGTCGGGCGTCGTCCAGTTCGGTCAGCTGAGCGGCGCGCAGCTCCCCGAGATCGAGCTCCGGCGCCTCGAGCACGCCGCACCCCCTGCCCGCCAGCTCGGTCAACCCCAGTGCCTCACCACGCAGTTCGGGCGGCCCCGAAACCGCCAGCCGACTGCCGATCGCCTGCGCCAAAGCCTGCGCCTGCCACACCTCCGTCAAGATCTCCGGTACTCCGCTGCTCCCGGCGAGAGCATGTCTGCTCGTCAGGATGAGCCGCACCGCTTCCATGGCCTTCCCCCGTCCGCCGGGACGTGTCGTCAGCACGTCCGCCCGAACTTCGTTGTCCACTACCCAGAGTGAAGTGTGATGGGACGAAAAGCCAGAGGAAGACGGAAATCTGCGGACAACAAATCGATTTCGAGCAGGCGAACAACTCCGGAGAGTGAAAGCGGATCGTGTGACTCCTGCATGCCCGGGTACGACGCGGTCACCGCTCCCCCGGCGCCGGGAACCGCCCCTCGTTCCGGTCGATCTTCGCGTCCAGCGCCGCCAGCGCGTCGATGCCGAGCACCTCGCACAGTTGCAGCAGATAGGCGAGCACGTCGGCGACCTCGTCCCTCACCCGGTGCGCGGTGTCCGGGTCGTCCATGACGCGCGCCGACTCCTCCGGCGTCAGCCACTGGAAGATCTCCACCAGTTCGGAGGCCTCCACGCTGAGCGCGGCGACCAGGTTCTTCGGGGTGTGGTACGGCTGCCAGTTGCGCGCCGCCGCGAACTCGGCAAGTCGGCGTTGCAGTGCGGCCACGTCCAGATGCTGGGGCTCTTTCGTCACGGGTCCAGATGTACCACCGTCACTCCCGCCGTCCCGACGGCCCATGACGCGTCGCTCACCGTCCCGACACAGCGCAGATGTCCGCTCCCGCCCGTCCGCGCCGCCAGCCGCAGCAGTTCGGCGCGCTGCCGTTCGTCCAGGGCCCGGTCGAAGCCGTCGGCGAGCACCGTGAGGGTCTGGAACGCGGCGGGCACCTCGCGGGCCGGGTCGACCTCGAACACGCCGGGGCCGGTCAGCAGCACCAGGGCGAGGGCGATGTACCGCAGCTCGCCGTCACCGAGCCGGTCGAGCCGACTGCGGATGCCGTCGCCCCGGTCCAGCTGCGCGTGGACCGCACCGCCGGGCAGCAGTTCGGCGACGACCCCGGCGACGGGACCCGCGCACCCGGCCCGGACCGCCGCGACGAACTGCCCGTGCCGCCGCCCGCATTCGGCCTGGGTGCGCCACAGGACGTCGGCGAGGTTGGCGCAGTCGCCGAGCAGCCGGCCGGGACCGGCCGGTACGGGGGCCCGCATCCGCTCCGGCCGGGGGTCGCAGGAGAAGACGGAGCGCAACGCGACCACCATCTGCTCGGCGGCGGCGAGCACTTGGCGCTGCCCGTCCGTCTTGCCGGCCACCCGCAGCGGCAGCAGCGCGGTGCCGAGCCGGTCGTCCGGGAGCGGGGCCCGGGTCACCGGCGCGGACCCGGCGGTGTGCCACGCTGCCTGCACGGTGCGCCGTCCGGGATCGCGCAGGGCGGTCTCCAGCAGGACCAGCCCACCGGCCGTCAACCGCTCCCCGACGATGCGCAGTTCGGGCTCGGCCTGGACGGCCAGGTCGAGCCGGACCGGTCCCTGCGGCCCGTCCGCCGTACAGCCGATGCGAAAGCCGCGGCGCCGCTGGGCGTCCGGACGCGCCCGTTCGGGTACGCAGGCGGCCGGGTCGGCGAACACCTCGCCGAGTTCGGCGCCGCCGCCGAGCCGGGCGAGCGCCTCGTAGGCCCGTAACGCTGTCGACTTGCCGCTGCCGCTGGGCCCGGCCAGGAGGGTGAACGGCCCGAGCGGGAATCCCGCGCGCCGATGGCCCGCGAAGGCGGACAGTCGCAACTCGGTGAGATGCGGCCGGTCCGCAGGACCCCGCCCGGCTTGAACCGCGGCCGGACCGGCGGCCGGAGCAGGAACGGCGGTCGCGGAGGACGGGGAGGGAACGGGCGGCGCGGCGAAGGCAGCAGGCGGCGTGGCGGGAACCGTAGGCGCGAAAGGAGCAGAAGGGACGGAGGAGGGGGCGGAGGGAGCAGAGGAAACGGGGGAAGCAGAGGGAGCGGAAGGTCCCGGAGGCAAGGACGGCAGGGATCGCGGAGCCATATCCGGACGGTAGGACTCCGCAGCCGGCGGAACCGTTCCGCCCGAAACGTCTTCCCACGATCGGGGGACCGTCCTCAGTTCTCGGAGACGCCCGCGCCCTCCATGAGCCCGCTCACCTCGGTCCCGGGCGGGGTCAGCAGGAACACGTTCCGGTCGACCCGGTGCATCCCGCTCGCCAGCCCGAAGACGACACCCGTGCTGAAGTCCAGCACCCGCTTGGCGACCTCGGTCTCCGCGCCGGTCAGATCGAGCAGCACCGGGATGCCCGACATCAGCGTCTCGGCGACCTCACGGGCGTCGGCGAAGACATTGATCCTGAGGACGACGAACCGGCGCCGGGTCTCCGTCGCCGCGTCGGGCAGCGCCCGGTGGCCCACGGCGGACGGCCAGGCGTCCCTTCCTCTCAGTGGAACGACTTGGGCGAGACCCTCCCACTGCTCATCGGTGGCGTCGTAACGGCTCACCGGATCCCCCCGATCTCACTCGTAGTCATTGCCTGCACCAGCCATTCTTACTCCAAGTCACCCGTTCGGCCCAACTACGACACGGTGCGCGACCGGCCGATTCCCGCTCGCCGCGGCCTTGGAGTTCGGGGCTCTTACCGCCCTCACACCGGTCTCTTCACGTCCTGCGACCCTCCGCTCACCCGGAGCGACTACCGTCCAGTCGCGTGCATCTGGCAGAAAAACAGCTGGTGACACCGGGCCGGCGGACACAGTCGGCGGTGTCCGCCGCTCCGGAGTCCCCCGCACAGTGGCATCGCGTACTCACCCTGCTGGCCGATGTCAGCCTCTTCATCGGAACGCGGTCGGTGTGGACGAGCGCGGCGAGCCACCGCCTGGCCGTGGCCGCCGTCATCTCGGTCTGCTACGCGTCGATCCTGACATGCGGGGTGCTGGCGCTGGTGGTGCGCCGGACCCGGACGCTGGCACGGGTGGACCTGTGCGTGCTGCTGACCGCGGCGACGCTCGCCCTGTGCGCGTGGAGCATGATGCACAACGGCGGCGACGAGGCGGTCCTCACCACCCAGGCCGCGCGGGAACTGGTCGCGGGCCACGCCGTCTACGGACAGCCCTGGCCGTGGCTGTTCACCCACGGCGTCGCGGTCACCCCGACGGTGACCGGCGGCTACGACTTCACGTACGGCTATCCGCCCCTCGCACCGCTGCTGACCGCACCGCTGTTGTGGCTGGGACAGGCCGGCACCCCGGCCACCGCCATGACCACCTGCGCGCTCATCGCCTCCGCGGCGACCACCTGGCGGATGCTGCCGGTGCCGTGGCGGTCGGCGGCGACCATGCTGTTCCTCGGCTTCGCCTTCCTGCCGTCGTACGCCCGGCTCGGCTATCCGGCGATCCTGGCCCTGGCCCTGCTGGTGCCGGTGGTGGTGCGCTGGCCGCGGATCGGGCAGGGCGGCCGGCTCGGGGCCGCCGGGATCGCACGGGCCGCCTGCCTCGGCGCGGCCTGCGCGGCACAGCAACTGCCCTGGTTCCTGGCGCCGTTCCTGCTCGCCGGGATCTACGCGGTGCGCCGCGGCGAACTGGGACGGCGGGCGGCGGCGACGGTACTGCTGCGGGTGGCCGGGGTCGCCGTGACCGTATGGCTGCTGATCAACACGTACTTCGTCGTGCGCGGGCCCGGTGCCTGGCTGGGCGGCATCGCCCTGCCGCTGACCCAGGGCGCGGTGCTGCACGGCCAGGGTCTGGTCGGCGTGTCGCTGTACCTGACCGACGGCAGCGACCGGCTCGACTGGTACGGGTACGCGAGTCTGCTGCTGGCCGCCGCACTGCTCGCTCTGTTCGTGCTGTTCGTGCGGCGGCTCGGACCGGCCGCCACGGTGCTGCCCTGGTGCGCGTTCTATCTGGCGACGCGCTCCCAGGACGGCTACTACCTGATGATGACTCCGCTGTGGCTGGCGGCCGCGATCACCGCGCCTCCGGCGGAGTTCAGCCGTGCGTGGCAGCCGCGCCCGCGCCCGCTGCGCCGTCTGCCCGGCGGGCCGGCGCGGGCCGCCGTCGCCCTGCTGATGCTCGCCCCGGCCCTGGCGTGCGCGCTGTGGGCGGCGACCGGGGCGCCGCCGCTGCGGATGCGGGTCACCGCGGAGCGGCGGGTCTCGGCGACCGCGGTGTCCCTGCTGCGGCTGCGCGTCACCAACACCGGGGACAGCGCGCTCAGTCCGCACTTCACCCTGACCACGGGCCAGGGCATGAGCAAGTACTGGTCGATCACGCGGGGGCCGACGACCCTGGCCGCCCACACCACGGCCGAGTACGAACTCCGCCCGCCCACCGGCCGGTTCCACCTTCCCCGACCGGGCGTACGGATCCGGTTGCGCGCCTTCACACCCGCGCCGCAGACCCTGTCGAGCGCGGACGTACGGCTCACGCGGAGCGGGTGAGTTCGGGAACGGCCCCCGGTCGGCAGGTCAGGAGGCCCGGGTGAAGCGGAGCGTGGTGGTGATCGTGGTCAGGCCGCGGATCATGCCCAGTTGGTTCCAGCCCATGCCGAACTCCGCCCGGTCCACCGTGAATTCGGCGGCCAGCGTGAGCGCCTCGGCGTCCGCCGCGGTCACTCGGGCCGGGAAGGACAGCGGCCGGCTGATGCCGCGCACGGTCAGCTGACCGGACACCTCCACCGCGCCGTCGCCGCCCCGCTCGACGTGGCGCGCCACGAAGGTGATCTCCGGGTGGTTCTCGGCGTCGAAGAGGTCGGCGGACCGCAGGTGGGTGTCGCGCTTGGCGTTCTTGGTGTCCAGGGAGGCGACGTCCAGGGTGAGGGTGCCGGTGGCGGTGCCGTCGGCGGCGACCTCGCCCTGACCGGTCACGGCGCCGAAGACGCCCTTGACGGTGACCAGGCCCCACATCGTCCGGTGCCGGAGCTCGACGGCGGAGGCGCTCGGGTCGAGCTGCCAGAGTCCGGTTTCCACGGCGACGGTCATGATCCTTCTCCAGGTGGTCCAAATTTGGATGTTCGAGGTCCGTCACAGTAGCTGGACATCCAAATTTGAACAACCTACTAATCCAAAAATGGACAACAGGTAGACTCGACCCCATGGCAGTCCCCGATGAGCAGCCCGCCGACCTGCCTTCCGACCTGCCCGAATGCCCGTCCATGCAGGGCACGGGACTGCTGCCCGCCGAGCTGCGCGCCTGGATGCTCCTGCTCGCCGCGACGGGCGCGGTGGAACAGCGACTGCGCAGCGTGGTCAAGGAGCGGCTCGACGTCTCGCACGACGAGTTCCTGGTGCTGTGCCTGCTGGCGGAGATGCCCCGGGAGGGCATCCGGATGACCCGGATCGCGGACCTCCTGGGCCGCCCCAAGACCCGGCTCACCTACCAGATCGCCTGCCTCCAGCACGCCGGGCTCGTCACCCGCAGGTCGGTCCACGACGACCGGCGCGGCGTCGAGGTCGCCCTCACCGACAAGGCCCGCCGGCTGCTGCGGGAGGCCTCGGACCAGCTCGCCGAGACGGTGACCGAGGCGCTCGCAAGTGTGATGGGACCGGAGCAGCGCGAGGCGGCGTGCGGGCTGCTGCCCGGCCTCACCGGGAACGACCGGAGCACCACGACACCGTAGGCACCCCAACCGCCCCTCCGTACTCGGCTCGGGCACCCCGCCCGCCCCCTTCGGACACGGCTCAGGCGGCCGCCTCGGCCAGCAGGTCCAGCAGGGTCGCCCGGGCCCGTGCCACCCGGGACCGGACGGTGCCGACCGGACAGCCGCTCAACGCGGCCGCGTCCGCGTACGGCAGTCCGAGCAGCTGGGTGAGCACGAACGCCTCGCGCCGCTCGACCGGCAGCAGCCCCAGCAGATCCACCAGGGCGACCCCCTCGTCAAAACCGGGCAGGTCGCGCGGCTGGGCGCGCTCGACCGCCGACTGCCAGTCCGGTACGTCGCTCAGCCGGGGCCGGGCGGCCGTGTACCGGTAGCTGTCGATCACCGCGCGGCGGGCGATGGACAGCAGCCAGGACCGGGCGGAGGACCGCCCTTCGAAGCGGTGCAGACTGCCCAGCGCCCGCAGGAACGTGTCCTGGGCCAGATCGTCGACCGCCTGCGGATCGGCGCACAGATGGGCGACGTACCGCAGGACGTCGCGTTGCAGCGCGCGCACCAGTTGCTCGACCGCCCGCGCGTCACCGCCCCGGGCGGCCAGCGCCCAGGCGGTGACCGACTCGTCGGTCGACATCGCTTTGCCGCTTGCGCTGTACGAGGCGCTTCCGCTGCACGAAGTGGGCGGGGAGCCGGGCAGGGTGGAGGGGATCACCTGGTGTCCTTCTCGGATCGTCCGGCGCACCACGGGCGGCCCGGGGTGCCCCGGATCCGGACCTCGGCGCATACGACGGCGCGGACGGTCCGGTGAGCGGGGAGACACGGCCGCGGCGGCGCCTGCGCGCTCGTACGACCGTGGCCCGGGGCGCACAGGGGCGGCCCCGGGTCGCCGGCTGCCGTCAGGCGGCAGCGGTCCCCGCGGGCGGCCCCCGGGAGGTGATCGCGTGGACGAGAAGGAGAAGACGGGGAGCCCGGTCCGAGCGGGGCCGGCCCACGCCCGGACGCGGACGGTCCGCCGGGGCGGGCAGGGCGAGCAGCAGCCGCAGGGGCGCCGCGAGCCGACCGGCCACGGTTCGCAGGATGCGGAACACGGCCTTTTCGCCGTGCGCCAGCCAGAGCCCGCACAGCAGGGCGGCCAGAAGGTGTGCGCCGAACATGCCGTACGAGGACGAGCCATCGCCCATGAGGGGATCGCCACCGAGGAACTGCCCCATGCGATCCATATGGTCAACGTGATCCATATGAACCATGCGATCCACATGTCCCAGGGAGTCCATGGGATCCATGGACGACATGGATCCCATGTCCATACCACCCATGCCCATATCCATGTTCATGTGCGGGTTCATGGTGGCGGCCATGTCCGTGGGCGTCGACTGGGCGAGGGCGAACGCCGAGTGCAGTGCCGTCTGGGCGGCGACGACGGCGGTCACGACCAGCGGCAACCCGCGCTCACGGCCCGTCAGACACCAGCCGAGGGCACCGGTCACGACCACGGCGGCGGCCAGCACCCGACCGGGCACGTACGCGCCCGACATCATGACGTGCCCCAGGGCGGCGAGCAGCACGCAGACGGCCGCGAACACCGCGGCCCGTGCCGTGCGCGAACACCAACCCGCCGTCATGCCGCCCCATCCTTGCACCCGGGTTTCAGGTCGTCAGACGTGAGTACGGATTTTCCCGGCCGGGACTCGGGTCCGGCTCGACCGTTCTTCGCCGGTCGGCCGCTCGGCTCAGCCGGCGGGCTTCTCGTCGAAGCTCGCGAAGTAGGCGGCGACCATGTCCTCGTCGGCGTGTCCCTGCGCGGCGGCGCGCTCCAGGCGTTCGGCGCTCGCGGCGGCCACGTCGAGCCGGACACCGTGGCGCGCACCGGCCTCCACGATCAGCCGGGCGTCCTTCGCCGCGGTCGTCACCGCGAAGGACGGCGGGGAGAGCCGCCCCTCCAGCACGAGTTCGGACTTGGCACGCAGATAACCCATGTCGAGCGGGCCGCCCGCGATCAGGTCGAAGAAGCTCCGCGGGTCCACCCCCAGCCCCTTCGCCAGGGCCAGCACCTCGCCGGTGGCGGCGGTGGCCGCGAGGACCCAGCTGTTGGCGACGAGCTTCAGCCCGCTGGCGCTGCCGGCCGCGCCGTCCTCGCCGGTCCACACCGTACGGGAGCCCACGGCGTCGAACACCGGCGTCACCAGGTCCCGCGCCTCGGCCGGACCGGCGGCCAGGACGGTCAGCTGCCCGGCCTCCGCGGGCTGGCGGGTGCCCAGCACGGGGGCGTCGTAGAAGTGCAGGCCGTGCTCGCGGGCGAAGGCGGCCAGCTCGTCGATCGCCTCGACACCGGCGGTCGTCGCCTGCACCCAGGCGGTGCCGGGCCGCAGCGCGGGCGCCGCCTGGCGCATCACGTCCAGGGCAGCGCGGCCGTCGTACAGCATGGTCACGACGACGTCGGTGCCCTGGACCGCCTCGGCGGGGTCACCGGCGACGTACGCGCCGTCGGCGGCCAGCGGTTGCGCCTTGTCCCGACTGCGGTTCCAGACCCGGACGGCATGTCCGGCACGAGCCAGATTGCGGGCCATCGCGGCACCCATGATCCCGGTGCCCAGGACGCTCACGCTGCGCTTGTCACTCATCTTCGGGGTTTCCTGTTCGTCGGGCCGAGGAGCCGCGCGGGTCTCGGACTGTGCGGGAGTATCGGACTGTGCCGGGGTCTCGGACTGTGCAGGTCTTGGGCCGACTACCCCAGGGTGGCGCGGACCGGGCCGTCCAGCCATGTCTGATGGTCGTTGAGCATCGGATCCGGCGCTCGCCGGCCAGGCGTGCCACGGCCCGCAACCGAAGGCGGACGGATCACGTCAAGGACTTCGGCAGCCGCCGCACCCACCGCACGGGGAGACACGCGATGACGCAAGCGGGTCCGTCGGGCCCTCCGCGACTCCGGTCCGGCGGGATCCTGTTCGGTGGCCTCTTCGGGGGCCTGACCGCGGTGGTCTCCCTCACCGCCATCGGGAGGGTGTGGGCGGCGTGTGACATCGGCACCGACGCGGCGGCCGACAGCATGACCCTGCTCTTCCTCGCCCCGCCCATCTGGATCGCCACGACCGTCGCGTGGGTCGTCCTGTAAGGCACCCTGGGCAGACGCCACCCCGCTTCGGCACTGACCGCCGGGATCGCCTTCACCGTCTGGTCCACGTGGTTCCTGGTGACCTGGCTGGGGATCGCCGACCCCTACCCCGACCCGATCTGCCCGGGCAACGTCCCGCCCTGGTGGCCGGATCACCTCCCCACCTGACCGTGCGGGGCAGCGCCACGGGCGACCGTACGGCGAAGCGGCTCGCCGTGCTCACACCGTCAGCCAGCCCCGCATCGCCGCCTGCACCCCCGCCTGGAACCGGGTCTGCGTGTTGAGCAACTGCATCAGACGGGTGATGCGGCGGCGGACCGTGTGGACGTGGATGTCGAGGCGCCGGGCGATCGCCTCGTCCTTCAGACCGGAGGCGAGCATGGTCAGCAACTCCCGTTCCTCGTCAGTGATCTGACTTTCCGACACTGATCCTATGGGTACGGCGCGTTCCCAGATCGCCTCGAACAGCGGCACCAGCGCGTTGCTCAGGAGCGAGTCGCTCACCACCAGCGCCGAGGCCGTCGGGTCCGCCGCGTCGGTCGGCGGCAGCAGCGTCACCCGCCGGTCGACCGTGATCAGTTTCGTCGGCAGGTCCGTGCCCACCCGGATCTGCACGCCGTGCGCGGACAGTTCGCCCAGGCCGCGGGCGCGGCCCGGGAAGCGCAGGCCCTCACGGTCCACCACGGTCCGCACCCGCACCCCGCGCCGCACCGGTTCGGTCACGTCGAGCGGGGAGGGCATCCCGTCCGGCTCGCTCGACGCGTAGGGCGGCCGGTCCAGGAGCGCCACCTCCTCTGTGGCCGAGACGAGCAGCGAGGCCACCCGCGAGGCGATCGCCTCGCCGCCCCGGACCGTCTCGATGCCGAGCGTGGGAGCACCGTGCGCGGAACTCAGCAGGTGGGCGGCCATCCGGTCCACCGCCCCGGTGAGTTCCTCCAACTCGGCCGATCTGCGCAGCAGTTCGGCCTGGTGCAGATGGATCAGGTTGCGCAGTGCGGTGGCCGGGGCGATCGCGGCGGGCACTGCGGCCGCGCGGCCGGGCCGGGTGAAGCCGCGTTCGGAAAGGTGGTCGAGGACGACGGCCAGCCTGGAGGCGGAGAGCCCGAGGGACCGGGCGAGGACGTCCTCGGAGGGGTGTTCGGGAACATTCAACAGGGCCTCGTAGACGCGGAGTTCCTCCGTGCCCAGCCCGAGAGCCTGCCATTGCGCGTCCAGCTTGCCCCGCTCCACGCCGGAATTCTCACCCGATACGTGCAGGCCACACAAGTGTGCAGGTACACAAGTGCACACCTGGAACGCATTGTTCACACCCCTGGTCCGGTACTTGCATGTCCGCATCCGATATCCGTTCACGCGTCAGTGGCACCGGAGGGGCACCGTGCGCAGTGCAGCACGCAGGAGATCAACCAGAGCGGGACAGGGGTCCGGCGGGATATCCGTCGGCCAGGGCACAGCGGCCTTGCTGGCCGCCGCGGGCCTGTTGGTGACGGCCGTGCCCGCCGCCCACGCGGACACCGCCACCACGTCCGCCGCGTCCGCCGCGTCCGATGTGACGCCGGGCACCGAGACCGACACCCCCTCGCTCGTCACCGGGCTGAACGAGGAGGCCGACGCCGGCGTGGCCGCGGCCGACGCCGCCCGCGACCACCTCAAGGCCAGGAAGAACCGCTACCACATCACGGACACCTCGGCGAAGGACCTGGCCTCGGCCGGAACCACGACCGACAAGGGCGGCCGGGAGACGGTCCGCCTCCAGCAGAAGTACAAGGGTGTCCCGGTCCTCGGCGGCCAGTACATCGTCCGGATGACGAAGAAGGACGGCAGGCGCACCGTCACCGGCACCTCCGGCAACTACTTCACCGCGCTGAAGCTCGGCTCGGTCACCCCGGAGGTCTCCGAGAAAACCGCGATCGCGCGTGCGGTCGACGCCGTCACCGCGCAGCTCGGCGGCGGCCTGCTCAGGGCTCCGGCCGAGGGCGGGCGGGCCGGTACGGACGGCGCCCTCACCGGCAGCGCCGAGGGCGTGACCATCCTGCCCCAGGGCACCGGCGTGCTGACCCGGCACATCACCGTCACCGGCACCAGCCCGGCCGACGGCATGCCCGTACGGCAGGAGGTGTACGTCGACGCCCACTCCGGCTACGCCGTGATGCAGTACAGCGACATCCAGACCTTCGGCGCGACGGGCACCACCACCGGCGCCGCCGACGACACCTCGGCGGCCGACGGCACGGCCGCCACCACGGCCGCCGACCAACTGGTCGTCAAGGGCACGGGCGTTCGCTACAACGGCGAGAAGACCGAGATCAATCTGTACAAGGACACCACGGGTGTCTACCAGATGATCGACTACAGCAAGCGGCCCGCGGACACCCCGTACAAGGGCGAGATGATCGCCACGTACGACGCCCGTGGCCGTGACGTCTCCACCGCGTCCGGCGTCTGGCCGAGCGGCATCAAGACGTTCCGGTCGGACACCACCGACCTCGACGCCGACTTCACCGACTCCGGCGCGGTCGACGCCCACTGGGCCGCCGGCAAGGTCTACGACTACTACAAGAACCACTTCGGCCGCAGCGGCATCGACGGCAAGGACGGCTTCATCTACTCCCTGGTCGGCGTGACGTCGAACGGGCAGCCGTACGACAACGCCTTCTGGGACGGCACCAAGATGGTGTACGGCCAGGGCGGCGGCGACTACCGCACCTTCTCCGCCGACGCCGACGTCGTCGGCCACGAGATGACGCACGGCGTCACCGAGCACACCGCGGGCCTGGTCTACGCGGGCCAGTCCGGCGCGATGAACGAGGCGATCTCCGACTACTTCGGCAACGCCATCGACCTGGAGGCCAACGGCCAGTCGATGGACGACCCGGACTCGGGACTCCTCGGCGAGGACCTGTGCACCACCAAGAGCCCGCGCGAGTGCGCCCTGCGCGACCTCAACGACGGCGCGACCACGTCGAAGAACTTCATCGGCGTCACCTTCCGCGGTGACAACGGCGGCGTGCACCTCAACTCCACGATCTTCTCCGGCGCCCTGTGGGACATGCGCCAGGACCTCGGCGGCGACCTCGCCGACCAGATCGTCTACCGAGCGCTGTCCGCGTACATGACCCCGCTGGACGGCTTCACCGAGGGCCGCGCCGCGGTCATCGCCGCCGCGCAGGAACTGGGCGTCACCAAGGCCCAGTTGAAGACCGTCAAGACCTCCTTCGACGCGCACGGCATCGTGCCCGGCTGGGAGAGGGCGATCGGCATCGACACCGACACGATCCTGTCCAAGGTCAACGTGGCCGGTACCGGTGTGAGCGCGGGCAACGGCAAGTACGCGCTCTCCCGCTCGAACGAGGACGGCAGCGAGCCGTACTCGGTGTGGGTCGGCAACACCAGCGGCAAGGGCACACCGGAGCAGAAGAGCCCCAACAACGGCGACTACAACGTCTACGCCACCACGGACGGCAAGAACGTCGCCTGGGCCGAGTTCGCCTCGACGTCGGTCTACTTCCACGTGCGGCCGGTGGGCAGCGGCGTCGACAAGGTCGTCGGCGGCACCGCCGCCAACGTCTCCGGGCTCGTGCTGAACGGCGACATCCTCGCCTACACCGTGCCGGACCCGTACTACGGCCTCCAGCACGTCTGGTACCTCAACATCAAGACCGGCGAGATCAAGCAGGTCAACAACAGCTACGTCGTCGCCACCGCGCTGGCCTCGGTACGTGACGGCAAGATCGCCTACGCGAAGATGTGGCCCGAGTCCGACGGCTACAAGCTCGGTGTCGAGGTCCTCGACACCGCCACCGGCAAGACCACGCTGATGCCGGTCGACAAGTCCACGACGGTGGGCATCGGCCAGACCGCCCTCACCGACGACGGCGTCACCTGGATCGAGGACGACGACGCCACCGACTCCGGCCAGGCCGCGGTCAAGCGCGCCGCGCTCGACGGCTCGGGACTGACGACCCTCACCCCGGAGTCCGGCACCGGCTCGCTGTACGCCTACTCCGTGACGGCCTCGGACGACGCGGTCACCGTGACCACGCTGCCCCCGGCCACCTGGTGGGCCAACGACACGCTGCCGAAGCTGTACCAGGTGGCGTCCGACGGCAAGGGCGGCGCACAGCGCGTCTCCTGCAACCGCGGCGACCAGGTGTACGCGGCCGCGGACAGCGGGCAGCGCGTGCTCTGGCTGGACGGCACCACCGGCTACACGAACCTCGTGAAGCGGGACCGCCCGGCGGGCTCCTGCTGAGCCTGCCCACCGCGGAACGGGAGCGGCCGGACTCCGATGGGGGCCCGGCCGCTCCTGGCACGTCCGCTCGGCCGGTGACCGGCAGAACCCGGTTCGCGTCCGGGACCGGATCGTACGAGGGAGCGGATACGCGGCCGGCCCGGCCGCCGTGCAGCACCGCGTACCGCGCACTCAGGGAAACAGCAGGTCAGCGACCCTTCCCCGCAGGCTCCAGGATCGCCACGCACTCCACATGGTGCGTCATCGGGAACAGGTCGAACGCGCGCAGGGTGCGCACCTTGTAGCCGTTGTCGCGGAAGTACGCCAGGTCGCGGGCCAGGGCCGCCGGGTCGCAGGCCACGTATGCGATGCGGCGGGCGCCCAGCGACGAGAGGTGTTCGACCGTCTTCTTGCCCGCGCCCGCTCGCGGCGGGTCCAGGACGATGAGGTCGACCTCGGTGATACCGGTGCGGGGGAGGACGGATTCGACCTTGCCCTGTTCGATGCGGACGCGGTCGAAGGCGGCGAGGTTGTGGCGCGCGTCCTCGACCGCGCGCTTGCCGGACTCGATGCCGAGGACCGCGCCCGTCTCGCCGAGGCGGTCGGCGAGGGCGCCGGCGAAGAGGCCGACGCCGCAGTACAGGTCGAGGGCCATCTCGCCCTTGCGGGGCAGCAGGCCCTGCATGACGGCCTTGACGAGGGTGTCGGCGGCCATCGGGTGGACCTGCCAGAAGCCGCCGCTGCCGACGCGGTAGGTGCGGCCGTCGGCGCGCTCGCGCACGAACGCGCGGCCGTGGACGCGGTGGATACCGCCGTCCTGTTCGGCGACCCGCATCACCGAGACCGGCTTGTCGAGCTCGACGAGGGGCAGGCGGGCGCCGGGGCGGGGTTCCAGGATCACCATGCGGTCCTGGGAGCCGGTGGCGGCGATCGCGTCCACGGACACCATGCCGGACCAGTCGCGCTCCTCGATGCCGAGCTCGCTGACACCGGGCGCGGCGATCATGCAGTGCTCGATTGGCTCGACCTCGTGCGAGCGGTGGCGGCGCAGTCCGGCGTTGCCGTCGGCGTCCACGGCGTACTGGACGCGGGTGCGCCACTGCGGCACCTCACCGGCGGGCAGCTTGTCGCCCTCGGCCGGCATCACCGTGCCGTCCCAGCCGACGTCCTCGGGGGTGAGGCCCGCGAGCCGCTGGAGCTGCTCGGCGATCACCTCGCCCTTGAGGCGCCGCTGGGCGCCGGGCTTGGCGTGCTGCCAGTCGCAGCCGCCGCAGCGGCCGGGGCCGGCGTAGGGGCAGGGTGCCTCGACTCGGTCCTTGGAGGCCTCCAGCACCTGGACCGCGTCCGCGCGCAGGAAGCGGGCGCCCTCCTCGCCCTCGGTCACCCGGGCCACGACTCGTTCGCCGGGCAGCGTGTGCCGGACGAAGAGCACCTGGCCCTCGGACGTACGGGCGATGCAGTGGCCGCCGTGGGCGACGGGGCCGACCTCGACCTCGTACTCCGCCCCGACCAGTGACTTCTTCGGTTCTGCCTGCATGGCGGGGTGACTCCACAACATCGAGAGAGGAACGGCCGGACAACAGCCCACCAGTCTACGTGGGTGTCGTCCGGCCGCTCACCACGAGGCGCACACCGGTCGCCCGGCCGCCCGGTCAGCTCTCGGCCGTCGTGGACTCCTTCTGGCGCTCCTCCGCCGGACCGCGCCGGACCGCGCCGGGAGCGTTCCAGTCCTGGCGCTTGCGGGCCCGGTTGCGGGCCGCCTCGGAGGACTCCAACTGGTACGGCACCGAGGTCACCATGATGCCCGGCGTGAACAGCAGGCGGCCCTTGAGCCGCAGCGCGCTCTGGTTGTGCAGCAGGTGCTCGTACCAGTGGCCGACCACGTACTCGGGGATGATCACGGAGACCACGTCGCGCGGGGACTCCTTGCGCAGGCCCTTGACGTACTCGATGATCGGCCGCGTGATCTCGCGGTACGGCGAGTCGAGCACCTTCAGCGGTACGTCGATGCCGCGCCGCTCCCACTCCTCGCGCAGCGCCTTGGTCTCCGCCGGGTCGACGTTGACGGTGAGCGCCTCCAGGGTGTTGGAGCGCATCAGCTTGGCGTAGGCAAGGGCACGCAGGGTGGGGCGGTGGATCTTGGAGATCAGCACGACCGAGTGCACCCGGGACGGCCGCAGGCTGTCGTCGCTCGGGCCCTCCGGGGCCGCGATCTCCTCGGCCACCCGGTCGTAGTGGCGACGGATGGACGTCATCGTCACGAAGAAGATGAACATGCCGAGCAGGGCGACCCAGGCACCGTGCGTGAACTTGGTGACGAGGACGACGACCAGGACCAGGCCGGTGAAGAACGCGCCGAAGGTGTTGATGGCGCGCGAGCGGAGCATGTGACGGCGCTCGTCGGGGTTCCGCTCGGTGGCCAGGTGGCGGTTCCAGTGCCGGACCATGCCGATCTGGCTGAGCGTGAAGGACACGAACACGCCGACGATGTACAGCTGGATCAGCCGGGTGGAGTCGGCGCCGTAGATGACGACCAGGAGGCTCGCCGCGCCGGCCAGCAGCACGATGCCGTTGGAGAAGGCCAGGCGGTCGCCGCGGGTGTGCAGCTGGCGCGGGAGGTAGCGGTCCTGGGCGAGGATCGAGCCGAGCAGCGGGAAGCCGTTGTAGGCGGTGTTCGCGGCCAGGAACAGCACCAGGGCGGTCGCCGCGGCCAGCACGATGAACAGGAAGCTGCCCTTGCCGAACACGGCCTCGGCGACCTGGGAGATCACCGGGTTCTGTACGTAGCCGGAGCCGACCGGGACGCCGTTGTGGATCAGGTCGGTGGCCGGGTTCTCGGCCATCCGGACCTTGGTCGACATGGCCAGCGCGATGATGCCGCAGAACATGGTGACGGCGAGCAGACCCATCATGGCCAGCGTGGTCGCCGCGTTCTTCGACTTGGGCTTGCGGAACGCCGGGACACCGTTGGAGATCGCCTCGACGCCGGTGAGCGCGGCACAGCCGGAGGAGAAGGCGCGCAGCAGCAGGAAGACGAGCGCGAAGCCCGCGAGGCCCTGGTGCTCGGCCTTGATGTGGTAGTCGGCGGTCGGCGCGCTCATGGTGTCGCCGAGGACCAGACCGCGGAAGGCGCCCCAGGCGATCATGATGAAGACGCCGGCGACGAAGACGTACGTCGGGATCGCGAAGAGCGTGCCCGACTCCTTGACGCCGCGCAGGTTCATCAGCGTCAGCAGCACGATCACGGCGACCGCGCAGAACACCTTGTGCTCGACGACGAAGGGGACGGCGGAGCCGAGGTTCTCGATGCCGGAGGCGATGGACACCGCGACGGTGAGGACGTAGTCGACGAGCAGCGCGCTGGCGACCGTGAGACCCGCCCGTGGGCCGAGGTTGGTGGTCGCCACCTCGTAGTCGCCGCCGCCGCTGGGATAGGCGTGGACGTTCTGACGGTAGGAGGCGACCACGGTGAACATCAGCACGACGACCGCGACGGCGATCCAGGGGCTGAAGTGGTACGCCGACACGCCCGCGATGGACAGGACCAGCAGTACCTCTCCGGGCGCGTACGCGACGGAGGACAGCGGGTCGGAGGCGAAGACGGGGAGGGCGATGCGCTTCGGCAGCAGGGTTTCCCCGAGCCGATCACTGCGCAGTGCGCGCCCGATCAGGATCCGTTTGGGCACGTCGGTCAGTTTGGACACAACTGAGCATCGTAGGCCTTCGAACACAGACTCGCCCACCTGGCACCCGAGATATGCCTCACGGGTGAACTCGACGACTCGACGGGCCACTGATTCCGCAGGTGGCGCGGCCACCGTGCCTAGATGTCTGAACCCCTGCCGTAGCCGCCCCCGGAGGTTCCATGTCCACGACCGCAGAGCTGATCGGCGCCGCCGTGAGCCTTGTCGGCCTCGGATTCCTGACCCTGTGCAGCGTGCGCAGCATCACGCGCCGCTGAGCGCCGCCGACCGTCGCTCCAGGACGGCGGCGCAAGGACCGCAACGCGATGACTGCGCGGACGACACCGCGGGTAGGACCGCGGAGTGACTGCACAGGGGTGCCCTGCGCGCACCGCGCGTGTGTAGCTTGGGCGGCGGTCTGAGACCCTGTTCAAGCCATAGTCAACAACCCTTGACCCCGGAAGGACGTCGTGCACATCGTCATCATGGGCTGCGGCAGAGTGGGTTCCGCTCTCGCGCAGACCCTGGAGCAACAGGGGCATACGGTCGCTGTGATCGACCAGGACCCCACCGCCTTCCGACGACTGGGCTCCTCTTTCGGCGGCCGTCGGGTCACCGGCGTCGGCTTCGACCAGGACACCCTGCGCGAGGCCGGCATCGAGGAGGCCGGCGCGTTCGCCGCGGTGTCCAGCGGCGACAACTCGAACATCATCGCGGCCCGCGTGGCCCGCGAGATGTTCGGCATCGAGAACGTCGCGGCCCGTATCTACGACCCCCGGCGCGCCGAGGTCTACCAGCGTCTGGGCATTCCGACGGTCGCCACCGTCCGCTGGACGGCCGACCAGATGCTGCGCCGGCTGCTGCCGTCCGGCGCGGAGCCGCTGTGGCGCGACCCCACCGGCGGTGTGCAGCTCGCCGAGGTGCACGCCTCCAGCTCCTGGGTCGGTCACCGGATCAGTGAGCTCCAGGAGGAGACGGGCGTACGGGTGGCGTTCCTGACGCGCCTCGGGGAGGCGATCGTGCCGACCTCGCTGACCGTGCTCCAGGAGGGCGACCTGGTGCACGTGATGATGCGCACCGACGACGTCGAGAAGGTCGAGGCGGCGTTCGCCGAGGGCCCGAAGGAGGGCGGTCACCGATGAGGGTCGCCATTGCCGGTGCCGGTGCGGTCGGCCGTTCGATCGCGGGCGAGCTGCTGGAGAACGGCCACGAGGTCCTCCTCGTGGACAAGGCGCCGACCGCCATCTCGGTCGAGCGGGTCCCGCAGGCGGAGTGGCTGCTGGCCGACGCCTGCGAGATCACCTCGCTGGACGAGGCGGCGCTCCAGCGCTGCAACGTCGTGATCGCCGCGACGGGCGACGACAAGGTCAACCTGGTCGTCTCCCTGCTGGCGAAGACGGAATACGGCGTTCCGCGGGTGGTCGC
Source organism: Streptomyces adustus (assembly GCF_009377175.1). GTDB lineage: Bacteria > Actinomycetota > Actinomycetes > Streptomycetales > Streptomycetaceae > Streptomyces > Streptomyces adustus. The sequence continues at coordinate 28,992 of NZ_VJZD01000036.1, forward strand.
CCGCGTCAACAACCCGAAGAACGAATGGCTCTTCAACGAGTCGTGGGGCGTTGACGTGGCCGTCTCCACCCCCCGCCTGATGTCGGCCCTGGTCGAGGAGGCGGTGAGCGTCGGCGACCTGGTCCGGCTGCTGCGCTTCAGCCACGGCGACGCCAACCTCGTCGAGCTGACCCTGCCGGAGGAGTCGGCCCTGGCCGGCACCCAGGTCGGCGATGTGGAGTGGCCGGAGGACACCTCGCTGGTCACCATCATCCGCGGCAACCGCGTCCTCACCCCGACCCAGGAGGACTCCCTGGAGGCGGGTGACGAACTGCTGTTCGTGGCCGCGCAGGCCCGCGAGGAGCAGCTGGAGGACCTGCTGTCGGTGCGCCGCGACGGCACCTCGGACTAGCGCCTCGGGTCTACGACGATGGGGGCGCCCGGAGATCTCCGGGCGCCCCCATCGTCGTACTCACGTCGTCGGCCTAGCGGCGGTGGCGTCCGCCCGTGGCCTCGCCGCGTTCCGCGGCCTCGGCGGCGAGCGCGGCCTTGCGCTCCTCCTCGGCCTTCTCCTCCGCCTCCATCTCGGCGAAGACGTCGATCGGCGCAGGTGCCTTCGCCAGGAAGACCCAGGTGAGCCAGACGGCCAGCAGGAAGGGCGGGATCTTCAGGGCGACCAGCACCCAGCCGAGCTGGGCGGTGTTCGCCCACCAGTACAGCGGGAAGAGGACCGCGCACTTGGCGAGCAGGATCAGGCCCCACGCCCAGCTGGCCTTGGCGTACGCCTTCTTGCGGCCGGGGTTGCGGGTCCGCCAGGAGAGGTTCTCCTTGAAGACCGGGCCGAGGATCAGGCCGATCAGCGGGACACCGCACAGCGTGGTGATGATGTACGCCAGGGCCAGGCCCAGCGTGTAGAGCATGCCGGGGAGGTAGAAGTCCTTGGCATTGCCCGTCATCATCGCGAACACGACTCCGAAGGCGACGCCGAAGACACCGCTGAAGGCGTGCTTGACGGTGTCCTTCATCACCAGCCGGACGACGACCAGGACCAGCGACACCACCAGCGCGGCGATGGCCGACCAGTGCAGGTCCTTGTTGATCGTGAAGATGGTGACGAAGAGCAGGCCGGGCAGCACCGTCTCGACCATGCCCCGCACCCCGCCGAACGCCTCGAAGAGCGCGGCTTCGGTCACCGCCCGGGCGTCGTCCTGCTGAGTGTCCTGGGTCGGCTTGTCGAGCGACGTCACCGGCTACTCCCGTCCGAGGGGTCTCAGTTCGTACTTGGGATTGAAAAGCACCCGCCGGCCCCGGCTCATCGAGATCCGGCCCGACGCGATCAGTCTGCGCCCGGGTTCGATGCCCACGATGGAACGCCTGCCGAGCCAGACCACGTCCAGCGCCGCGGAGCCGTCGAACAACTCGGCTTCCAGGGCCGGGACTCCGGCTCGCGGCCGCAGGGTGACCGTGCGCAAGGTACCAGTAACCGTAACGATCTGCCGGTCCTGGCAGTCACCGATGCGGATGCAACCGGCGGTTTCGGCGTCCTCCCGCAGCTCCTCGGACTCCAGGTCCTCCTGTGACGAGGAGAGCCGGTCGAACATGCGCCGGAACCGGCCCACCGGTTTCTCGGAACGAGGAACAGCACTCATATCTGAAGCGTACCGGGGTGCCCTGCCAAGGACGTACCCGCGGTGACGGCGCCCGAACCGGCCCCGTGCTCCGGCTCACTTCTCGAACCGGTAGCCCATCCCCGCCTCCGTGATGAAGTGCCGCGGATGCGAGGGGTCCGCCTCCAGTTTGCGGCGCAACTGGGCCATGTACACCCGAAGGTAGTTCGTCTCGGTCCCGTAGGAGGGGCCCCAGACCTCCTGGAGGAGCTGCTTCTGGCTGACCAGCCGGCCGGTGTTGCGCACCAGCACCTCCAGCAGATGCCACTCGGTGGGCGTCAGGCGTACGTCCCTGCCGTCCCGGTTGACCTTCTTGGCGGCCAGGTCGACGGTGAAGCCCTCGGTCTCCACCAGCGCGTCGTCCTCGCCGGCCCCGACGGGTTCGGCCCGGCGGACCGCGGCCCGCAGCCGGGCCAGCAGCTCGTCCATGCCGAACGGCTTGGTGACGTAGTCGTCGGCGCCCGCGTCGAGCGCCTCGACCTTCTCGTCGGAGGAGTGGCGCGCGGACAGCACCAGGATCGGCACCCGGGTCCAGCCGCGCAGCCCCTTGATCACCTCGACGCCGTCCATGTCGGGCAGGCCGAGGTCGAGGACGACCACGTCCGGGTGACGGGCCGCGGCGAGCTGGAGCGCGGTGGCGCCGTCGTAGGCGGCGTCGACCTCGTACTTGCGGGCCCTGAGATTGATCACGAGGGCGCGGACGATCTGCGGCTCGTCGTCGATCACGAGCACCCGGGTCATCTGACCTGCCTTTGCGGTTCTACGGGCCGTAGTGGTTGCACGGGCCCTTCTGGTTGCACGGGACTTTGTGACCGTGCGGGCCGGACGGGATCGGCAGGCGCGGGTTCGGGGCCCGCTCCCGCCGCGCGCAGGGTGAGGACCATGGTGAGGCCGCCACCGGGGGTGTCCTCGGCGGCGAGCGTGCCGCCCATCGCCTCGGCGAAGCCGCGCGCGACCGCGAGGCCGAGGCCGACACCGGCGCCGCGCGGGGCGTCGCCGTAGCGCTGGAAGGGCTCGAAGATGCGTTCCTTCGCCTCGTCCGGGACGCCCGGCCCGCGGTCCACCACCCGCACCTCGACCCGGTCCGCGATGGCGCTGGCGGCCACCAGGACGCGCGCGCCACGCGGGCTGTACTTGACCGCGTTCTCGACCAGGTTGGCCACCACGCGCTCCAGCAGCCCGGCGTCGACCGCGGCCATGGGCAGGGTCTCGGGGACGTCCAGCTCGACGCTGTCCTCGGGAACGCCGCCGAGCGCCATCGGCACGACCTCGTCGATGTCCGTCTCGCGGATGATCGTGGCGACCGTGCCGGTCTGGAGGCGGGACATGTCGAGCAGATTGCCGACCAGGTGGTCCAGGCGGTCGGCGCCCTCCTCGATGCCCGCCAGCAGCTCGGCCCGGTCCTCCTCGGACCACTCGACGTCCTCCGAACGCAGGGACGACACCGACGCCTTGATCCCGGCGAGCGGAGTGCGCAGGTCGTGGCTGACGGCGGCCAGCAGCGCGGTGCGGATGCGGTTGCCCTCGGCCAGCGCGCGGGCCCGGTCGGCCTCCTCCCGCAGCCGCCGCCGGTCCAGGACGACGGCGGACTGGGCCGCGAACGCGGCCAGCACCCGGCGGTCCTCGGCGGGCAGCACCCGCCCGGTGAGCGCCAGCGCCATGTGGTCCCCGACCGGCATGTCCACGTCGGCGTCCTCGGGCCGCTCCAGCGGCCGACCGAGTCCCACGCTCCCCGCGCAGGTCCACGGCGCCACGTCGCTCTCCCGTTCCAGCAGCGCCGCCGACTCCATGCCGAAGGTCTCGCGCACCCGCTCCAGCAGCGCCTCCAGGCTGGTCTCGCCGCGCAGCACGTCGCCCGCGAGGAAGGAGAGGATCTCCGACTCCACCCGCAGCCGGGCCGCCTGGTGGGTGCGCCGGGCGGCGAGGTCCACGACCGAGGCCACCGACACCGCGACCCCCACGAAGATCGCTATGGCCACGATGTTCTTCGGATCGGCGATCGTCAGCCGGTGCAGCGGGGGCGTGTAGTAGTAGTTCAGCAGGAACGATCCGACTGCCGCCGAGCCGAGCGCCGGGAGCAGCCCGCCGAGCAGGGCGGCCGCCACGGTCAGCGCCAGGAACAACAGCATGTCGTTGGCGAGGCCCAGGTCCACCGTGTTCAGCAGCAGCGCCAGGATCACCGGGCCCACCACGCCGACGAGCCAGCCCCAGATGATCCGGACCCGCCCCAGCCGAGCGCCCCGGGCGGCCGGCAGCCCGCGCCCCTTGCCCGCCTCGCCATGGGTGATCAGGTGGATGTCGAGGTCGGGCCCCGACTCCCGGGCCACGGTCGCCCCCACGCCCGGCCCGAAGACGTACTGCCAGCTCTTGCGGCGCGAGACGCCGAGCAGGATCTGGGTGGCGTTGACCCCGCGGGCGAAGGCCAGCAGGGCCGCCGGTATGTCGTCGCCGACCACGTGGTGGAAGGTGCCGCCCAGATCCTCGACCAGGGTCCGCTGGACGGTCAGCTCCTTCGGCGAGGCCGAGGTCAGCCCGTCGCTGCGGGCGATGTAGACGGCCAGCACCTCGCCGCCCGCGCCCTTCTCGGCCAGCCGTGCGGCCCGCCGGATCAGCGTCCGGCCCTCCGGGCCACCGGTCAGACCGACCACGATCCGCTCGCGTGAACCCCATATCGTCGAGACCCGGTGCTCGCTGCGGTACTGCTGGAGGTACTCGTCGACCCGGTCCGCCACCCAGAGCAGAGCCAGCTCCCGCAGGGCGGTCAGGTTCCCGGGCCGGAAGTAGTTCGACAGGGCCGCGTCGACCTTGTCCGGCTGGTAGATGTTGCCGTGCGCCATCCGGCGGCGCAGCGCCTGCGGCGACATGTCGACCAGCTCGATCTGGTCGGCCCGGCGCACCACCTCGTCCGGCACGGTCTCGCGCTGGCGCACCCCCGTGATGGACTCCACCACGTCGCCCAGCGACTCCAGGTGCTGGATGTTCACCGTCGAGACCACGTCGATGCCCGCGGCGAGCAGTTCCTCCACGTCCTGCCAGCGCTTGGCGTTGCGGGAGCCCGGGACGTTGGTGTGGGCCAGTTCGTCCACCAGGGCGACGGCGGGCGCGCGCCGGAGCACCGCGTCCACGTCCATCTCGGTGAAGACCGCGTCCCGGTGGTCGAGCTCCTGGCGCGGGACCAGCTCCAGGCCGTGCAGCATCACCTCGGTGCGCGGCCGGTCGTGATGCTCGACGAACCCCACCACGCAGTCGGTGCCGCGCTCCACCCGCCGATGCGCCTCGGACAGCATCGCGTACGTCTTGCCGACACCCGGTGCCGCACCGAGATAGATCCGAAGCTTGCCGCGTGCCATGGCCCCATTGTCTTCCCGTGCCGCCTGCGTGCGCAGCGTCGACCTTACGGCCGACCAGGGCGGCAAAACGGTCGAGAAAGGGGGATGGAGGTCGTCCTTGACACAACCCTGACGCGTCCGGCGCGGGGCCGGCGCGGCCGTGGCCGCGCCGGCCCCCGGGGTGCGCGGCTCGGCCGGCGTCGTCCCCGTGGGTGCGCGTGGCTCAGCCCGCGTTGTCCCCGTGGGTGAGGGTCTCCCAGGCGACGAACAGGTTGTTGCTGCCGGCGGGACGGTTCTGGAGGGTGAGTGCCTGGGTGTTGGTCATCGCGATGCCCAGCCGGTTGTGCAGGGCGTTGTAGCCGACCTCGGTGACGGGACCGAGCCCGAGGTTCAGCGTGCCGCCGCACAGCCAGCTCGGGACGGCGGTGCCGAGCTGGTACTTGGACTGGAAGCCGAGCGCCTGCCGCAGCCGCTCGCCGACGTCGGTCCCGTACAGGTCCTGGCCCTGGATACGGCTGGTCTCGGCGATGTGCGAGATGGACGAGATGCCGTACCCGGTGTGGGTGAAGTCGCGGCAGGTCTCCTGGGTGAGACCGGTGACGAAGGTGGACTGGCCCTGCCAGTAAGCGACGATCTTCGCCGTGGTGTCGAGGTTCTGGCTGGGTACGGTCTTCGGCACCGCGCCGTCGGAGGCCAGGTAGACGTACGCGGCGGTACGGGTCCGGAACTTCGCCATGGCCTTGTCGTACGACGTCCGGTCCTCCAGGAAGACGGAGATGCCGACGGCGGCCTCCATCATGGTCAGTTCCCAGTTGCCGTTGGAGTTGGAACCGTTGATGACCTCGGGGAGGTAGACGTCGCGGAGCATGGTCGCGAAGCGGCCGGAGTTGGCCCAGGTCCCGGTGTACGTGTACTTGACGATCTCCGCGGCCTTGACCCAGGAGGAACCGGCCCAGCCGGTCTGGAGGGGCGCGTTGCTGTTGGTGTGGTCCTTGATCACCGCGGACCACGCGTCCATGAGCGCGATGGACTTCTGTGCGTAGCGGCTGTCCCGGGTGATGTACCAGGCGAGGGCGTCGGTGTACGCGGCGATCGCGTCCTCGCGCTCGTCGGTGCAGCCGTAGTTGGGGTTGGAGTACGAACCGCACTCGACGGTCGCGCGCGGCGCCGGGGTGCGGTTGAGGTCGGCGTACTTGCTCGCCAGCATCTGGTCGAAGGCGCCCTTCCAGGGCTGGGCACCGGCCTGGACCTGGGTCCGGGCCAGGTCCAGCTGCCCCCTGGAGACGGTGACACCTGGGTGGACGAAGGTGGCCGGGGCGGCCTGGGCCTGGCGGGCGGCGGGCCAGACTAAGGCGCCCGCGACCAGGGCGGTGACGGCGGCGAGGAGTGCGGTACGGCGCATGGTGGGGGGCCATCCGTTCTTGTATGTGAACGATGAGCGCCTGTATGAACAAGGCGCTGCGCCGAGACCATAGGTACAGACCAACCGTCCGTCAAGGTGTCACGCACATGACGAACGGCCGGCATGACGAAGGGCCGTACCCCGGCGGGGTACGGCCCTTCGTGTGCGACTGTGGTCAGCCGTGTACGGCTGTGCTCAGCGGACCTCGGTGATCTCCGGTCCGCGCTGGAGCTGGCCCATGCCGCCGGAGAAGCGCGAACCGGCCTCCTCCTGCTGGACGCCCTCGGGCACCATCTGGGCGTCGTTCGGCAGCTTCAGGACGATCGGGTCACGGGGGGCCATCGGGCCTTCGCCCCGCACCACGACGGTGTCCCGGAAGATCTGCTCCAGCAGACCGGCCGCCTGCGGCTGCACCGCGCCCTGGCCCGAGATGACCCCGCGCAGGAACCAGCGGGGGCCGTCCACACCGACGAAGCGCACGACCTGGAAGCCGCCCGTGCCGTCGGGCAGCTGCACCGGCACCTGGGCCCGCAGCTCCCAGCCCAGCGGACCCTCGACCTCGTCGACGATGCCGCCCTGCTGGGTGATGCCCGAGCCGATCTCCTCGCGCACCTCGCTCCAGATGCCCTCGCGCTTGGGAGCGGCGAAGGCCTGGAGCTGGATGGCGCTGTCGTGCAGCACGACGGTGGCGGCGACGATCGCGTCACCGGCCACCTCGACCCGCAGCTCCATGCCGTCGACGCCCGGCACGAACAGACCGCCGAGGTCCACCCGGCCCTCGCCCGGCTCGCGCACCTCGGTGTCGTCCCAGGGCCCGTCGGGCCGCGGCTCGGGTTCGAGCCGCACGCGCTCGCGCGCGCCCTCTACGTCCGCCTCGGTGTCGACGCTGTCGACGACCTGCTCGGCCTCGCCGGCCGCGCCGTCGGCGGCATCCCTCTTCTTGCGACGTCCGAACACGTCACTGTCCTTCCCGGTCGGATACGACCGAAGCGTATCTATACCCACCCGTTGCGCCGCCGTCGGCGGCCTGATCGCTTGTGCCGCTCGCGCCGCCCACCGCGGCATGGCCGCCGGTGGACCCGAAGCCCCCCTCGGCCCGTACCGAGTCGGGAAGCTCCGCGACCTCCTGGAAGCGAACCCTCTCGACCTGCTGGACTACCAGTTGGGCAATCCGGTCGAAGCGCTCGAACCGCACCGACTCGCGCGGATCGAGATTCACCACGATCACCTTGATCTCCCCACGGTACCCGGCATCAACCGTCCCCGGGGCATTCACCAGGGCGACGCCGCAACGGGCGGCGAGCCCGGACCTCGGGTGCACGAAGGCCGCGTACCCCTCCGGGAGGGCGATCGACACCCCGGTGGGCAGCACCGCCCGCTCCCCCGGCGCCAGCTCGCAGCCCTCGGTGGTCCGCAGATCGGCGCCGGCGTCGCCGGGCTGTGCGTACGAGGGAAGCGGCACCTCGGGGTCGACGCGCCGGATCAGCACGTCCAGCGGGGCACGGTCGGCGGGGCTCACGGGTTCACCTCGAAGGCGCGGGCGCGGCGGATCTGGTCCGGGTCGCTCATGGCGGCCTGGATCTCCTCCTCGCGGCCGTGCCGGACGAAGTGCTCGACCGCGACCTCGACGAAAAGGGCGTCGGCGCGGACGGCGACGGGGCCCTCCGGGCCGCCGATGCGTCCGGTGGCCGTCGAGTAGATCTTCCGTCCGGCCACCGCGGTCACCTCGCCCTCCAGGTACAGCGTCGTCCCCACCGGCACGGGCCGCACGAAGTCGGTCTCCAGCCGTCCGGTCACCGCGACGGTCCGCAGCAGCCAGCTCAGCGAGCCGAGGGTCTCGTCGAGCGCGGTCGCGAGCACACCGCCGTGCGCGAGTCCGGGGGCGCCCTGGTGGGCGGGCTGCACGGTGAACTCGGCGGTGACGGTGACACCCGTACCGGCCCGCGCCTGGAGGTGCAGCCCGTGGTGCTGCTCTCCGCCACATCCGAAACACTGTTCGTAGTGGGCACCGAGAAGCTCGCCGGGTGCGGGAGCGTCGGGGTGTCGCACCGGTTTCACGGCGTCGCCGGGAGGCTGAAGAGCTGGGGAAGTACCACTCACAGGCGCAGACCTTACCCGCGCGTCGGCCGTATCCGGACACCGTGCCAAGCTTGGCTCCATGCAGCACTCCGCCACCCCGTACGAAGAACGCCTGACCGCCCCCCGCTCGTGGTGGCTGATCTCGTTTCTGGTGGGCGTCGCCTGCGCCCTGGTCCTGCTCCCGTTCGGCACCCTGCCGATGCTCGGCGGCCTGGTCGGCGGCACCGCGGCCGCGGCCGTCACGGCCAGCTCCTACGGCTCGCCGCGCATCCGCGTGGTCGGGGACTCCCTGATCGCCGGCGAGGCGAAGATCCCCGTCTCGGCGCTCGGCGAGGCGGAGGTCCTGGACGCCGAGGAGGCCCGCGCCTGGCGCACCTACAAGGCCGATGTGCGCGCCTTCCTCCTGCTGCGCTCCTACATCCCCACGGCGCTGCGCGTGGAGGTCACGGACCCGCAGGACCCGACGCCGTACCTGTACCTGTCGACCCGGGAGCCGGAACGCCTGGCGGAGGCCCTCAAGGCCGCCCGGACGGCCTCGGCGTAACGCCCCGGCACCGGTCGGCCCCGAGGGGGCCGCGGCGGCCGGAAGGCGCACTGGAAGGCCCGGGCGGGGCGCGCGAAGGCGGGCTCCGAGCGGGCCTTCCGAAGCTGCGCACGGGATACGAACCCGAAGCCCCCTGAGCAGCCCACGCGAGGCAGGCCGCAGGCTCCTGGAACCGGCCGAACCCGAAGCCCGAGAGGCTCCCACAGGGCCCACCTGAAGCGCCCCGAGCCGGCTCGTGGAAGGCGCACCCGAAGGACCCCGAGCGGCTCGCAGAAGGCGCGCCCCATGGGCCCCGAGCGGCTCGCGGGGGCCGGATCCGAAGGGCCCTGAAACGGCTGGGGAAGGTGGGCACGAAGGGCGCCGAAGCTGCTGCCGGGGGAAGGGCCGGAAGGCCCCTGTGCGACTGCCGGCAGGCGCCTGCGGGGTGCGGGAGGCGGCGTCACCCGCGGAGGGCGGCGCGTCTCACCGCCCCAGCTCCTTCGAGATGTCGCCCAGCCGCACCGGATCCGCCGGAGGCTCCAGCGGCGGCAGCTCGGCCAGCGCGTCCCAGGACACCTGCGACTTGCGCAGGTCCGCCCGGATCCGCGCGGCGAGTTTCTTCGTGTCACGGCGGTTCATGACCGCGCCGACCGCGGCTCCGACCATGAACGGCATCAGGTTCGGCAGGTTGCGCACCAGTCGCTTGGTGATCTGCTGCCGAAGCTCACGTTTCATCCGACCGCCCAGCGCCGCGTCGACCGTCGACGGCTTCCTCACGTCGATCCCGCGCTCGCCCGACCACGAGCGCAGATACGCGGTACTGCGGTCCCTGAGCTGTCCCGGCGGACGCAGGCCGTACACCTCGTGGAGCTCGGCGATCAGCTTGAGCTCGATCGCCGCGACCCCGGTGATCTCCGCGGCCAGCTCGGTGGGCATCGCGGGCGGTACGGGCAGCATCGCGGCCGCCCCGATGCCCGCACCCACGGTCGAGGTGGCGTTCGCGGCGCCCGCGACGAGCTTGTCCGCGAGCTGCTCGGGCCCGAGGTCCGGGAACTGTCTGCGGAGCGTCGCGAGGTCGCGCACGGGAATCCGCGGCGCGATCTCGATGATCCGGTCGACGAGGTACGCCAAGCCCGCCTTGGCGCCGCTCCCGGTCTTGCGGGCGCCGTCCGCGGCGAGGCCCACGGCCTTGTCGCGGATCGCCGCGGCCCGCCGCTTGGCGACGGGCGCGGGACTCTCCACCGGCGCCGGGAGGTCACCCCGGTCGCCTGCCGGTTCGAGCGAGGCCGAGCCGGACGACTCCTGTGTCGTACCGGATGAGCCCCGCTCGTCGTCACGCACGCCGTGAGGGCCGTCGGACGGCCCACGCCCCGCTCCCCGCAGGGGGAAGCGGCGCTTCCGAGGTGGGGTCGAGCCAGTCACGGCCGACCCGTCCTCAGTCGCAGTCGCGGCAGATCGGCTGGCCGTTCTTCTCGCGGGCCAGCTGGCTGCGGTGGTGCACCAGGAAGCAGCTCATGCAGGTGAACTCGTCCTGCTGCTTGGGCAGCACACGGACGGCCAACTCCTCGTTCGAGAGGTCGGCCCCGGGCAGTTCGAGGCCCTCGGCGGCCTCGAACTCGTCGACGTCGACGGCCGAAGCCGACTTGTCGTTCCGACGGGCCTTCAGTTCCTCAAGGCTGTCCGAGTCAACGTCGTCGTCGGTCTTGCGTGGGGTGTCGTAATCGGTTGCCATGGTCGCTCTCCCCCTCTGGGTGTTTGCGGTGTCTCCAGCGCACGTAACGCGTGAGAGGCCGGACTTGTGCCCGACCCGAGGCGGAGATTTTGCCTCACATCAAGGTCTGTTACTCAATCGACACCCAACCGGATCCCCCGAGAGTGATCGGCTTGGATGGCGATCGGGACCGTACACGGTCATGGCGCCGCTCTCCAAAGGCGCCTCACCGTGTACTTCCCGTGAGCACGGCACCGGAAAACCCGGATTTTACGGGCTTTGTGGCACCAGTTGTGATCACGGAGCGTGGACAGTCTGAATATCGCCCTTGTGATCGATCACACAGGGGACTGCCCGTCGGGTGTCCCGAAAATTCCGCTAAAAGCGAACAGTCCCGTGCGTGTCGGCGCCATGCTCTCAGATGGGCAGTGTGACGCGCATCACGAGTCCACCCCCCTCTCGCGGCTGGGCGGCGATATGCCCGCCGTGCGCCCGTGCGACGGACCGGGCGATGGACAGGCCCAGACCGACACCCTTGTCGCTGCCCGTACGCTCCGTGCGCAGCCGCCTGAACGGCTCGAACAGATTGTCGATCTCGTACGCCGGCACGACCGGTCCCGTGTTCGACACGACCAGGACCGCCTGACCGTGGGTGACCTCGGTGGTGACCTCGACCCAGCCACCCGAGGGCACGTTGTAGCGCACGGCGTTCTGCACCAGGTTCAGGGCGATCCGCTCCAGCAGTACGCCGTTGCCCTGGACGACGGCGGACTTGCGCTCGCCGCGGATCACCACGCCCTTGGCCTCCGCCTCCGCGTGCACCTGGTCGACCGCCTGCTCGGCGACCTCCGCGAGGTCCACCGGCTTGCGCTCGACGATCTGGTTGTCGCTGCGGGCGAGCAGCAGCAGGCCCTCCACGAGCTGCTCGCTGCGCTCGTTGGTGGCCAGCAGCGTCTTGCCGAGCTGCTGGAGCTCCACCGGCGCGGCCGGGTCGGACAGGTGCACCTCCAGGAGGGTGCGGTTGATCGCCAGCGGGGTGCGCAGTTCGTGGGAGGCGTTGCCGACGAAGCGCTGCTGGGCCGTGAAGGCCCGCTGGAGGCGCTCCAGCATGTCGTCGAAGGTGACGGCCAGTTCCTTCAGCTCGTCGTCCGGGCCGTCCAGCTCGATCCGACGGGACAGGTCCGAGCCCGCCACGGCGCGCGCGGTGCGGGTGATCCGGCCGAGCGGGGACAGCACCCGGCCGGCCATGGCGTAGCCGAAGGCGAAGGCGATGACCGCGAGGCCCAGCAGTGCCAGCAGGGAGCGGCTGAGCAGGTCGTCGAGGGCGTGCTGACGCTGCTGGTTGACACATTCGGCCATCGCGCGGTTGAGCTCGTCCGCCGAGGGACCCGAGGGGAACTTGCAGGAGTTGCTGCCGACCTGCCCGGAAATGATCTTGAAGGGGAGTTCGCTGCCGACGCTCAGCGCCTGTGCCGCGAGCAGATAGATGATCGACAGCAGCATGATGCCGGCGATCAGGAACATGCCGCCGTACAGCAGCGTCAGCCGTATCCGGATGGTCGGACGCAGCCAGGGGAAGGGGGGTTGCGGTCTTCTGGGGTCCCAGGTGGGCTTCGGAGGCGCTGCGGGCAATGCGGGATCGGTGGCCACAGTCGATCAGATCCTGTACCCGGAGCCGGGGACCGTGACGATGACGGGCGGCTCGCCCAGCTTGCGGCGCAGGGTCATGACCGTCACGCGCACCACGTTGGTGAACGGGTCGGTGTTCTCGTCCCAGGCCTTCTCCAGCAGCTGCTCGGCCGAGACCACCGCGCCCTCGGAGCGCATCAGCACCTCCAGGACGGCGAACTCCTTGGGCGCGAGCTGGACCTCCTTGCCGTCGCGGAAGACCTCGCGGCGGTTGGGGTCGAGCTTGATGCCCGCGCGCTCCAGGACGGGCGGCAGCGGCACGCTGGTGCGCCGGCCGAGGGCCCGCACCCGCGCGATGAGCTCACTGAACGCGAAGGGCTTGGGCAGGTAGTCGTCGGCGCCGATCTCCAGCCCCTCGACCCGGTCGCTGACGTCGCCGGACGCGGTGAGCATGAGCACGCGCGTGGGCAGGCCGAGCTCGACGAGCTTGCGGCACACGTCGTCGCCGTGCACCAGCGGGAGGTCGCGGTCGAGGACGACCACGTCGTAGTCGTTGACGCCGATGCGCTCCAGGGCGGCCGCGCCGTCGTACACGACGTCGACGGCCATGGCCTCCCGGCGCAGTCCGGTGGCCACCGCATCGGCGAGCAGCTGCTCGTCCTCGACGACGAGTACGCGCACGTCGCTTGTCCTTCCTGTGTCCACCCGCGTAGCCCCCTCGGGCGCACACGGGCAGGAGCCTTCGTGGATGTGGCTCCATCCTGCCCTTTTCGGCTGTAAGTCGGCGGTAAGGCGGGAGAGCGGGCACGGAAGTGCGGGCGATCGGCCCTGGAATGGCGGATTTTCTCGTCCGGTCGAGGTTTCCCCGGAAGGGAGTGCGGGGAGGACCGTTTACACCCCGCGATCACACTCTGCTTGTGCCGCAACACCATGCGGTACGTCGCTGTCCGCTTTTCCACAGAGTGGTCGTGGGTGTCCGGCACCGTGGCCGCCCGGCACAGGGCTGCGCCGGACATCCACAGGAGACGTGATCGCCCCTTCCCAACGGCACACCCCCGTGCCATCGACCCACGACCCTGGACGAGGGGGCGCAGCATGGACGCTTTCACCGCAGGACTTCTGCAGCGCATAAAGGCGACCGAGTCCGACCTGACGCGGGCTCGTGACGAGGGCGACGAATTCCTCGTCGAGGTGGAGCAGGGCGAGCTCGACGACCTGCACCGCCTCGCCGCCGAGCACGGCGTGGAAGTCGGCATGTCCGCCGTCTGATCGGTTCGTACGTACGACAGCGGGGCCCCGGGCGATCCAGTGCCGGGGCCCCGCTGTCGTACGTCGCACGGACTCCCGGGCGAACCGCTGTGCTCCCCGGGGTGCGCCGAGGACGCACCGGGGGACGGTGCTCAGTCGTGCCAGGCGCCGAAGTCCTCCAGGAGCCGCTGGAGGGGCTCGAAGACGCCGGGGCTGGCCGCCACCGTGAGGTCGCCCGAGGGGCCCTGGGAGGGGCGTCCGCCGGTCAGGGCGCCCGCCTCGCGGGCGATCAGGTCGCCCGCTCCGTAGTCCCAGGCGTGCAGTCCGCGTTCGTAGTAGCCGTCCAGCCGGCCCGCGGCGACGTCGCACAGGTCGACGGCGGCCGATCCGCTGCGCCGGATGTCCCGCAGCAGCGGAACGAGTTTCCGGGCGACCTCGGCCTGGTGGGTGCGGACCTCGGTGACGTAGTTGAAGCCGGTCGAGACCAGGGCCTGGTCCAGGGGCGGCGCGGGACGGCAGGTGAGCCTGCGTACACCGTCCCAGGCGCCGGTGGCCCAGGCTCCGCCGCCGCGGACCGCGTGACAGGTCTCCCCGCGCATCGGGGCCTCCACCACGCCGACGACCGTCTCGCCGTCCTGCTCGGCCGCGACCGACACGGCCCAGGTCGGCAGCCCGTAGAGGTAGTTCACCGTGCCGTCGAGGGGATCGATCACCCAGCGGACCCCGCTCGTGCCCTCGCTGGCGGCCCCCTCCTCGCCGAGGATGCCGTCGGCGGGGCGGCGGTCGGCGATGAGGCCGGTGATCAGCTTCTCCGCCGCGATGTCCATCTCGGTGACGACGTCGATCGGGCTCGACTTGGTGGCGGCGACCGCGAGGTCGGCGGGACGGCCGTCGCGCAGCAGCTCGCCCGCGCGGCGGGCCGCCTCGTGGGCGATGCCGAGCAGTTCGGTGTGCAGGGGGTCGGTCACGGCGTTCCTCACGCGTAGGGGCTGTCGGCGCCCGCGGCGGCGGGACGGGGGGCTCGGGCCGGGCAGCAGCCGACCGGGCACACGTCATGGCTCGCGCCGAGCGTGCCCAGGGCGCACGGTGCGACCGCCTGGCCGCGCTCCGTCCCGGCGCGCTCCAGGATCAGTTCCCGGACCGCGGCGGCGAAGCGCGGGTCGTCGCCGACGGTGGCCGACCGGCGTACCGGCAGCCCCAGTTCCGCGGCCTTGGCGGTGGCCTCCGTGTCGAGGTCGTACAGGACCTCCATGTGGTCGGAGACGAAGCCGATGGGGGCCATGACGACCGCCGGGACGCCGGCCGCGTGCCGCTCCTGGAGGTGGTCGCAGATGTCGGGCTCCAGCCACGGGATGTGCGGGGCGCCGGAGCGGGACTGGTAGACGAGCTGCCAGGGGTGGTCGACGCCGGTGCGCTCCCGGACGGCGTCGGCGATCAGCCGCGCCACGTCCAGGTGCTGTCGCACGTAGGCCCCGCCGTCGCCGTGCTCCCCGGCCGGGCCGGAGGTGTCCGCGGCGGAGAGCGGGATGGAGTGGGTCGAGAAGGCGAGGTGCGCGCCGTCGCGGACGTCCTCGGGGAGGTCGGCGAGGGAGGCGAGCACCCCTTCGATCATGGGTTCCAGGAAGCCCGGGTGGTTGAAGTAGTGGCGCAGTTTGTCGATCCGCGGCGGCTCCACGCCCTCGGCCCGCAGGGCGGCGAGCGAGTCGGCGAGGTTCTCGCGGTACTGGCGGCAGCCCGAGTACGAGGCGTAGGCGCTGGTCGTCACGACGAGGACGCGACGCCGGCCGTCGGCGGCCATCTCGCGCAGGGTGTCGGTCAGGTAGGGCGCCCAGTTGCGGTTGCCCCAGTAGACCGGCAGGTCCAGGCCGTGGTCCGCGAAGTCCTTGCGGAGGGCGTCCAGCAGGGCGCGGTTCTGGCCGTTGATGGGGCTGACCCCGCCGAACAGGAAGTAGTGCTGCCCGACCTCCTTGAGGCGTTCCTTCGGGATGCCGCGCCCGCGGGTCACGTTCTCCAGGAACGGGACCACGTCGTCCGGGCCTTCCGGGCCGCCGAAGGAGAGCAGGAGCAGGGCGTCGTAGGGGGTGGGATCGAGCGCTTCTGGCATGAGTCGAATCCTGCCACCCGGTACCGACAGCCGGGCTCCGGGCCCGCGGGGCCGGTGCATTAGGGTTACCTAACCAGTAACCTGTATCGGCCCACTTCGCGCCTTACCGGATCCCCGGAGACACCCGTGCCCAGCCCCTATCGCGCCCTGTTCGCCGCCTCCGGTTCCAAAGGCTTCTCCGCCGCGGGGTTCGTCGGCCGGATGCCGCTGTCGATGATGGGCATCGGCGTGGTCACGATGATCTCGCAGCTCACCGGGCGCTACGGGCTCGCGGGCGCGCTGTCGGCCACCATCGCGCTGGCCGCGGCGGTGATCGGCCCGCAGATCTCGCGACTGGTGGACCAGCACGGGCAGCGGCGGGTGCTGCGACCGGCCACCCTGGTCGCGCTCACCGCCGCGGCGGGGCTGCTGCTCGCCGCGCACTTCGAATGGCCGGACTGGGTGCTGTTCGTGTGCGCCGCCGGCATCGGCTCCGTGCCCAGCCTCGGCGCGATGATCCGCGCGCGCTGGGCCGCCCTGTACCGGGGCACCCCGAAGCTGCACATCGCGTACTCCTTCGAGTCCGTGGTGGACGAGATGTGCTTCATCTTCGGGCCGATCATCTCCATCGGACTGTCCACGGCCTGGTTCCCGGAGGCCGGCCCGCTGCTCGCCGCCGGCTTCCTGGCGGTCGGTGTGTTCTGGCTGACCGCCCAGCGCGCCACCGAGCCCGAGCCGCATCCGCGCGAGCGGCACGGCGGCGGTACGGCGCTGCGCTCGCCGGGCCTGAAGGTCCTGGTGGCCACCTTCGTGGCCACCGGCGCGATCTTCGGGGCGGTCGACGTGGTCACCGTGGCCTTCGCCGAGGAACAGGGCCACAAGGCCGCCGCGAGCGTCGTCCTCGCGCTCTACGCGGCGGGATCCTGCACGGCGGGCGTCGTCTTCGGGTTGTTGCGCTTCCGGGGCGCACCGGAACGCCGCTGGGTACTGGGCATATTCATGATGGCCGTGAGTATGATCCCCCTCCTACTGGTCGGAAACTTGCCGTTTCTGGCCGTGGCGCTGTTCGTTGCGGGTCTGTCCATCGCGCCGACGATGATCACGACGATGTCCCTCATCGAAGAGCACGTACCACGTGCGCAACTGACCGAGGGCATGACCTGGGTGAGCACCGGGCTCGCCATCGGGGTCGCGCTCGGTTCCTCGGCGGCCGGCTGGGTGGTCGACGCGGTCGGCGCGCGCGCCGGGTACGGGGTTCCGGCGGTGTCCGGGGCCGTCGCGGTCGCGGTCGGTTTCCTGGGGTACCGCCGGCTCAGCAGGCCGGCGCCGGGTTGGGGAGGGACCGTTGAGCACGACAGCGAGCATGAAGAACGGCACGTGGCGTAACTGGGGCGGCAACGTCTCGGCCCGGCCCGCGCGGGAGGTCACGCCCGCCTCCGTCGACGAGCTGGCGGCGGCCGTGCGCAAGGCCGCCGAGGACGGCCTGAAGGTGAAGGCGGTGGGCACCGGGCACTCGTTCACGGCGATCGCCGCCACCGACGGCCTGTTGATCCGCCCGCAACTGTTGACCGGCATCCGCAACATCGACCGTGAGGCCGGGACGGTCACGGTCGAGGCCGGCACCCCGCTCAAGAGACTCAATGTGGCCCTGGCCCGCGAGGGACTGTCGCTGACCAACATGGGCGACATCATGGAGCAGACCGTCTCCGGGGCCACCAGCACCGGCACGCACGGCACCGGCCGCGACTCGGGCTCGATCGCCGCCCAGATCAAGGGCCTGGAACTGGTCACCGCCGACGGATCGGTGCTCGTCTGCTCCGAGAAGGAGAACCCGGAGGTCTTCGCGGCCGCCCGGATCGGCCTGGGCGCGCTGGGCATCGTCACCGCGATCACCTTCGCCGTGGAGCCGCTCTTCCTGCTGACGGCGCGCGAGGAGCCGATGCAGCTGGACCGGGTCATCGCCGAGCTCGACGAGCTGTGGGCCGAGAACGAGCACTTCGAGTTCTACTGGTTCCCGCACACCGACAGCACCAACACCAAGCGCAACAACCGCAGCGCGGGCCCGGAGCGGCCGGTGGGTCAGCTGACCGGCTGGTTCGAGGACGAGTTCCTCTCCAACGGCGTCTTCCAGGTGGCCCAGCTGGTCGGCCGGGCGGCGCCCGCGACAATTCCCGCGATCGCCCGGATCTCCAGCAAGGCCCTGTCCGCGCGCACCTACACGGACATCCCCTACAAGGTCTTCACCTCCCCGCGCCGGGTGCGCTTCGTGGAGATGGAGTACGCCGTCCCGCGCGAGGCCCTGGCCGAGACGCTGCGGGAACTGAAGACGATGGTCGACCGCTCAGGGCTGCGGGTGAGCTTCCCGGTCGAGGTGCGCACCGCGCCGGCCGACGACATCACGCTGTCCACCGCCTCGGGCCGGGACAGCGCCTATGTCGCCGTGCACATGTTCCGGGGTACGCCCTATCAGGCGTACTTCACCGCCGCCGAGCGCATCTTCACCGCGCACGAGGGCCGGCCGCACTGGGGCAAGGTGCACACCCGGGACGCCGAGTACCTGGCCGGGGTCTATCCGCGCTTCGGCGAGTTCACCGCGCTGCGGGACCGACTCGACCCTGAACGTCTGTTCCAGAACGACTACTTGCGGAGGGTTCTGGGGTAGCGGACGCGCCGGGCGTCCCGGCCGCGGGCGCCGAGCCGTCGCCGGAGCCCCGGCCAGCGGTGGCGCTCGGGGCCGGTGCCGGGCTCTGCGTCGAACCGCCGCCTGCCGCGCCCCCGTCCGGGACGCCGCCCGCCGCGCTCGCGTCGCCGGTCGCGTCCGGCGTGGCGGGGGAGCCGGACGAGGATGCGCCGCCGGAGCCGGAGCCCGGACCGGCGGACGCGCCCGCCGACGGATCGGACGACGGGCCCGATGCCGGACCGGATGCCGGGTCCGTGCCGGAGGACGGCTGACCGTGGGTGGAGAGGGCACCGCCGACGGTCGTACTGCCGCCGCCGCTGAAACTGCTGCCGGACACCAGCTCGTACGTGGTGATGCCGGTCATCGTGACCCCGAACACGAGGGCGGCCGCGACCACCGGCCGGCGCCACCCCCTGACCCGGGCGCGATAGACGGTCCCCCGCGTGAACTCGCCGACGGGCGGGGCCGCAGGCACGCCGGGCACGGCCGCGGCGGTCCTGGACGGGGCGGCCGCGGCGGTCCTGGCCGGGACGGTCGCCTCGCGCAGCTGCTCGCCGGTCCGCCGGAAGAAGTGCTGGAACAGCGTGCCGCCGCAGGTGGCGACGACACTGACCACACCGGCGCCGAGGATCGTCCCGTAGACGCCGAAGTAGGAGGCGAGTTTGGCCGCCACCACCGCGGCCACGGCACTGCCCGCGACCTGAGGCACGCTCAGGTCGATCCGCTTCCTGTCCTTCACCTCCCTCCCGCTGCCGGACTCGTCCACGTCAACGGGCCTTTCACGCATTCCGGGACCTTGTCTGCCTCTCCCTTGACCGGTCGACTCCCACCGTTCGATCGACCACCTGCACGAGAAAGGGACGTACAGACGAAACGATTGGTTCCGTTTCCGGCTATTGGGTGAAGTACGCCACGTTCACTCCCGCAACACCGCACAACGGACGGTCAAGTCCCAGCCCCTGCCAGAAGTTGAACGGCGCGCCAATCCACGCACGTGGCCCAAATGGAGTACTGTTGCGAGCCCTGGGTTCGGTCTCCCACCAGGGCGTCCGGGACCTTGCCGGACCACCGGGAGGGGGTCAGTTGCACAGGGTGACGGAGTTGGTCACTTAGCGTTGCGAATAGGTAACCGTGCCATAACGGCGTACGCGGGCTCGCGTCCGACACGCCGGGCAACTCGGCAAGGTTGTGGCAGGCTGCACCCGGGCAGGCCACACTCGACTAGCGGAAGCAGCGACGCACGTGACGTCGGCAGGCACCACCCGGGAGGTCCCCATGCCCGAACTGCGTGTCGTGGCCGTCTCCAATGACGGCACACGGCTGGTGCTGAAGGCTGCGGACAGTACGGAGTACACGCTTCCGATCGACGAACGACTCCGTGCCGCCGTGCGCGGCGACCGTCCCCGCCTCGGCCAGATCGAGATCGAGGTGGAGAGCCATCTCCGCCCCCGTGACATCCAGGCACGTATACGTGCCGGCGCGACCGCGGAAGAGGTCGCGCAGATGGCCGGCATCCCGGTCGACCGCGTACGCCGCTTCGAGGGTCCCGTGCTGGCCGAGCGCGCCTTCATGGCCGAGCGGGCCCGCAAGACCCCGGTCCGTCGGCCCGGCGAGAACGCCGGACCCCAGCTCGGCGAGGCGGTTCAGGAGCGTCTGCTGCTGCGCGGCGCCGACAAGGACACGGTGCAGTGGGACTCCTGGCGCCGCGACGACGGCACCTGGGAAGTCCTGCTGGTCTACCTGGTCGCCGGTGAACCGCACTCGGCGAGCTGGACGTACGACCCGCCCCGGCGGCTCGTCCAGGCCGTCGACGACGAGGCGCGCTCGCTGATCGGCGAGTCCGACGACCTCGCCGCGCCCGAACCCAGCTTTCCCTTCGTGCCGCGTATCGCACGGCTGCCGCGCGACCGCCCGTTGGACCGTGCTCTCGACCGGGAGCGGCCGAGCCTGCCCGCGCAGGCGTCCGAGCCCCCGGAGGAGAGCACGGGCGAACGGGACTCGCTGACCAGCCTGCTGGAGGCGGTGCCGAGTTTCCGGGGCGACCTCGTGGTCCCGGAACGCCCGGTGGAACCGCCTGTGGAGGAGCCCGTCGAGGAACCGGAGGCGGAGGAGCCCCCGGCGCCCGCCGCCTCGGCCGGCTCCGCCTACGCGGACGTGCTCATGCCGCGTTCCGTCGGGAGCCACCGCGACCGTCTGGTCGGCGCCACCGACCGCCAGGCCGAGGCGGACGGCGTCCGTCCCGGCCGCCGGGCCGCGGTACCCAGCTGGGACGAGATCGTCTTCGGCACGCGCCGCAAGAAGCAGGAGTAGCCCGGCCGCACGAGGTCGTACGACACCGAGAGCCCGCGTCCTAACCGGCGCGGGCTCCGGTCACGCGCGCGGGGCACGGCACCTGTGCACGGCCGCCGCAAGGCGTGCGCGGGCTGCGCGGCAGACCTGCGGAGCACCCGCAAGCACCGCGGGACACCGGCGAGCGTTCGCGCGGGACCACCGACACACCTGTGCGACCGCCACGCCATGCACGGCCGCGAGCCCGCACGCTGCCGCAAGCCCACACGCAGCCGCCGGAAGGTGTGCACGAGCTGCGCGGCAGACCTGCGAGACACCCGCAAGCGCCGCGGGTCACCGGCAGGCGCCCGGGACACCCGCAAGCGCGTGTCGGCGTAGGACCACCGGCAACCCGTGCGGTCGCCGCGCGCATGCGCGGCCGCAGGGCTCGCGCGCGGCCGTCGACCCGCTCCAGGCGGCCCTGGACCCCGCACGGCCCGCGGTCGCCCACGCGGGACGCCGGCGAGCCCGCGGGCATCCGCACGGGACGCCGGCGAACCCGCGTGCGGCCCGCCGGGCAGGCGGGCAGGCGGCCCGCCGGGGCAGCCGTAGTGGCCGGCGGCGGGCGCGGCGCGCTACTGCGGGTCGGGTCCCACGGCGACAGGGCGGGACGGGTCCGAGGACCACTGGGACCACGAACCGACGTACAGCGCTGCCGGGATCCCGGCGACCGCCAGCGCGAGCACCTCGTGGGCCCCGGAGACGCCCGAGCCGCAGTAGACGCCCACCTCGGTGCCGTCGTCGGCGCCCAACGCCCTGAAGCGCGCGTTCAGTTCCTCGGCGGGCAGGAACCGCCCGTCCGCCGCCACGTTCTGCATGGTGGGCGCCGACACCGCGCCCGGGATGTGCCCGCCGACCCGGTCGATCGGCTCCACCTCGCCCCGGTACCGCTCCCCCGCGCGCGCGTCGAACAGCACCCCCGACCGCGCCAGCGCCGCGGCCCCGTCCGCGTCCAGGAATCCCGCAGGCTCCGGCACCGGCTGGAAGTCGCCCTCGGCGGGAGTGGGCACGTCCACCGACAGGTCCCCCGCCCAGGCCGACAACCCACCGTCCAGGACCCGCACATCCGGGTGACCCGTCCAGCGCAGCAGCCACCACGCGCGCGCCGCCGCCCAGCCCTGTCCCCCGTCGTACACGATCACCGGCACCTTCGCCGACACGCCCGCCCGGCGCATCGCGGCGCCGAACTCCTCGATGTCGGGCAACGGGTGCCGACCGTCCGGGCCGGGCGCGGCGGCGAGCTCCGCGTCCAGGTCGACGAAGACGGCGCCGGGCACGTGTCCGGCCGCGTACTCGGCCCGGCCGTCGAAGGCCGGCTCCCCGGCCGCCTTGGCCACGCTGAGCTGCCAGCGGACGTCGAGCAGCGTCGGCGGACGCTCCCCGGACAGGTCGGTCGCGAGTTCTGCTGCGGAGATGATGGCGTTCATGGCAACCATCCTCGCGCACGGGGTGGCCGCATCGCCGATGTCCGGCTACTCTGCTCGGCCGGGCAGGCACGATCACGAGGCGTATGGGATCAGCCACATGCTGTACAACTGATCGACCCCCACGAGTAATCGTGCCGAAAGGGACGAGAAACCTTACAGCGGGCATTCTCCGACTATGGGGCCCACGCACGCCCGACGGCGTGTACGCCCGGTGAGCAGGGCGCCACGCACGGTGCGAGCATCGGGCCCGGGGTTCGGAGAGCGGAAGCGACACGGCCACCACAAGAGGCCGAGAAGAGAGTGACGATGACCGAGACACGGGAGTCGGCCGGCCCGAACGGCGAGGCGCGCGCCCGGTACGCGCCCGGCACACCTTGCTGGGTGAGCCTGATGGTGCACGAACCGGCCGCGACCCAGGACTTCTACGGAGAACTCTTCGGCTGGGAATTCCAGCCCGGCCCCCGGCAGCTCGGCCCGTACGTCAGGGCCCTGCTGAACGGCCACGAGGTGGCGGGCATCGGCCAGTTGCCGCCGGACCTGCACCTGCCGACCGCCTGGACGCCCTATCTCGCCTCGGACGACGTGGACCAGACCGCCGAGACGGTACGGCTGTGCGGCGGCACGCTCGGCGTCGGACCGCTGGACGCGGCCGAGACCGGAAGGCTGGCGATCTGCTCCGACCCGTCGGGCGCCGTCTTCGGCGTCTGGCAGACGGCGAAGCACCGGACCGGCGGCCTCGGAACCCCCGGCGTCCCGGGCACACCCGCCTGGAACGAGTTGCTGACCTTCGACTCGGTGACCGTCGCCAAGTTCTACGAATCGGTGTTCGGCTACGAGGGACAGCCGATGGTCCCGGCCGACCTCGACCATGTGACGCTGTACGTCGAGGGCCGCCCCGTGGCCGGCATCCAGGGGGTGGGCAACGCGCTGCCGCGCGAACGGGGCCCGCACTGGATGACGTACTTCGAGGTGGCCGACACCGACGAGGCGCTGGTCCGGCTCGTCGCACTCGGCGGACGGATCCTCCAGCCGGCCCGGGACGGCGCCCACGGGCGCGTGGCCTCGGTGGCGGACCCGGAGGGGGCCCGGTTCGCCCTGGTCCAGAGCCCGCGCTGATGGTCCGGAGGAGCGAGCCCGGGGCTCAGGAGGTCGACACCGGCAGCACGTCGGGCGACAGCGCCGCCGCGTGGGCCGTGGCCGACGTCATACGACGCCGGTGGTGGCGACGGCACAGCACCTCGTAACCGACCTCGTCCGCCGAGCGGTTGACGTCGCCCACGACCACCTGGGCGCCCTCGACGACCATCTCGCCACCGACCGTGCGGGCGTTGTGCGTGGCGCGGGCGCCGCACCAGCACAGGGCCTCGACCTGGAGCACCTCGACCCGGTCGGCCAGCTCCACCAGTCGCTGGGAACCGGGGAAGAGCTTGGAGCGGAAGTCGGTCGTGATGCCGAAGGCGTAGACGTCCACGCCCAGGTCGTCGACGACCCGCGCGAGCTGGTCGATCTGCTCGGGCGCCAGGAACTGCGCCTCGTCCGCGATCACGTAGTCCGCACGCCCGCCCTTGGAGAGGTGGTCGACGAGGAACGCGTACAGATCCTGCCCGTCCTCGACCTCCACCGCGTCCGTGACCAGGCCGAGGCGGGAGGACAGCTTGCCCTCGCCCGCGCGGTCGTCCCGCGTGAAGATCATGCCGACCAGGCCCCGGGTGGAGCGGTTGTGCTCGATCTGGAGAGCCAGCGTCGACTTCCCGCAGTCCATCGTTCCGGAGAAGAACACCAGCTCGGGCATGGGAGGCGGAGCACCTTTCGGCGGAGAGAGGCGGAGGGCGGACGGGCGGGGGC
>NZ_VJZD01000370.1 GCF_009377175.1 Streptomyces adustus
GGCCCGGATGGCTTACGGTGAACGTCATGACTGACGGACCGTGGCACCGTCGGCACCGGGTGGCCGTGGACGTGGCGATCGCGGTCGCCTTCGCGGTGCTGGACACCGGCACCACGCTGATCGGCGCCAGCTGGTGGCCGGATCACCCGGACACCGTCGCCTGGCTCATGCTCGGCGTGCAGGCGCTGGCCTGCGCCTCGCTGGCCTTCCGTCGCGTCGCCCCGCTCGCTGTCGTCGGCGTGCTCGGCGCGTTCACGTTGGCTATGTCGCTGCTGATCTCACCGGCCGGCGTACTGACGCCCGCGAACGACACCAATGTATGGGCCCCCTACGCGACCCTGCTGGCCGCCTACGGCCCGTTCTTCTTCCAACAGCGCCGCCGCACGGCGTTTTTCGTACTCGCCGCCTTCACCCTCGTCATCATGCGTCCCTGGGAGCCGTCGGTCGCCGTCATGACGAACGGGCTGCTGCGCACCGCGGTCGGGCCGCTGCTGGCGCTGTACTTCGACGCCCGCCGACGGATGGTCTGCGCTCTCGTCGAACGCGCCGAGCGGGCCGAGCGGGAACGCCATCTGCTCGCCGAACAGGCCCGCGCCGAGGAACGCGCCCGGCTCGCCGGGGAGATGCACGACGTCGTCACGCACCGGGTGAGCCTGATGGTGCTCCAGGCCGGAGCTCTGCGGGTGACGGCACAGGACGAGGTGACCCGGCAGGCGGCGGAGGAACTGCGCGCCGCGGGCTGCCAGGCGCTGGAGGAGTTGCGCGACCTGGTCGGCATCCTGCGCACCACGCCCGAGGGCGACCAGACGCCCTCCGTGGGGGGATTCGCCGACCTGGTCGCCGAGTCGACGGCGGTGGGCACACCGGCCGAGCTGATCGAGGACGGTGACCCGGCGCTCGCCTCACCGGTGGTCGGGCGCACCGCCTACCGCGTCCTGCGCGAGGCGCTGACCAACGTACGCAAGCACGCGCCCGGCGCCCAGGTGACCGTGCGGGTGCAGTACGAGGAGGCCCAGGTGCGGCTCACCGTCCACAACACGCCTCCGGCGGACAGAGCGAGCAGCGCCCTCGCGGGCACCGGCTCCGGCCTGGGCATCGCGCATCTGCGCCGGCGCATCGAACTCGTACACGGCACCCTGTGTGCCGGTCCCCGTCCCGACGGCGGGTTCAGTGTCGAGGCGACGCTGCCCGCTTACGTCCCGACCGCGGAATCGGCGGTGTGAGCGTGGCCCGAGTAGTGGTGGTGGACGACGAGCCCATGGTGTGCGTGTTCCTGCGCACCATTCTCGACTCGGCCGAGGACCTGGAGGTCGTCGACGAGGCCCACGACGGCGCGGCCGGCGTCGAGGCTGTCCGGCGCAGCCGCCCGGACGTGGTCCTGATGGACCTGCGCATGCCGGGCATGGACGGGCTGACCGCGATCGAACGCATCAACGAGCTCGCGGAGCCGCCGAACATCGTGGTGCTGACGACCTTCGACGCCGACCAGTACGTGCTGCGTGCCCTGCGGGCCGGCGCGACCGGCTTCCTGGTCAAGTCGACCCCGCCGGAGGAACTGATCGGACTCGTACGGACGGCTGCCCAGGGGCACACCGTGCTCTCGCCGTCCGCCGCCCGTCGGCTCATCGCCGCGTCGACGGACAGCCTTTCGGCCCGCGACCGCGCACGAGAGCTGGTCGCCGCGCTGACCGAGCGGGAGGTCCAGGTCCTGGCCGGCCTCGGCGAGGGCCTGTCCAACGCGCAGATCGCGGCCCGGCTCTTCCTCTCCGAGGCCACTATCAAGGGCTACGTCTCACGCATGTTGGACAAACTGGGCTGCGTCAACCGCACCCAGGCCGGCCTCCTCGCCCACGACGCGGGCATTGTCGGCACCCCGTAGGGGCCCGGTAGTCCTGCCTCGGAGACCAGGCGGCAAGCAGCGCACGTCGCCAGGTTCGGGGGCGGCTTCAGATCTACGCCGCGGCGCTCAACCTGCGCACGCCGGAGAGCCTACGACCACCAACCCTTGAGCGTGATCATCTAGTTGGACGGTGCCAGGGTGCGCAGGACATCGAACTCGTTGCCCTCCGGGTCGGCCATGACCACCCAACTCCGGCCAGGGCCCTGGCCCACGTCCACCTTGGCGGCGCCAAGGCCAAGCAGCCTGGCCACCTCGTCGTCGGTACTGACGTCGATCGGACTGACGTCCAGGTGGAGCCGGTTCTTCACGCTCTTGCCCTCGGGCACCTGGATAAAGACCAGTGTGGGCGGCATCTGGCGGGCCCGGACCTCCTCGACGGTCGGCACCCAGGAGCCGATCTCGACCTTGCCCTCGCTCCGGTCGATCACCTCGAAACCCAGGACCGCGCACCAGAAGGCCGCAAGCCGTTCCGGATCACGGCAGTCGACAACCAACTCGGTGAACCTACTGGTCATTACTCCCCCACAGTGCGGACGGGGGCCCAGCCTATGGGGCCGCGCCCCTCTCCGGTCCATGTGGACGACAGCCTGGACCGCGTGGTGGAGACCCTCGCTCCGTTGGCGGCAGTCGCGAAGGATCTCGTCGTTCTTCATCCGGCCGATGACGTGTTCCACCCAGGCACGGACCTTGCGGCGCTCGACGTTGCTCCGCCCGCCTGAACCGTCAGGAAGCCGACGCGGTTGGATGGCTCCATGGTGAGACGAAAGCGGGAGAAGAAGAGGCGACCTCCCTTCGGTGTGCCGGAGAGCATCGTCCTGCTCGCGACGCCGGAAGGCTGGCGCCACAGTGTCCTCACCGTGGACGGCGGGATGCTCTGCGGGCGCCTCGCCGACGTTCCGGTCAACGCCGGCTCAGCCGAGGCACGGGCCGCCGCGGCGGCCATGGTGGTGGGACTCGCACACGACTTCCACGAAGTGCGCGTCGACGTGACCTGGGATCCGCCCCGGGAACCCGGGTCCTGGACCGCCCAGGTCACCGTTGCCTCGACCCCGCCGAACGCCTGTGGTCAAACGACAGGGTAAGAGGGCGAGGGCTCAACAACCCCCGACGGTACTCCCGGTGCCGTAGGGCTCGCCGCCCAGCAGGATGGTGGTGTCCCGCAGGTCGCGGTGGAGGAGGTTCTCGATCTCGCCGTTGGCGGCGGCCGCGTCACGGGCGGCACGGGCCCGGCCCTCGCCGCGGTCGGCGCGCTTGCTGTCGGCGAAGCTGAGGACCCGGCTGAACGGGTTCCACGGACTGGTGGTCTCCCTGCGGCGTTCCGCGCGGTCCCGCAGCCGTTCGGCCTTGTGCTCCTCACCGGCCGCCACCGCAGTGAGTCGGTGGGCCTCCCGCCGCAACTGCTGGAGGAGAAGCAGCCAGTACGGGGCCTCCACCCCGGTAGGCGGGGCCTCCTCGCCGGTGCCCGCGCTCACCGGACAGAGGGCGGTGAGCACCCCGGGGGCGAAGGCCGCCGGGACCAGCCGCCGGAAGTCGGCCAGCAGACCGGCGCGGGTGCGCAGGGGGCGGCCGTCCCGGATCAGTTGCCCGGAGCCGGTCAGCAACAGGATCACCTGGGGCGGCAGGCCGCCCGCGTCACGGTGGAACGCGGCCGCCGCCTGGATCAGCTCGTCGGCGGTCCCGGCGCCCGTCCGTTCCCGCAGCTCCGCTGTCCGGCCCTCGTCGACGGGGACGGCGAGCAGTCTGGCGTCCACCGCGACGATCACGCACTGGGAGTCCCGTACCCGGTCGGCGAGGTCAGGGCGGGGGCCCCGGGTGTCGGCCTCCAGCCAGTCGACATCCATCACAGGGACGGTGCCGTCGGCGAGTTGGAAGTGCCAGTGCTCGCGGTCGGCGTCAGGCGCACCACGCGTGCCCTCCTCCAGGGCGCGGCGGCGGGCGATCAGGTCGTGGAGTTCGCCGACGTCGGGCAAGTGGAGCCACAGGCCCGGACGTTCGGGGCCGAGCACCCGGTGGGCGGCGGCCAGTACGGTGGTGCGGCCGACACCCGGGGCCCCGGCGACGGTGACGCGCACGGTGCGGTCGGGCGGTACCGGGGCGGCGTGCAGGACCCGGTCGACCCGCTCCCACTCCCGCAGCGCCAGGGGGCCGCCGGCGGTCTTGGCGTCGGCCAGCCGGGCATCCGTCAACCGGCGCTGCCGCGGCGTCAGTTCCGAGTCGAAGCCCAGATGCCAGAGCAGCGGCACGCCGGGCCTCGCCCCGCGCGCCCCGCCCGGGAACCGCACCGGCACCGTCACCCCGTACAGTCGCCCGGCGGACGCCCCGGCGCCCAGATAGGACGCCCACGGCCGGACGGCCTCCGCCAGCTCCGCCGCCCCGGCGCACCGCCCCAGGCCGGTCACGGCTAGCACCATCCGCTGCGCCCGGTTGTCGACCAGTGCCCGTTGGACGTGGTGGAACAGCAGCCGCCGCTCCCACCAGGCCCGGCCGCCGGCGCCGGTGACCACCACCAGCCCGTCATGGCCCGTCGGCTGCGCGCCTGCCGCCGACGCGGCCGGGGTGACCCCGGGCAGGACAGTGATCCACAGGTTCTTGTACGGCGAGGGCCGGGGCCTGCCCGGCTCGGGTCTGGGCTGCCGCGGGCGGCGGCGCAGCAGCTCCCAGGACCCGGCGGCGGCGTCCGAGGCGGGCGGGCCGCCGGACACCGGGCGGAGCCGGATGGCGCGCCGGGCGTCTCGTACCGCGAGGGCGGCCAACTCGCCGGTCCGGTCCCCGGGGAGTCCGAAGAAGAGCAGGCGGGGACCGGGGGCGGGGATTCTCATGGCCGGGATGTCCTTCCGTCGTCGTCTGCCGTCGGAGCTGGTTCCGCTTGGCGTGTTATTGCCTCACCCGCTGATTGCCGTGTCGCTGTATCGCCGTATCGGCTTGCCTTCATGGCGGGCTGGGGCCCGCAAGCCCGCACCGGCGCGGCGGTTACAGCAGCGGCCGTCCGGCGGGCGGGAAGAGGCCCGGCGCGTCGCCGGGGCGCTGCGGGGAGGTCGCGTCCACCGTCGCCGCCCCGGCTGGGGCCTCCGCGGGGAGGGCGTCCAGCGCACGGTGAAGCCGTGCGGGCAGCCGGGCGGCGGTGCCGAGAGCGGCCACTGCCTCGCGGAACTTGCGGCCGTGGGCGGCGGTCATCCGCCCCGTACCGGCCGCCCGGGTCAGCACCTCGGCCAGTCGGCTCGTGCGGACGGTTTCCTCACCGGCCAGCCAGGCCGCGGCGGCGGCGACCGTGAACAGCGCGGCCTCGCCCTCGCCCCGGGCGTGGTGGCGGAGCGCCTGGTGGAGCAGGTGGTACGGCGGGTCGGCGACCAATTCCAGTGGCACCCCGAGGCCGGGCGGCCACCCGGCGAGGGTGAGTCCGGCCCGCGCGGCGGCGGCGTCCACCTGCTCGTCGTACGCCAGGCGGTGCATCAGCTGGTGGGCATCGGCCGCCATCACGGCGGTGAACGCGGCGATCCGGGCGGCCCGTTCGAAGTTGAGGTCGGCGTTGCGGCCGGGGCTCGGCGGCGCGCCGGCCGGGGCACCCAGCGCGGTCAGCTCCTGCGCCGTCCACTCCTCCGGCTCCCGGTAGCCGACCCGCTGGAGGGTGACGGCGGGCAGCACGGAGAGGATCTCACCGGGCAACAGGGCGCTCCCGCCGAGCCGCACCTCCAGGTCGTACCCGGTGATGCCGAGCTGGAGGTAGACCGCGGGAACGGCGTCCAAGTCGCGGCGCAGGAGTTCGGCGTGAGGCCACTCGAAGGCCCGGTCAGCGGCCCGTACGTCCAGCGCGCCCGGGTACTTGCGCAGCTCGCCGACGGCCCGGTGACGCACCCCCGTCCAGGGGCTGTGGGCCGGGACGTCCGGCGGGTCGGCGGGGATCAGCAGCACCGGGCGGGTCCGGCCGCCGGGGGTGAGCAGCAGCTCCTCGGCGAGGGTGCCGGGCGTGGCGTGGAAGGGGTAGGAGGCGAGCACCGCCTCATACCGGGCCTCGGCGAGCCGGAAGCCGTGCTCCAGCCGGAGGAGCGCGGTCTCCTGGGCGGACCGCAGCGCGTCCAGCCACTGCTGGGCACGGACGGCCTGGTCCAGCCGCTTCTCGTAGGTGGCGAGCTCGTAGAACTTCAGGGCGATGTCGACGCCCTGAAGGGCCAGGCCCGCCCCGGCCAGCCAGGCGCCCCGACGGGCGGCCTGCCGAACGGCCTCGGTGAGCATGGTCATCCGCTGCCGGTTGAGGTGGTCGCTGACCAGTTTGCCCACCCCGAGCGCGGGTCCGACCAGGGGCACCGCCGCTCCGCCGCCGCTCACGATCGCAGCGGTGATCATCGTCCCCAGTGGCCCCGCGGTCAGCTCCGCATCGATCTCCAGGCCCATGACCTGCCCCCCTGCGCTACCCCAC
>NZ_VJZD01000371.1 GCF_009377175.1 Streptomyces adustus
GCGCGTCGACACGCGCCACCGCCCGCCCGTGAGCCGGACCTCGCCCGGAGCGCCTACGAAACCACCGCAGGATCGGCCGACTTGGAGGCCCGCTCGGCGTTCTCGTCGTCGCCCACGGCGATACCGCGCCGCTTGGAGATGTACACCGAGACCACGATGACCAGGAGCGAGAGGACCGCGATCGTGATCCGCACCCCCATGCTCCTGTCATGGCCGTAGGAGAACTTGATGACGGCCGGCGCGATCAGCAGTGCCACCAGGTTCATCACCTTCAGCAGCGGGTTGATCGCGGGGCCGGCGGTGTCCTTGAAGGGGTCGCCGACCGTGTCGCCGATCACCGTGGCCGCGTGTGCCTCGCTTCCCTTGCCGCCGTGGTGGCCGTCCTCCACGAGTTTCTTCGCGTTGTCCCAGGCGCCGCCGGAGTTGGCGAGGAACACCGCCATCAGCGTCCCCGCCCCGATCGCGCCCGCGAGGTACGCGCCGAGCGGGCCGATGCCGAGCGTGAAGCCGATGAAGATCGGTGCCATCACGGCCAGCAGGCCGGGCGTGGCGAGTTCGCGCAGGGCGTCCTTGGTGCAGATGTCGACGACCTTCCCGTACTCCGGGGTCTCGGTGTAGTCCATGATCCCCGGCTTCTCGCGGAACTGCCGCCGCACCTCGTAGACCACGGATCCCGCCGAGCGCGACACCGCGTTGATCGCCAGCCCCGAGAAGAGGAAGACCACCGCCGCGCCGGCGATGAGACCGACGAGGTTGTTCGGCTGCGAGATGTCCATCATCAGGCTCATCGGCGCACCCGCTCCGGTGAGTTGCTCGCCGACGTCCTGCGCTCCGGTGGTGATCGCGTCACGGTACGACCCGAAGAGCGCCGACGCCGCCAGCACCGCGGTGGCGATGGCGATGCCCTTGGTGATGGCCTTGGTGGTGTTGCCGACCGCGTCCAGGTTGGTGAGCACCTGTGCGCCCGCCCCCTGGACGTCGCCGGACATCTCGGCGATGCCCTGGGCGTTGTCGGAGACCGGCCCGAAGGTGTCCATCGCGACGATCACACCGACCGTGGTGAGCAGGCCGGTGCCGGCCAGCGCCACCGCGAACAGCGCCAGCATGATCGACGTACCGCCGAGCAGGAAGGCCCCGTACACACCGAGGCCGATCAGCAGCGCGGTGTAGACGGCCGACTCCAGGCCGACGGAGATGCCGGCGAGGACGACGGTGGCCGGGCCGGTCAGCGAGGTCTTGCCGATGTCCCGGACCGGGCGGCGGGTGGTTTCGGTGAAGTAGCCGGTCAGTTGCTGGATGACGGCGGCGAGCAGGATGCCGATCGCCACCGCGACGAGGGCGAGGATCCGCGGATCGCCGCTCTTGCCCTTGATCGCCGCGTCGGTGACGCCGTCGAGACCGGCGTACGTCGACGGCAGGTAGACGTAGACCGCCAGCGCGACCAGCACGACCGAGATCACCGCGGAGATGAAGAAGCCCCGGTTGATCGCGGACATGCCACTGCGGTCGGTGCGGCGCGGGGACACGGCGAAGATGCCGATCATCGCGGTGACGACGCCGATCGCCGGCACCAGCAGCGGGAAGGCGAGGCCGAAGTCGCCGAAGGCCGCCTTGCCGAGGATCAGCGCGGCGACCAGGGTGACGGCGTACGACTCGAACAGGTCGGCCGCCATGCCCGCGCAGTCGCCGACGTTGTCGCCCACGTTGTCGGCGATGGTCGCGGCGTTGCGCGGG
Organism: Streptomyces adustus; assembly: GCF_009377175.1. Taxonomy (GTDB): domain Bacteria; phylum Actinomycetota; class Actinomycetes; order Streptomycetales; family Streptomycetaceae; genus Streptomyces; species Streptomyces adustus. The sequence goes on from NZ_VJZD01000371.1 coordinate 1,735, forward strand.
TCGTCCTCCGGAATGCCCTGCTCGACCTTGCCGACCAGGTCGGCACCGACGTCGGCGGCCTTGGTGAAGATGCCGCCGCCGACTCGCATGAACATGGCGATCAGGGCGGCGCCGAGGCCGAATCCCTCGAGCACCTTCGGGGCGTCGGCCGCGTACACCAGCACCACGCAGGAGGCGCCCAGCAGACCGAGCCCCACCGTGAACATGCCGACGACGCCGCCCGTGCGGAAAGCGATCTTCATTGCCTTGTGCGAGACGGCGGTGAGATCCTTTTCCGGCTCACCTTCCGTCGGGGTCGCTTCCCTGGCCGCCGCGGCGACACGCACATTGCTGCGCACGGCGAGCCACATGCCGATATAGCCGGTGGCCGCCGAGAAGCCGGCGCCGATCAGGAAGAAGATCGACCGACCGGCCCGCTGATTCCAGTCGTCCGCGGGCAGCAACATGAGCAGGAAGAAGACGACCACGGCGAAAATGCCGAGCGTGCGCAACTGCCGGGCCAGATAGGCGTTGGCGCCTTCCTGGACCGCCGCGGCGATCTTCTTCATGCTGTCGGTGCCCTCGCCCGCGGCGAGCACCTGGCGCACCAGGACGCCCGCGACCACGAGGGCGGCCAGCGCCACGACACCGATGACCATCACGAGGACGCGGTTGTCGTCGGTCAGAACTGCGGCTGCGAAGGTTGTGGGGTGATCGAACTGCTGAGGGGTAGAAAGCCCCGCCATTCGTCCTCCTTGACGCTTGGGCTGAGCTCAAGATGTGGACGGATTCTAGGTACCGGAACCTGATCAAAACAGGGCGCGGTAAACGGAATTAGCCTTCACTTGCTCTTCAGCAAATGATCGAGGTCACGCCATCGGCCCCGAAAGAGGTAATGCCCTCAAAGCATTGACGCCCGCACGGGCGCTTGATCAAATGATCGCCCGATTGATCGTGAATTTCTTCACGCATTCCTGCGAACGGGTGAGAAAAACACGAAGGGCCCTGCTCAGCAGGGCCCGAACGGGGGTGATGCGGTGGTGTGCGGGACGGGTGTCAGGCCGACGCGACGGTCGGCGGGGTGGTCGGCCAGGTCATGCGGATGCGTCCACCGCTCTGTCCGGCGGTCACCTCCACGTCGTCGACGAGTCCGCTGATGACCGCGAGGCCCATCTCGTCCTCCTCGGCCTCGATGTCCGGATCCTCGACCACATCGCCGACGGGGCCCTCCCGGGGCGCGTGCGGCGCCTCGTCCCCGACCTCGATGGAGAACTGCTTCTCCTCCTCGGTCAGCACGACGTGGATCGGCGCGGTGATGGCGCCGTTCTGGTGCAGTCCGACGGCACGGGAACACGCCTCGCCGACGGCGAGGCGCACCTCGTCGAGGACGGCCTCGTCCACCCCGGCCCTGCGCGCCACCGCCGCCGCCACGAGTCGGGCGGTCCTGACGTGCTCGGGCAGCGCGCTGAAGCGGAGTTCAACGGTGGCCATGCATCCCCCTCGGAACTACGGGCGTGCGGTCGGGGGGCCGGGCGGCCGAAAGCCCGGTCCCCCTGGTGTTCAACTCGACCCCCGGGCACACGGCCCGGACGGTGATCAGTCGGTGGCCGCCACCGCTTCGTCGACCGAGGTGTGGATGGGGAACACCTTGGTCAGACCGGTGATACGGAAGATCTTCAGAATGCGCTCCTGGTTGCAGACCAGGCGCAGCGAGCCCTCGTGGGCACGCACCCGCTTCAGGCCGCCGACCAGCACGCCGAGCCCGGTGGAGTCGAGGAAGTCCACGCCCTCCATGTCGACGACGAGGTGGAAATTGCCGTCGTTCACCAGCTCGACCAACTGCTCGCGCAACTTGGGCGCGGTATATACGTCGATTTCGCCACCGACCTCGACGACCGTACGATCGCCGACGGTACGGGTCGACAGGGACAGGTCCACGGATCCTCCAGCACCTTGCTATCGAGCGGTCGCCCCATGGGACACCTCGGCAGAGCCCCCAGGACGGTTCGCCAGCCGCGATGGCATTCAATCACTTACCGGCAGGCGTGCACGACGCCTTGGCTCCATTGTCCGTCACGCCAGTGACACACTCGGTGCCGATGGCCGAGAATCACCGATCCGATCGATCCCCGGCGGAACCCGAGTCCCGCCCCGCGCCGAGCACGGTCCTGAACCGGCTCGCCTCGGGGCCGAGCCGGGCTTCGCGCATCACTCATACGGAGCACTTGCCCCCGCGTGCGGGTCGCCATGCCGTCTGGCCTCACCGGATTCGCTCCGAGGTGGTCGCGGCCGTCGAGTCCGCGGGCATCGAGCACCCTTGGGCCCACCAGGCGGAGGCCGCCGAGCACGCCCTGGACGGCGAGTCGGTGGTCGTCGCCACCGGCACCGCGTCCGGCAAGTCCCTCGCCTACCTCGTCCCGGTCCTGTCCGCGCTCCTGGACGGCTCCGAGGCCCCGAACGGCCGCGGCGCCACCGCCCTGTACCTGGCCCCCACGAAGGCCCTGGCGGCCGACCAGTGCCGCGGGGTGAAGGGACTCGCACAGCCCCTGGGCAAGGCCGTACGCCCGGCCGTGTACGACGGCGACACCCCGTTCGAGGAACGCGAATGGGTCCGCCAGTACGCCAACTACGTCCTCACCAACCCGGACATGCTCCACCGCGGCATATTGCCGTCCCATCCGCGCTGGTCCTCCTTCCTGAAGTCGCTCAGGTACGTCGTCATCGACGAGTGCCACACCTACCGGGGCGTCTTCGGCTCCCATGTCGCCCAGGTGCTGCGCCGTCTGCGCCGTCTGTGCGCCCGCTACGGGGCCTCCCCGGTCTTCCTGCTGGCCTCCGCCACCGCGGCCGAACCGGCCGTGGCCGCCCGCCGGCTGACCGGCCTGCCGGTGGTCGAGGTCGCCGACGACGCCTCGCCCCGTGGGGAACTGGTGTTCGCGCTCTGGGAGCCCCCGCTCACCGAGATGCAGGGCGAGAAGGGCGCTCCGGTGCGCCGGACGGCCACCGCCGAGACGGCCGACCTGCTCACCGACCTCGCCGTGCAGGGCGTACGCACGGTCGCCTTCGTACGCTCCCGGCGCGGCGCCGAGCTCATCGCCGTCATCGCCCAGGAGCGTCTGGCCGAGGTGGATCGTTCACTGGCCCGGCGTGTCGCGGCCTACCGCGGCGGCTACCTCCCCGAGGAACGCCGCGCCCTGGAACGCGCCCTGCACTCCGGCGAGCTCCTCGGCCTGGCCGCCACGACCGCGCTGGAACTCGGCGTGGACGTGTCGGGCCTGGACGCCGTGCTCATCGCCGGCTATCCGGGCACCCGCGCGTCGCTTTGGCAGCAGGCGGGCCGGGCCGGACGCTCCGGCCAGGGGGCCCTCGCCGTCCTGGTGGCCCGCGACGATCCGCTGGACACCTTCCTCGTCCATCATCCGGAGGCCCTGTTCGACCGACCGGTGGAATCGACGGTCCTCGACCCCGACAACCCCTACGTCCTCGCCCCGCACCTGTGCGCGGCCGCGGCGGAGCTGCCGCTGGTCGAGGAGGACCTGGACCTCTTCGGTCCGGCGGCCGCGGAACTGCTGCCGCAACTGGAGGCCGCGAAGCTGCTGCGCCGCCGGACGAAGGCCTGGCACTGGACCCGCCGGGAGCGGGCCGCCGACCTGACCGACATCCGCGGCGGGGGCGGAAGGCCGGTGCAGATCGTCGAGGAGGGGACGGGACGGCTGCTGGGCACGGTCGACGAGAGCGCCTCCCACACCGCCGTCCACGAGGGCGCGGTCCACCTCCACCAGGGGCGTACGTACCTCGTCCGCTCCCTCGATCTGGAGGACTCGGTCGCCCTGGTCGAGGAGGCCGCCCCGCCGTACTCGACGGTCGCGCGCGACACGACGTCGATCTCCGTCCTGGAGACCGACACCGAGATCCCCTGGGGCGACGGCCGGCTGTGCTACGGCTCCGTGGAGGTCACCAACCAGGTCGTCTCCTTCCTGCGCAGACGTGTCATCACCGGCGAGGTGCTGGGCGAGACGAAACTCGACCTCCCCCCTCGTACGCTGCGGACCCGGGCCGTGTGGTGGAAGGTCACCGAGGACCAGCTGGACGAGGCCCGGATCAACCCGGAGATCCTGGGCGGTGCCCTGCACGCCGCGGAGCACGCCTCGATCGGGATGCTGCCCCTCTTCGCGACCTGCGACCGCTGGGACATCGGCGGCGTGTCCGTACCCCTGCATCCCGACACCCTCCTGCCGACGGTCTTCGTCTACGACGGCCATCCCGGCGGCGCGGGCTTCGCGGAGCGCGCCTTCCACACCGCCCGCGCCTGGCTCACCGCCACCCGTCAGGCCATCGCCTCCTGCGAGTGCGACGCCGGCTGTCCGTCCTGCATCCAGTCGCCCAAGTGCGGCAACGGGAACGATCCCCTGCACAAGCGGGGTGCCGTACGTCTGCTCACGGTGCTGCTGCGGGGAGCTCCGCGGGACGAACCGCAGGAGGAGCCGCGGGATGAGCCGCAGGATCGGGAAGCGCACGATCGGGGAGCGCTGGAGTCGGGGCGGGTCCCGGGGGC
>NZ_VJZD01000372.1 GCF_009377175.1 Streptomyces adustus
CCCCGTGGCCCCGCAGCCCGCGGCCCCGGCGGCTCCGTCGGCCTCCGCGCCGGCTGTCTCCGGCCCGCGTCCGGTGCCGGGCCCCAAGCCCGCGCCGCGTCCGGCCCCGGCGGCCCCCACGACCCCGGAGTTCACCGCTCCGCCGTCGGCCCCGGCCGCGCCGGTCGCTCCGGCCGCGTCCCAGGGCCAGGGTCAGGGTCCGCGTCCCGGTGCCCGTCCGGGCCCCGGCGGCCCGAAGCCCGGTGCCCGTCAGGGTGGTCCCGGTCAGGGTCAGGGTCAGGGCCAGGCGCCCCGTTCCGACCGTCCCGACCGTGGCGCCCCGCGCCCCGGTGGTCAGGCCCCGCGTCCGGGTGCCCGTCCGGCCGGTCCCCGTCCGGGCAACAACCCCTTCACCTCCGGTGGCTCCACCGGCATGGCGCGTCCGCAGGCGCCGCGTCCGCAGGGCGCGCGTCCCGGCGGCCCCGGTGCCCCCGGCGCCGGTCCCCGTCCGCAGGCGCCCGGCGCCCAGGGCGGCGGTCCGCGTCCGCAGGCTCCGGGCGGTTCCCGTCCGTCGCCGGCCGGTATGCCCCGTCCGCAGGGCGGCCCCCGTCCCGGTGGCGGTCCCGCGGGTCCGCGTCCGAACCCCGGCATGATGCCGCAGCGTCCCGCTGCCGGCCCGCGTCCCGGCGGTGGCCCCGGCGGCCGCGGTCCGGGCGGTGCGGGTCGTCCCGGCGGCGCCGGCCGTCCCGCGGGCGGCGGCTTCGCCGGCCGTCCGGGCGGTGGCGGCGGTGCCGGTCGTCCCGGTGGTGGCGGCGGCTTCGCCGGCCGTCCCGGTGGCGGTGCCCCCGGTGCCGGTGGCGGCGGCGGTTTCGGTGGCGGCGGTGGCCGTCCCGGCTTCGGCGGTCGTCCCGGTGGTCCCGGTGGCCGTGGTGGCACGCAGGGCGCCTTCGGTCGTCCCGGCGGTCCCGCGCGTCGCGGTCGCAAGTCGAAGCGGCAGAGGCGCCAGGAGTACGAGGCCATGCAGGCCCCGTCGGTCGGCGGCGTGATGCTGCCTCGCGGCAACGGCGAAGCCATTCGCCTGTCGCGCGGTGCGTCCCTCACCGACTTCGCGGAGAAGATCAACGCCAACCCGGCGTCGCTCGTCGCGGTCATGATGAACCTCGGCGAGATGGTCACGGCCACGCAGTCCGTCTCCGACGAGACGCTCCAGCTCCTCGCCGGCGAGATGAACTACACCGTTCAGATCGTCAGCCCGGAGGAGGAGGACCGCGAGCTGCTCGAGTCCTTCGACATCGAGTTCGGCGAGGACGAGGGCGGCGAGGAGGACCTCGTGGTCCGTCCGCCGGTCGTCACCGTCATGGGTCACGTCGACCACGGCAAGACCCGACTGCTCGACGCCATCCGCAAGACGAACGTCATCGCGGGCGAGGCCGGCGGCATCACCCAGCACATCGGTGCCTACCAGGTCGCGACCGAGGTCAACGACGAAGAGCGCAAGATCACCTTCATCGACACCCCGGGTCACGAGGCGTTCACCGCCATGCGTGCCCGTGGTGCCCGGTCGACGGACATCGCGATCCTCGTCGTCGCGGCCAACGACGGCGTCATGCCGCAGACGGTCGAGGCGCTCAACCACGCCAAGGCGGCCGACGTCCCGATCGTCGTCGCGGTCAACAAGATCGACGTCGAGGGCGCCGACCCGACCAAGGTGCGCGGTCAGCTGACCGAGTACGGCCTGGTGGCCGAGGAGTACGGCGGCGACACCATGTTCGTCGACATCTCCGCCAAGCAGGGTCTGCACATCGACTCCCTGCTGGAGGCCGTGATCCTCACCGCGGACGCCTCGCTCGACCTGCGTGCCAACCCGCACCAGGACGCGCAGGGCATCTCGATCGAGTCCCGGCTCGACCGCGGCCGCGGTGCCGTCTCCACGGTCCTCGTCCAGCGAGGCACCCTGCGGGTCGGCGACACGATGGTCGTGGGCGACGCCTACGGCCGAGTGCGCGCCATGCTCGACGACAACGGCAACAACGTCGCCGAGGCGGGCCCGTCGACGCCGGTCCAGGTCCTGGGCCTGACCAACGTCCCGGGTGCGGGCGACAACTTCCTCGTCGTCGACGAGGACCGCACGGCTCGCCAGATCGCCGAGAAGCGTGCGGCCCGCGAGCGCAACGCGGCCTTCGCCAAGCGCACGCGCCGCGTCTCCCTGGAGGACCTGGACAAGGTGCTCAAGGCCGGCGAGGTCCAGCAGCTGAACCTGATCATCAAGGGTGACGCTTCCGGTTCCGTCGAGGCGCTCGAGTCGTCCCTGCTCCAGCTGGACGTCGGCGAAGAGGTCGACATCCGCGTCCTGCACCGCGGTGTCGGTGCGGTCACGGAGTCGGACATCGACCTGGCGATGGGCTCGGACGCCATCGTGATCGGCTTCAACGTCCGCGCGGCCGGCCGCGCGGCGCAGATGGCCGAGCGCGAAGGCGTGGACGTCCGCTACTACTCGGTCATCTACCAGGCGATCGAGGAGATCGAGGCGGCCCTGAAGGGCATGCTGAAGCCGGAGTACGAGGAGGTCGAGCTCGGTACGGCGGAGATCCGCGAGGTCTTCAAGTCGTCCAAGCTGGGCAACATCGCCGGTGTCCTCATCCGCTCCGGAGAGGTCAAGCGGAACACCAAGGCCCGACTCGTCCGCGACGGCAAGGTCATCGCGGAGAACCTCAACATCGAGGGCCTGCGTCGCTTCAAGGACGACGTCACCGAGATCCGCGAAGGCTACGAGGGTGGTATCAACCTCGGCAACTTCAACGACATCAAGGTCGACGACGTCATCGCGACGTACGAGATGCGCGAGAAGCCGCGGGTGTAATGCCCTGGCCCGAGGTGGCCGGCGGGAGTCTTTCCCGCCGGCCGCCTCGGCGTGTTCCGGGGGACGGGCAGGGGCGGCGGGCGAACAATCCCGTCGAGTACCCGGCCCGTTCGTTGTACCGTTCTTGATGTCCCTGCCCAGTGGATGGCGGGGCCATCGATCCCGTACCGGCGGGTGAACCGGGTACACATGTACGTAGGGACTCTGTCCTTCGACCTGCTCCTCGGCGACATTCGGTCACTGAAGGAGAAGCGCTCCGTCGTCCGCCCGATCGTCGCCGAGCTCCAGCGGAAGTACGCGGTGAGCGCCGCCGAGGTCGACCATATGGACCTGCACCGGCGGGCCGGCATCGGCCTCGCGATGGTGTCCGGCGACACCGGCCATCTCAACGACGTACTGGACCGGTGCGAACGGCTGGTCGCAGCTCGCCCCGAGGTGGAGCTGCTGTCGGTACGACGGCGCCTGCACGGCGAAGACGACTGACCCAAGAACTCAGATCAGGAAAGAACGGGAGACGGACCAGTGGCCGACAACGCGCGGGCTAAGAGGCTGGCGGACCTCATCCGAGAGGTGGTGGCCCAGAAGCTGCAGCGCGGGATCAAGGACCCGCGGCTCGGCTCGCATGTCACCATCACGGACACCCGGGTCACGGGTGATCTCCGGGAGGCGACCGTCTTCTACACGGTGTACGGGGACGACGAGGAGCGGGCCGCGGCCGCCGCGGGCCTGGAGAGCGCCAAGGGCGTGCTGCGCTCCGCGGTGGGTGCGGCGGCGGGCGTGAAGTTCACGCCGACCCTGACCTTCGTGGCGGACGCCCTGCCGGACACCGCCAAGACCATCGAGGACCTCCTCGACAAGGCACGTGCCTCGGACGCGAAGGTCCGCGAGGTCTCCGCGGGCGCCAGCTTCGCGGGTGAAGCCGACCCGTACCGCAAGCCGGGCGACGAGGACGAGACCGTCGAGACGGACGGCGACGCCCCGTAATGACCGAGAAGCACAAGACGCCCGACGGCCTGGTCATCGTGGACAAGCCGTCGGGCTTCACCTCGCACGACGTGGTCGCCAAGATGCGCGGGATCGCCCGGACCCGACGCGTCGGCCACGCCGGCACCCTCGACCCCATGGCGACCGGTGTGCTCGTCCTCGGCGTGGAGAAGGCCACCAAGCTCCTCGGCCATCTCGCCCTCACCGAGAAGGAGTACGTGGGGACCGTCCGCCTGGGGCAGAACACGCTCACCGACGACGCCGAGGGGGAGATCACCTCCTCCGTCGACGCCTCCGCGATCACCCGGGACGCCGTCGACGCCGGTGTCGCCAAGCTGAGCGGCGACATCATGCAGGTGCCGTCCAAGGTCAGCGCCATCAAGATCGACGGCGTGCGCTCGTACAAGCGGGCACGTGAGGGCGAGGAGTTCGAGATCCCGGCCCGCCCGGTCACCATCTCCTCCTTCACCGTGTACGACGTCCGTGACGCCGTCGCCGAGAACGGCACCCCGGTCAAGGACCTGGTGGTGTCGGTGGTCTGCTCGTCCGGTACCTACATCCGCGCCCTCGCCCGCGATCTGGGCGCCGACCTCGGCGTCGGCGGCCATCTGACCGCCCTGCGCCGCACCCGCGTCGGCCCGTACAAGTTGGACGCGGCGCGGACCCTGGAGCAGCACCAGCAGGAACTGACGGTGATGCCGATCACCGACGCGGCCACGGCAGCCTTCCCGCGCTGGAACGTGGACGCCAAGCGGGCGCGGCTGCTCCTCAACGGTGTGCGCCTGGAGATGCCCGACGAGTACGAAGGCCGGGGCGCCGTGGCCGTGTTCGACCCCGAGGGCCGTTTCCTGGCCCTGGTCGAGGCCCACCGGGGCAAGGCCAAGAGCCTGGCCATCTTCGGCTGAGGTTGCCGGGCACCGGGGCGTGGTGCCCGTGGAGCGGCGAGCACGGGGTCTTCCACTGCCGCCGCTCCACGGTCCCCCCTCGGTTCCCCCACCCCTAGGGTGTATCCACCGCTTCCGCTCCATTCACCCGTCCGGGCAGGCGCTCGGAGTGAACGGAGGGAGCGTGAGGGGGCGCGTTCACCTGGCGATCTGTCCCGTCGATCTTCGTCCGCCTACCGTCGACCCGAGGTCACGGGCGCAGGGCGGGGAGGTACGACGATGGCGGGACGGGGCCCGGGCGCGAGCGACGCCCAGGGCGCACGGCACGACACAGGCACCGCCGGTGACGTGCGTGCCGTGGTCGGCACAGGGGCCGTCGGTGACACCGGGACCGCCGGCGATACGAGGGACGTGGCCGACACGGGGGCGGCCCGTCGCCTGCTGACCGTCGGCGACACGTGGACCGCCGACCTGGCCCGGATCCCCGGTCCGCCACTGACTTCTGACGAGGCACGGGCCGGGGACGAGGCGCGGACTGCCGACGAGGCGCGGGCCGGGGACGCGGGAACCACTGTGGGCCCACGGATCGCCTTCGACCCGCAGATCACCTTTGACCCGCGGGCCACCGTCGACCCACGGGCCACCGTCGACCCACGGATCGTCGGCGACCCACAGACCACCGGCGACCCACAGACCACCGTCGCCCCACGCGCCACCGTCGACTCGCGCATTGCCGCCCGCAGCGGACCCAGCGGACCCAGCGGCCCCGGCGATCCCGCCGACCGTTTCCTCGTCCGCCTCCAGGACCTGGGCGGCCGCCCCCGCGGCACGGGTTTCGTCGCCGACCATCACGGCACGGTGATCACCGGCCACGAGGCGGTCGACGGACTGACCCACATGGTGGTGCACACGGCCGCCGACCGCGCCTGCGTCGTGACCGCCGACGCCGTGACCGCGCTGCCCGCCCTCGGCCTGGCCCTCGTACGCACCGAGGGGCTCGGCGTCGAACCGCTGCCTGTCACCGCGCGCGACGGGATCGGGACCGGCACCTACGTCCGCGTCCACGCCGGCTGCTGGCGCCAGGCGCGGGTCCTGGGCCGGACACCGGTGACGTACATGGCCACGGACCGCTCCCATCTCCTCGACGACGTCATGGAGTTGGCGATCGGAACGGCGGGCCGGGACGCCCTGCGCCCGGGCGGGGGAGCGGCCGGCGGACCGGTGCTCGACGCGACGACCGGTGCCGTCGTCGGTGTCGTCGGCACCGCCCTCCACTGCGGCCACCGCGCCACCGGATTCGCCCTCTCGCTGCCGCCCCGGGCGGCCCCCGCCGCGCGAGCGGGACGCCCCCCGCACGTCGACGTCGACCCGCTCGCCGACCTGCTCGCCCGCAACGCCGAGACGGTGCCCGCCTACGGCGCCGACCTCAACCTGGCCGGCGTGCTGGAGCTCACAGCCACCTCCGTCGGCTCGGACGCCCCACCCGGCACCCTCACCCCCCGGCC
>NZ_VJZD01000373.1 GCF_009377175.1 Streptomyces adustus
GGCCAGTCGTCCGGGAGTGACACGGCGCTCGCTCCCCGATCAGCCATGGGCCCACTTTGCCAGCATTTGTCCGATTCTTCGACCGGTACGCACGATCCGTCGCCGACCCGATGCGCGCGGTCGGGACCGGATCAGTGGACGAAGAGATCGGTCGGGCTGTCGAAGATGCTTCCGGCGGCACCGTCCGCGAGGTCGCCCGCCACGCCGCCCACGAGGCCGGAGTCGCCCGCGCCGTCCGTTCCGGTCGGGGTGCCGGAGTCGTCGCTGCCGTCCGGGTCGTCGGGGATGAGTCCGCCACCGTCGGGCAGGTCCGGTATCTCCGGCACGCGCGCGGGGCCTATCTCGTCGGACAGCGACTCGGAGGCGCTCGTCGCGGCGGCGATGCCGGACTCGCCCGGCAGGGCGGCGCGGCGCTGACCCACGTCGACGGCCGGCCGGGGCGACCCCGTGGTCCGCCCCGGCCGCTCGGGCGCGCCCTGGCCGCAGCCGGCCACCAGGAGCGCCACCGAGAGCGCGCAGACGAGGACGAAGGCTCTGATGATTGTCCGCACCGCGCACTCCTGGATCATTTTGATGATTAGCACCATTTCGGGTGATTCAGGACTATTGTTTGCGTGCTTCGCGTGGATTACGCAACTGGAGGCATCGGACACGGAGCGTGAGGGCGGCAGAATGGAGGAGAGGGAGCGGCCGTGAACTGGTTCAGCGCAACCGAGTACGGGCTGACCCGGCTGGTCTTCCAGCGGGGACTGGCCGCCGTGTACCTCGTGGCGTTCCTCGCGGCGGCCCGCCAGTTCCGGGCGCTCATGGGCGAGCGCGGAATGCTGCCGGTGCCGCGCTTCGTCGCCCGGATGCCGTTCCGGCTGGCGCCCAGCGTGTTTCATCTGCACTACTCCGACCGCTTCTTCGCGGGCTGGGCCTGGGCGGGCTGCGCGGTCTCGGCGGCCCTGCTCGCGGGCGTGGACTCGCTGCTGCCCCTGTGGGGCGCGATGCTGCTGTGGCTGGTGCCGTGGGCGCTGTACCTGTCGATCGTCAACGTCGGCCAGACCTGGTACTCGTTCGGCTGGGAGTCCCTGCTGCTGGAGGTGGGCTTCCTCGCCGTCTTCCTGGGCAACGACAAGGTGGCCCCGCCGGTGGTGGTGCTGTTCCTGCTGCGCTGGATCCTGTTCCGGGTCGAGTTCGGGGCGGGCCTGATCAAGATGCGCGGCGACGCGTGCTGGCGGAAGCTGACCTGCCTCTACCACCATCACGAGACCCAGCCCATGCCGGGACCGCTGAGCTGGTTCTTCCACCATCTGCCCAAGCCGCTGCACCGGGCGGAGGTGGCGGCCAACCACTTCACCCAGCTGATCGTCCCCTTCCTGCTGTTCACCCCGCAGCCCGTCGCGACCGCCGCCGGGTCCCTGATGATCGTCACCCAGCTCTGGCTGGTGCTGTCGGGCAACTTCGCCTGGCTGAACTGGATCACCATCGTGCTGGCCGTGCCCGCGCTGCGGCTGCCCGGCCCCCCGCCGCCGCCGTCCGCTCCGCCGCTCTGGTACGAGGTCCTGGTCCTCGCCGTCGCCGCGCTGCTGCTCTTCCTCAGCCACCACCCGGTGGTGAACATGATCTCCCGTCGGCAGGTCATGAACCGGTCCTTCGACCCGCTGCACCTGGTGAACACCTACGGCGCGTTCGGCAGCGTCAGCCGGGTCCGCTACGAGGTGGTGGTCGAGGGCACGCTCGACACCGCGCCACACGAGGACGCGGACTGGCGGGAGTACGAGTTCCGGGGCAAGCCGGGCGACCCACGGCACTGGCCGCGCCAGTTCGCGCCGTACCATCTGCGGCTGGACTGGCTGATGTGGTTCGCCGCGCTGTCGCCCGGCTACGCCGGGACGTGGTTCGGCGCGCTGATGGAGCGGCTGCTGGAGAACGACCGCGACACGCTGAAGCTGCTGCGGCGCTCCCCGTTCCCGCCGGACGAGCCGCCGCACTTCGTCCGCGCCCGCCTCTTCCGCTACCGCTACACCACCTGGCGCGAACTGCGGGAGACCGGGGCGTGCTGGGAGCGCGTGTACGTACGGGAGTACCTGCCGCCGACCCGGCTCGCGGGAGTGGCCCAGCGGTCGTCCTGAGCGCCACCGGCCGGCACCGTCGGCAAGGTGCCTACCGGTGTCCGGAAGCGGGTGCCCCGGGGGCCGGCCCGAGGCCGTAGACGGCGGTGGCGGTGCCCTCGAAGAGCAGCGCGCGCTCGGCCGGGCCGAGCCCCGCGGTCAACCCTCGCGCGGTCGCGTGGACCTCGGCGTAGGTCGCGGCGAGCGTGCACACCGGCCAGTCCGAGCCGAACATCAGCCGGTGCGGGCCGAAGGCGTCCAGCACGGTGTCCGCCCAAGGGCGCAGATCGGCCGCCCGCCAGGTCGCCCGGTCGGCCTCGGTGACCAGGCCCGACAGCTTGCAGACCGTGTTGGGGCGGGCGGCGAGGGCACGCACGGCGCTCGCCCACGGCCCCCGCCGGCCCGAGGCGACGGGCGGCTTGCCCAGATGGTCGAGGACGAAGCTGAGCCCCTCGTGCGCGTCGGCCGCCGCGGCGCAGGCGGCGAGCTGGTGCGGCAGCACCACGAGGTCGTAGACCAGGCCCGCCGCCGCCACGGCGGCCAGGCCCCGGTGGACGTCCGCGCGCAGCAGCCACCGCGGGTCCGGCTCCCCCTGGACCTGGTGCCGGATGCCCTTGAGGCGTTCGCCGCCGGGGAGTTCGCGCAGCCGGGCGAGTTCGTCGGCGACGTCCGGGCGGGTGAGGTCGGTCCAGCCGACCACCCCGGCTATCAGGTCGTGCCCGGCGGCAAGCGTCAGCAGTTCCGGGGTCTCCTCGGGCACGGTGACCGTCTGGACGAGGACCGTGCGGTCGACCCCGGCCGCGCGGGCCTCGGGTGCGAGGTCGCCGATCGTGAAGTCCCGGCGCAGCGGCCCGAGTCCGGGGGCGTGCAGCCAGTCCTGGTCCCGGACGGACAGGTCCCAGACGTGGTGGTGCGCGTCGACGGTCACGACGACTCCCGGCCGCGGGTGCGCGGGGCGCGCTTCATGTCGGCTACTCCCCCGGGACGGGCGCCTCGGCGGGCAGCAGGCCGGTGTGCCGCAGTTCCCGCCAGAAGGACGCGGGTACCGGGGTCGCGAACTGGGCGGCGCAGTCGTCGACTTCGGCCGCCGAGCGGGCGCCGACGAGGACGCTCGCGACGGCCGGGTGCGCTGCGCAGAAGGCGAGCGCGGCGGCCCGCAGGGTGGTGCCGTGCCCCTCCGCGACGGACCTCAGCCGACGGGCACGGGCCAGCAACTCAGCAGGTGCCGTCGTGTAGTTGTAGGTCGCGCCCGGCCTCGGGTCGGCCAGCAGACCGGAGTTGAAGGCGCCGCCGACGACGACCGAGGTGCCGCGGGCCAGGGCCGCGGGCAGCAGCCCGGTGAGCGCGCTCTGGTCGAGCAGGGTGTAGCGGCCCGCGCACAGCACCACGTCGACGTCGGTCTCGCGGACGAAACGGGTGAGCATCTCCGTCTGGTTCATGCCCGCGCCGATCGCGCCGACCACGCCCTGCGCGCGCAGTTCCGCGAGCGCCGGGTAGCCCTCGCGGAAGGCCTGCTCGGCGTGGTCGTCGGGATCGTGGAGGTAGACGACGTCCACCCGGTCGAGGCCGAGCCGGTCCAGGCTGGCGTCCAGCGCACGCCGTACGCCGTCGGCGCTGAAGTCCCACTCACGCCGGTGGGTCGCGGGCACGGCGAACCCGGCCGCGAGGTCGTCGCCCCTGCCGTCCGAGGGTTCAAGGCGGCGGCCCACCTTGGTGGCGACGGTGTACGCCGACCGCGGCCGGGTGCGCAGGGCGGCGCCGAGCCGGCGCTCGGACAGGCCGAGGCCGTAGTGCGGTGCGGTGTCGAAGGAGCGGATGCCGTGCCGCCAGGCGGCGGTGACGGCCGCGCGTGCCTGTTCCTCGCCGACCTCGGTGAACAGGTTGCCGATCCCGGCGCCGCCGAAGGCCAGCGCGGTGATCTCGACACCGCTGCGGCCGAGGGTGCGCACCGCCGTGGCGCGGGGCGTGCTCAACGCGGTGCCGCGGGGCGCGGGCGCAGGCCCTGCATCCCGCCGTCGACCGCGAGCGCGGTGCCGGTGGTCGCGCCGGACAGCGGGCTCGCCAGATAGGCGATGGCGCCCGCGACCTCGGCCGCGGTGACCAGTCGGCCGCTGGGCTGGCGGGCCTCCAGCGCGGCCCGTTCGGCGGCCGGGTCGTCGGCGGCGTCCAGCAGCCGCCCGATCCAAGGGGTGTCGGCCGTACCGGGGTTGACGCAGTTGACGCGGATGCCCTCGTGGAGGTGGTCGGCGGCCATGGCGAGGGTGAGGGCGAGCACGGCGCCCTTCGTCGCGCTGTACAGCGCCCGCCGCGGCAGACCGGCGGTGGCCGCGATCGAGCAGGTCTGCACGACGGCCGCGTGGGCCGACTCACGCAGGTACGGCAGCGCGGCGCGGGCGGTGCGGACCATCCCGAGGACGTTGACGTCCAGCACGCGGTGCCACTCGGCGTCGTCGTTGTCCTCGACGGTGCCCTGCGCGCCGATGCCCGCGTTGTTCACCAGGACGTCGAGTCCGCCGAGGTCGGCGACGGCGGCGGCCACCGCCTGCCGTACGGAGGCGTCGTCGCCGACGTCGGCGCGGTGGGCGAGCAGGGGCTCGGCCACGGCCGAGGGGTCCAGGTCGAGGACGGCGACCCGGGCGCCCCGGGCGGCGAGCAGTTCCGCGGTGGCCCGGCCGATGCCGGAGGCGCCGCCCGTCACCAGCGCCTTGAGGCCCTCGAAGTCGTTCATACTGCCTGTCCCTCGCGCGCGCCGAGGTCGGCGGCCCAGAAGGTGCCGCCGGGGTAGGTGTACCGCTCGATCGAGTCGGGCCGCAGGGCGGCCGAGAACCCCGGCGCGGTGGGTGCCGTGTAGTGGCCGTCGCGGACGACGACCGGGTCGACGAAGTGCTCGTGCAGATGGTCGACGTACTCGATGACCCGGTCGTCGGTGGTGCCGGAGAGCGCGACGTAGTCGAACATCGACAGGTGCTGGACCAGTTCGCACAGCCCGACCCCGCCGGCGTGCGGGCATACCGGGACCCCGGACTTGGCCGCGAGCAGCAGCACGGCGAGGTTCTCGTTGACACCGCCGACCCGGGCCGCGTCGAGCTGCACGATGTCGACGGCGCCGGCCTGGAGCAGCTGTTTGAAGACGATCCGGTTCTGGACGTGTTCGCCGGTCGCGACCTTCACCGGGGCGACGGCCCGGCGGATCGCCGCGTGGCCGAGGATGTCGTCGGGGCTGGTGGGCTCCTCGATCCAGTAGGGGTCGAACTCGGCCAGCGCCTTCGTCCAGGCGATCGCCTCGCCGACGTCCCAGCGCTGGTTGGCGTCGATCGCCATCCTGATGTCCGGACCCACCGCCGCGCGGGCGACCCGGCAGCGGCGTACGTCGTCCGCCAGGTCCGCGCCGACCTTCAGTTTGATCTGCCGGAACCCGTCGGCGACGGCCCGTGCGGCGAGCCGGGCGAGCTTGTCGTCGTCGTAGCCGAGCCAGCCCGGGGAGGTGGTGTAGGCGGGGAAGCCGCGCTCCAGCAGGCGGGTGCGGCGCTCGTCCGCGCCCCGCCTGCCCCGGCGCAGCAGGTCCAGGGCCTCCGCGGGGGTCAGCGCGTCCGAGAGGTAGCGGAAGTCGACCTGCTCCACCAGCCAGGCCGGGTCCGCGTCGGCGAGGAGCCGCCACAGCGGCTTGCCCGCGCGTTTGGCGGCGAGGTCCCAGGCGGCGTTGACGACGGCCCCGATCGCCATGTGCATCACGCCCTTCTCGGGCCCGAGCCAGCGCAGTTGGCTGTCGCCGGTCAGGTCGCGGGCGAGCGTGCCGGGGTCGGCGCACAGGTCGGCGACGTCCCGTCCGACCACCTGGCCGCGCAGCGCCTCGACGGCGGCGACCTGGACCTCGTTGCCCCGCCCGATGGTGAAGGCGAAGCCGTGGCCCTCGTCGCCGTCGGCCGCGTCGGTGCGCAGGACGACGTACGCCGCCGAGTAGTCGGGGTCCGGGTTCATCGCGTCGGAGCCGTCGAGCTCGCGCGAGGTGGGGAAGCGGATGTCGTAGGTGTCGAGCGCGGTGACACGGGCGCGGGACGGGGGCACGGGGGAGGAT
>NZ_VJZD01000374.1 GCF_009377175.1 Streptomyces adustus
CGCCCGTGCCGCCCCCACCGACCCTGAACGGCGACCCGGCAGCACCCCCGGAGCCCTCAGACAGCGCGAGTACTGTTCGAATTTCCGCGTTCGATGCGCCCGCCGTGCCGCATGCGCCGGCGGCCGTTCCGGCGGCCCTGCGCAGCGACGGCCTGGACCCGGGCCCGGCCGCTGCGGACGCGGGCCCGCCTCGCACCGGGGCGCTGTCCCTGGCCGCGATCCTCGCGATCGCCCTCGCCGCGTTCGAGGGATTGCAGACGTGGATTCAGGAGTCAGGGCCGCGCCGCGCGGAGGCGGCTGCGCACCAGCGGGAGCTGGAGCTGCTGGCGGCCAAAGCGAGCGCGGACGCTGCCCGGTATGCCGGGGAAGCCGATGCGGTCCGCGCCCGGGCGGGGGCCGCACGGCGGGATGTGCAGTCCAGCTACGACTACGGGCGCAGCGCCCTGGGACGGGGCTCTGGCAGCCCCGGACGCGGTGGCGGCGGCATGGGCTCGGGCAGGGCATGGCGGGGCGGCAGCGGCCGGCACAGCAGCTCCTTGAACGGGCTCGGCAGTGGCAGCCGAAACGCCGGCCCGCGCGGGCGAACCGACACCGTCTTCCCTCGAAACGGGGGCCTGCGCGGCCGAACTGACGGCGCATCGCCGCGAAACGTGGGCCCGTCGGGCCGAAACGGCGGTAGCGGCTCTGGGAGCGGCTCCGGGAAACCCGGCGGTCGTGGAGCAGGCTCTGGCGACGCGGCCGGGGGTCCGGGGCGGCGCTCGCCGCGCCGGGTCGCGTCCGACTGGTTGAGCAAGGGCAAACGCAACTCCCCCACCAAGCACTCCCCCGGCAGCCATGCGGGGGCCGTCGGCACGAAGGCCGCGATCCGGGGCGCGGTCAAGAACGCCAAGACCCCGCCCACGTTCTGGGACAAGGCCGGGGAACGGATGCGTAACCGGTGGAAGGCCCGCCGGTCCGGCACCGGCGCCGATGCCGGACCGGCGGGCGCTGCCCAGGGCGGGACGGGCAAGGGCACCTCGGGCGGCGGCCGTACGGCGCCGGTCAATGACGGCTGGACGGCGCCCGGCGAGCGGGTCGGTCTGATAGAGGCGCTGTGGCAGGCCGTGAACGGCCGGTGGAAGGCCCGTCGCGACCAGTGGAAGACCACTGGTGGCCCCCGCAACCGCAGGCCGTCCGCCCGCCCGTCCGGCGGGGGCGGCTCGGACGGGCGGGACGGTTCGGACGGGCGGAGCGGTTCGGGGGAAGCCGCTTCCGGGCCGCCCGGGCCAGAGTACGAACCGCGCGCCTCGCCGTTCGATACCGACACGGGGCCCGCCGTGACGATCACCGTGGAACAGGACGGCCCGGCCCGCTCCCACGGCACCCGCTGGCAGTCCGGCCCGAGCGGAGCCGCTGCGCAGCAACTGCCGCGCAGCGGGCCGCCGGCGCTGCCCCGTGCACCGCAGCGTCCGGCCGGGTCCCGGCCGGGCACCACCCGCAGAAAGGAACCCATCCCTATGCCTCCACCTCCCGCGCGCACAGCCACGCAGACAGTCGCTCCCGTCACTGCGTCGGTGCCTGCTGCGGGCGGCATGGCCGCTCGGCACGCCACCGAGATCACCCTCGACGACGCGTTGGAAGCCCTGACCGTGCTGACCACTGCCGGTATGGAGACCCACGACGACTGTGCCGAACTCGCCCGCCAGGCCCGCCAGCTGGTGGGCGAGCTGGAGGTGATGGCGCAGGACCTGGCGGAGACCCACAACGTCAGCGGCCCGCGCACCATGAAGGCCGTGGCGCTGCTGATCGAGCAGGTCGGCCAGCTCGCGGTCACCGCCCAGCGGATGGCCAAGGACGCCCTGGACGCAGCCGAGATCGCGGAAGCCGAAGAGAGTGCGATGGCTCGCGACTACCGGCCCGGCCAGATGGCCACCGTCGACGCCGGCCTCGCCGCACCGAGCGCGCGCATTCACAACGAGAACTGAAGGGAGCTCTCGTGGGACAGATCGCACCCGCGGTCGCCGCGGACGGCGCCGCCAACGGCTACACCGCCATCGCCGCGAAATTCAACGCTCTCCAGCACGCCGCGGCCTCGCTGATGGAAGAGGCCGAAGTGGTGGCGCAGCGGATGCGGACGAACGCCAACGCTGCCGTCCGTGTCGCTGAGCTGTGCGCGGCCGCGGAGGCCGACCCGGCGCATGTCGCGGCCGTCGCCGACGTCGGTGAGGCCTTCGGCAGGGTCGTCGGCGGCTGCAAGCGCCTGACGGGCGCCGCCGACCGTGTGCACCAGGCCGCCAGCCACCTCAGGAGCGAGCACCAGGCCGAGTACGGCGGCATCAACGCCGCCATGACCAGCTCCAGCGCCCGCCAGGCCAAGCCCGGCTTCTACGTGCCGCGCTGACCACGCCACCCCTCCCCTTCTGCGGGGCCGCACCCGGACGCCGGGCGCGGCCCCGCCCCCGTTTCCCACGCCCCTCCCGGACCCTTGAAAGGACTCGATCTGCCGTGATGCGCAGGATGCCCGCCCGGGCGAAAGCCGAGCTGACCGCCTACGCGGCATCCACCGCCGCGCTCGCCGTACTGCCCAGCATGGATCTGCTGCCCGCCCACGCCTCGGTCGCCGCGATCGGCGGCGCCAGCACCTGGTGGCTGTACCGGCAGGTCAAGAGCAGGGACTTCCGCAAGGCGGTCCGCAGCGGACAGCGGCTGCTCGCACCGATCACCGGCAGCGCCGTCTACGCCGCGGCCGCGATCGCCCCGGGCACCGGCTGGTGGGAGATCCCCCTCGCGCTCGCCTGGGGCGGCCTGATGTCCGCCTGGCTGCCCGCGACCCGCTCCACCTGGACACCGGCCGACGACATCGTCGGCACCTCCTACCCGCCCGGCTTCGCCGGTCTGGTCATGCAGTTGTGGGACCAGCACGAGGTCGCCCCCGGCACCTGGCTGGAGAAGATCGAGCAGACCATCTCGGGCCAGCACCCGGACTTCGTGTGTGACATCGTCGCCCCGCTCGGCAAGCCCGTGCCGCGCATCGAGGTCACCGACATCGCCGCCTGCTACGGCGTGCCGACGCTGTGCGTGTCCCTGGAAGAGACCGAGCACGGCCCGGGCCGGATCCGGCTGACCGTCGCCCCCACCCGCGGCAACGGCGACGCCATCGAGGACGTGTGGGCGAGTCGCGTCGCCCGTCCCGGCGGTGCCATCCCCGGCAGCCGCATCGTCCGCGTGGAGCGGCTGCCCGAGCAGGGACAGCTCCCGGCACGCGGCATGATCCTTGCCGAGGTCGAGCCCGGCGAGGTTGTCCGCGTCAATCACGACCAGCTGTGCTCCGCGTTCGGCGTGAAGGCTGAAGAGCTGCGCCTGGTCGCCGAGACACGCGGCAGCGAAGTCCTGGTGACCCTGTATGAGTCGGCGCCGTTGAAGGTGGCCCGCCGCGCCACCCGCGACCTGCTCACCCTCGACGCCTACGGCCGGTACACGATCGGCACCGCCCATGACGGCAGTGACGCCAAGGTCCACATGCGGTCCGCGTCCGGCACGCTCCACGGGTTCCTGGTCGGTGTCACCGGCTCCGGGAAGACAGTCAGCCTGGCGCTGATGTGTGCGGCGTGGGCGCTGGCCGGGCTGGCGAACTGGGTCACCTCAGCCCGGCCCGACGCGCAGATGTCCGCGGTCGGACGGCACGTCGACCGGCAGGGCTCGGGCGCCGTGTTCACCTGGTGGCTGCTGAAGGCGGCCATCGCGCTGATGGACATCCGCGGCGAGATGAACGCGGAGGCCGGCCACGACTTCTCCGCCCACTCCCCCTACCCGGGCCTGGTCCTGGTCCTGGACGAATTCAACTCGCTGACCGGCGACGACCTCTTCGGCGACGACATCGCGACCATGACGGACGTCCTCGCCCGCGAGGGCCGCAAGTTCGGCATCGGCGTCGTCTTTGCCGGACAGTCCCTCAACCTCGACAAGCTCGGAGGCAGCGCAAGCCTGCGCGACCAGGTGCAGGGCGGCATCGGTGTCGTCCTGCGGATCGCGGGCGGGATCGCTGCCCGGCAGGCCACCGGCGGACTCGCCGGCGACACCGAGCTCGCCCCGATTCCTGACCGGCTCGGGGCGCACATGTCGCTCATGGACCGCATGCTCGGCACCGCGAGCGACGCCCCCGGCGAGACCACCCAAGGGATGGGGCACACCGTCACCGGCTCCGACGCGGTCATGATGCGCACCCTGTACGTGCATCTGCCCGACGACGGCTCCCCCGACGGACTCGGCGAGATCTTCCCGGAGGGCGGCGGCATCAACACGCTCACCGACAGGGAGATCGCCGCTCTGACCGATCTGGGGTTGTGGCACGACTGGACGATGATGCCGCCCACCGGCAAGGACGACGACGGCGGCGGCGGGCCGGGCGCGACCAGCGGCGCCGGTGCCGGTATCGGCTCGTTCGGGCCGCCGCCGGTAACCAAGCCGCGCAAGACGGTCAAGGACAAGGTCCTGGACGTCGTCGACCGGGAGATGACCGCCAAGGAGATCCGCGGCCTGGTCGACGCCACCGCGGGCACCGTCCGCAACGCACTCAGTGACCTCGTGACGGAAGGCCGGCTGCTCCAGGTCGAGCACGGCGTCTACGCCCCGGTATCCACCGGTGCCACTGTCGCCGACGGCAGCGGCGGTGCCGGTGGTTGGGAGCTCCCGGACGGTGTCACGCCGGACCTGCTGCTGATGGCCGCCGACTTGGTCGTCACCACGCGGTTCGGGTCGCAGTCGATGCTCCAGCGCAAGCTGCGCGTCGGCTTCGCACTCGCCGGCGCCCTGCTGTTCGCCCTGGAAGAGCGCGGCCTGGTCGGCCCCGCCGACGGCAGCAAGGCCCGCGAGGTCCTGGTGCCCGTCGGTGCCGACGACGACGTTCTGCGCGAGCTGCGCGCCGACCTGGAGCAAGTCCTACAGGACTCCTGACAGCGGGGCCGGGCATCACGCTCCGCCCTCGCCCCTTCCTTGCCCTCGCTCACTGGTCCGGCCGGGCGCACCCGGCCGGACCAGTCTTGACCTCATCCGGGAGACATACATGGTCATCTCGATCTCTGCCGCGCTGCTGTTGGGCATCGTGGTCGTACTGCTGCTGCGTTCCGGCTACGTCCGCTTCGGCAGCGCGCTCGCCTGCGTCCTGTTCGGGTTCGCTCTCGCGTCCACGGGCCTCGCACCGGCCGTCACCGCCGTCCTGGAGGCCGTGACCGGCTGGCTTGCCGCACTCCCCCTCTGACCCCCAACCGTCCTACCGGTCCCTGGAGACTTCCGTGTCCGCCACCCCCGCCCCGGCCCGGCCAGCTCCCGCACCCGCCGCGCACCGTGAAGCGGGGCCCGGCGAGACCCTCAGCCTCGAAGCCCGCCTCGCCGCCATCGACGCCGCCATGACGGTCCGCCTGGACGAAGCAGCCGTCGCCTACGAGGTACGCACCGCCCACATCCACACCGACCCCGTCAGCCTGACCGACGTCGTCACCGTCCCCGACGCCCTCCCGGATACGCACACCACCCCGGCCGCGTCGCCCGCGACCTACCGCACGCCCGTCGCCGCGCTCCTCGAGCGCGCGCAGCACCGCATGACGGTCGGCGGCTGGTGCTCCGGCGCCCTCACCGACGCAAGCGGCGCCACCTGCATGATGGGCGCCATCCGCGCCGAAGCCGGCGGCAGCCACAACCTGGAAGCCGACGCCCTCGCCGTGCTGCGGGACGCGCTGAACCGCCGCTTCGGCGGAGACATCAGCGTGCCGGACTTCAACGACGCCCACGGCAGCGGCCGCGTCCCGGCGCGCATGCTCGGAGAGGCTGCCAGCCTCGCCGACGCCCGGCAGCTGTAGCCCGCCGGCCGGGCCGGTCAGTCCAGCTCGATGACCAGGCGCCCGTAGTCGTCCACCCACGCCGGATACACCAGCCCATCGACGATCGCGCGGTTGACGTACACGACCACGTCAGCGGCGACATCGATGACCAGCACCCCGTCATCGTCCGTGAAGGCCTGCCAGACCACTCGACGATGGTGCCGCCGGGCAGGAGCTCGCCGCTCTTCTCCGCCGCCTCGATCATGCGCAGGGCGATGCGGTCCTTCACGGATCCGCCCGGGTTGAAGTACTCCACCTTGGCCAGGACGGTCGCC
>NZ_VJZD01000375.1 GCF_009377175.1 Streptomyces adustus
CCTTCGCCCCGCCCTGCTACGCCGAGCGCGCCGTCCCCGACCTGACCTGGCGGATGGCCACCTGGACCCGCGACACGGGCGGCCGCCTGGTGATCTCCGGGCACTCGCAGGGCAGCGTGCTCGCGGCCGCCGCCCTCTGGCAACTCGCACCGTCCGAACGTGGCCGGGTCGCCCTGCTGACCTACGGCTCCCCGCTCGAACGGCTCTACGGCCGCTGGTTCCCGGCCCACTTCGGGCCGGGCGCGCTGAGCTCACTGCACCGGGAGGTGGCCTGCTGGCGCAACCTCCACCGCCTCACCGACCCCATCGGCGGCCCGGTGCGCCTGCCCGGCGACTGCGGCCCCGAGGTGGACCGGGCGCCGCTGAAGGACCCGATGGCGTACGGCCGCACCGACCGCCACCCGCTGCCCGCACCCGTCCTCGGCCACTCCGACTACCAGGCCGACCCGGTGTTCGCGCGGGAACGGCAGCGACTGCTGGCCCGGTTGCGGCCGGAGGTGCCGGGCCCCCGCCCCACCGGCGGCCCGCCTCAGGACGGTTCGGGCAGGTCCTCGGCGTAGAGCAGGGTCAGGTCGTCCGTGCTCGGCTCCGCGACCTGGGCGACCCGGCCCGCATGCCGTTCCACCATCGCCTCGAAGGTCTGCCGGGCCGTACGGCCGTTGCCGAAGGCGGGGCCCTTGGGCAGGTCCGTGAAGTACTTCAGCAGGGCCTGGGCGGTCCCCGGGCCCAACCGGTACTCGTGCTCCTCGGCCTGCTGCTCCACGATCCGCAGCAGTTCCCCGGGACCGTAGTCGCTGAAGGTGATGGTCCGGGAGAAGCGGGACGCCACACCGGGGTTGACCGAGAGGAACCGCTCCATCTCGGCCGTGTACCCGGCGACGATCACCACCACCGCGTCCCGGTGGTCCTCCATCAGCTTCACCAGCGTGTCGATGGCCTCCTTGCCGAAGTCACGGCCGGAGTCCTCCGGGGAGAGCGCGTACGCCTCGTCGATGAACAGCACCCCACCACGCGCCCGATCGAACGCCTCCTGAGTGCGGATCGCCGTGGAACCGATGTGCTCGCCGACCAGGTCGACGCGCGACACCTCGACCAGATGCCCCCGCTCCAGCACGCCGAGGGAGGCGAGGATCTCGCCGTAGAGGCGGGCGACCGTCGTCTTCCCGGTGCCGGGGGAGCCGGTGAAGACGAGGTGACGCTTGACGGAGGCCGCCTTCAGCCCGGCCTCCCGGCGGCGCCGGCCCACCTCGATCATGTCGGTGAGGGCCCGCACCTCCCGCTTGACGCTGTCCAGGCCCACCAGCGCGTCGAGTTCACCGAGCACGTCCGTGGAGGTGCGCGTCTGCTGCTCCGGCGGCACGACGGGGATCAGCGGCTCCTGCTCGGTGACGCGCTGGCCGGGGATGGCGCCGAGCAGTCCCGTGGACCGGGCCGCCGTCTGCTGCACGGTCTGCTCAGGCTCCGGTGCCCGGGGCGCCCGCACCCCCGCGCTCTCGTCGCTCGTGCAGTCCTCGACGACCGGGCCCGAGCCGGGCGCGGAGTCCGCGCCGCCCTCCGCGAACTCGTACCCGCCACGCGCGCAGCGCTCGGTACGGCACTTGCGCAGCGTCGTACGGCAGCCGTCGAGCACATGGAAGCCGTAGCCGGCGCTGCCCGTGACCCGGCAGCCGAGGAAGCTGCCCCGGCCGCCCGCGGAGACGTAGAACCCGGCCTCGGCGGGCGAGTCGACGGTGCACCGCTCGATGGTGGGGTCGGCGCCCTTGGTGACGATCACGCCGGTCTGGGTGTTGTCCACGGTGCAGTTGTTGAGGGTGCCGCCGCTGCCGTGGTCACGGAACCAGGCCCCGGTCGCCGCGTCCCGGATCCGGCAGTCGTCGAGCTGGGCGGTGGCCCCGTCGCTGACCGACACGGCGGTGTTGCGGACCTGGGAGAGGTCGCTGTCGACGACGTCCGCGCGCGAGCCGCGGTCCAGGACGAACAGCGCGTCCGGCACGTCGTGCACCCGGCAGGAGTCGAGGACCACGGTCGCGCCGTCGCTGACCCACACGGCCGGGTAGTCGCCGGTGCTGTCGAAGATCTCGCACTGGTTGGCGTCCACCCGCGTACCCGGATCCCACACCGACAGCCCGTTGCGGCCGAACTGGCGCACCGTCGTGCGGGTCAGCGTCAGCACCGAGCGGGAACGCAGGTCGACCGCGTTCTCGGGGATGTCGTGGATCCGGCAGTCGGCGAGCGTCAGCACCGCGTCGGTGTCCAGGGTGACGCCGTCGGCCGTGGTGCGGTGCACGTCGCAGTCCGTGAGGTGGGCGGTGGCCCGTGCGGTGACCTGTACGCCGCTGCCCCGCACCTCGTAGACCTCGCAGCCCACCGCCTCCAGCGCGGAGTTGTCCCCGGTGACGCTCAGCCCGGCACCCGAGGTGTGGTGCACCCGGCAGCGCTCCAGCCGTGGATGACCGGCCGAGCGCACCATCACCCCGGACTGCCCCGAGGCGACGACCTCGCAGTCCTCGAACACCCCGCCACCGCCGTCGACCACGGCGATGCCGATGCCCGCCGGGTTGTCGACGGTGCAGCGCCGCACGGTGGGCCGGGCGGCGCCGCGCACCTCTATGCCGGCCGCGGACCGGGTGACGATCCGGACGTCGTGCAGCTCCGGCGCGCCGTCCTCGACCAGCAGCGCAGGTGCCGCCGCGTCCTGTCCCTCCACGTGCAGGTCCTGGACGACCGCCGACGCACGGACCGTCAGCGGCACTCCGTCCAGGGGCGCGATCCGCACCGAGCCGGCCGAGCCCTCGGGACCGCGCAGGGTCACCGCCCGCTCGACGACGAGGTTCTCCCGATAGGTACCCGGGGCGATGGTGAGGACGTCACCTTCGGCCGCGGCCTCCAGGGCTGCGGCGAGCGACGCGTACTCACCTGTGCGGCGCCGCCACCTCGAAGTACCGGTGTGCGTCACCTGGACCGTGCCCTGTGCCATGGCGTTGCCGTGCCCCCACCTCGTCGTACGCGGGTCGATGCCGAAGTATCGGCCGGTCCACCGTAGCGTGCGCACGCACGGTGGGTTGACCAGAGGCCGAAGGCGGCCGGGCGGACGCCGCGCCCTCAGCTCCCGGTGCCGGTCCGGCCCCAGTCCGGGCCCGCCCGCTCCCAGGCCCGGTCCCAACGCGCGTACCGGCGGCGGACCATACGCCACAGGACGAGCCGTCTCATGCCCTCGACGAGACCGACGGTCAGCATGGCCGCGCCCAGTCCGGCGAGGACGGCGTGCGTCGTCGCCGTCACCGGGTCCAGCGGGCGGGCCACGAGGGTGCCGTGCGCGTCGGTCCACAGCGTGAAGTGGTCGCCGGTGTGCGGGGTCTTGAGGGCCGTGACGACCGGGCCGTGCCGCACGGTGCCGTCCGGCGCCGTCCAGTCGGCGGTCACGCGACTGCGGCTGTCCCGCAGGGTGGAGGTCTCCGGGTCGGCCTCCAGCGGGGAACGGGTCAGCCGGCGCACCACGGTGGCCGTCACCTCGTACCGCGAGGCGTGCTGCGCGCGGACCGCCCGCTGGAGGGCGTCCTGGGCGACGCCGCCGACGAGAAGACCGGTCACCGGCGCGACGACGAGGACGAACAGCAGGGCCACGAGGGCGAGCCAGGCCTCCATCAGGTCGGTCGCGCGCCGCAGCGGATTGTGCCGCCAACGCCAGAGGCCGCCGATCGCTCGCACCGTGACGCACCCCCTCACCGCTCCGTGTATCCCCGCCCGCGGCCGTTCACGCGTGGGTCCGGTCGAAGAGAGCGAAGTCACCTCCGGCCTGGGCCTTGCATGAACTGCTCGCGAAAATCCCAACGAGCGGGTCCCGGGGCAGGGTTCCCGAACCGCGTCGGCATCCCGCGGGAGCGCGAGAAGTTGACGCACCGTCCAGACGTCCGAGCGGGCGGCAGGCGGGCGTTCGCCTCCGTGAGCCGTCCTTGCCGGAGCGGCTCAGTCGAGGATCGTGACCGGGTCGCCGACCCGGAGCGTGCCGGGGGACTGGGGCACCAGGTTCTGGCCGAAGATCAGGCCGTTGTCGATGCGGCGGTGCCGGCCCAGGGTGTGCAGCGGCTCCTTGCCGCGCTCGGCGGTGGTCTGGTCGGTGGTGGTCACGACGCAGCGCGCGCACTTCTTGGCGACCCGGAAGACCACCTCGCCGACGGCGATGCGGCGCCAGCCGTCCTCGGCCCAGGGGTCGGTCCCCGACACCACGAGGTTCGGCCGGAAGCGGTTCATGGGCAGCGGTCCCTCGGCGGCGTGACGGCCCTGCGCGATCAGCGTGTTGAGGGCGTCGAGGGAGGCGGTCGTGGTGACCAGCAGCGGGAAGCCGTCGGCGAAGGAGACCGTCTCCCCGGGCAGCGCGAACCCGGGATCGACCGGGCGGCGCACGGCCGGGTCGTCCATGTGTACGAGACGCACGTCGGCGTCGAGGAAGGCGCTGCACCATGCGTGGGCGTCGGGCCCGGCGAGCACAGCCTCCACCTTGTCGCCGAATATCTCGACCGGCACGGTCCCGGCCAGCTCCGGCTCCGGGACGCTCAGCGGTTCATGGCCGGGCGCGGACAGCCGGACGCCGCCGGGCACGAGCTCGGCGGCGGCCATGGCGAGGCGCGGCTGCTGGCGTTGTGTGACGACCTTTCCCCCGTCGTCGACCAGCACCCAGCGTCGGTCTCCGGCCAGCCCCCAGGGCTCCACGACGGCTTCCCGGAGCGACAGGGCCCGGAACGCCTTGACCGGATGAACGTGAATCGACCGCAGGTCCGCTTTCTCCATGGTTCCCATCGTGCCAGGTGGCACCGACGGGCCAGGAAAACGGATCAGTAGCCGCCGCGGTACTGCTGCTGGTTGCCGTACGGATCCTGGTAGGGAGCCGGAGCGGGCCGGGCGGCCGCGGGGCGCATCGCCTCGTAGCCCATGCCGGACTGGACCGGACGGGGCTGCTGCGGCTGCGGACCGGGGTAGCCGCGGGGCGCCGCCTGCTGCGGGACGTAGGCGGCGGGCGCCTGTTGCAGCGGGGAGGGCTGCTGCGCCTGCGGATAGCCGTAGCTCGGCTGGGAGGGAGCCGGCGGAAGGGCGGGCAGCGCCGAGGGGAGCGCGGGCAGGTTGCTGCCCATCGACGGGAAGCTGTTGCCCATGTCGTACGCGGCGGGGACCCGGATCGGGGCGATCTGCGGAGTGCCCCGTTCGGCCACGAGCGAGTCGTAGATCGGGGTGTCCGGGAAGGAGGCGGAGTAGTAGCCGCCGCCATAGGTGGAGCGGGGGGAGGTCATGGCACATAAGTTAAGCCCACGATGTGCTGGTTGGGGAGACCGATAAGAGGGTTGTTTTCCGCGTCCGTAGTGACCTGGGATCCCCAATGCGAGCGAACATGGGAAAAAGGGGCACCAGGCATGGTGCCGATCGCGTAAAGCCCGAGTTCCGGAGGGGTTACCGGTGGTTGACCTCCCGGGTTTCCGCCTCTTCGTGGGAGTTCTCCAGCGCGCGGAATAGGTTGGTTCCGTAGACAACCCGATGGGGGCCGGGACCCGGCCCGGCGAGTGGGACGTGATGGGGGCGGACATGTCAATGTCGAAGGGATCGAATACGCCGGTGCCGACAACGGCACTGCGCGTCGAATTGGGCTGGGGAGCCGGCCCCGGGGTACCGGACGCCGACGCCTCGGCGCTCCTGCTGGTCGGCGGCAAGGTCCGCTCGGACGGGGACTTCGTCTTCTACAACCAGCCCGCGCACTCCTCCGGCACCGTCCGGCACGAGGGAAAGCGCCGGGACGGCGGCGGCCGGGTGACCGACACCCTGCTCGTCGACCTCGCGCGCGTGGAGCCCGCCGTCGAGACCGTGGTCCTCGCCGCCTCCGCCGACGGCGGCACGTTCGGGCAGATCCCCGGTCTGTACATCGAGGTCCGGGACGCGGAGCGGGGGACCGTCCACGCGCGTTTCGACAGCACGGGCGCGAGCGTCGAGACGGCGTTCGTGCTGGGCGAGTTCTACCGCCGCCAGGGCGCCTGGAAGTTCCGGGCCGTCGGCCAGGGCTACGGCAGCGGGCTGGAGGGACTGGCGACGGACTTCGGCATCACGGTGGACGAACCGCAGCACCCGGCCCAGGCGCCGGC
>NZ_VJZD01000376.1 GCF_009377175.1 Streptomyces adustus
GGGGCGGCCCCGGGGAAACCCGGGGCCGCCCCCGCTCGTCGTACGTGGGGCCCGAAAGCCCGGTCCGGCTCGGGGCGGCCCGGGGCTCAGAGGCCGCTGCGGGGTGTGGGCGGCAGCGCCGCCGGGACGTGCCGCATGCCCGTCCCGTGCTGGGTGCTGCCCAGCGTGCTCTGCGCCGCCTGCCTGCCCTGGCCGAGCTGTCCGAGCTGTCCGACGCGCTGCCATGGGGACAGCTGCCCACCGCTGCCCCGCGCGCTGCTCGCCCCCGCGCTGTAGGCGCTGTACGAACTGCTGAAGGTGCCCGCGCGATGGACGCCGGGCGAGCCCGTACGGTGCGTGATGCTCGCGAAGGCGGTGAAGCCCAGGTCGTCCTCGCCGCTGCGGTCGCCGGGCAGGGTGCGGAAGGACTTGACGTACTCCGCGTAGAGCGCGTCGTAGATCGGGGTGGCCGAAGGAACGCCATGAGGTTCCTGAGCCGGTCGCGGCGCGGGCACCTCCCGTCCCGGACGGAGCGGGGAGCCTGCGGGCGGGACCGGCTGGAAGGCCGGGCGGCGGGGAACGTCGTATGCGTGCACGTATGTCCAAACGACCCCGCCGCCCTGGGGATGCGGCCGGACTGCGGTCGGCGGTCCGGCCGTTCGGGAACGCGGGTGCTCAGATCCCCGCGAGCGGCAGCGCGGAGCCGACCAGCTTGCCGTTGGCCGCCGCCTTGTCCAGCGCGCCGCGCAGCAGGTCCTCGCGGGGCTGGCGGCCGATCGAGCCGACCGGCGCCGCGTACATGAGCACCTGCTGGTGCTTGTTGGCCGCCGCCCGCCAGCTGTCGGTGACCTGGAGCGGCTGGTGCGCCTGCCACCAGGCGACCGGCTGGCCCCCGTTCGCGCCCGGCTGGAGCACGGCGTGCAGCTGGCCCGCGGCGAGCAGCACCGACCAGCCGTGCAGCACCGGCGGCACCTCGGTCAGTTCGATGAGCGGCATGAAGCCCTGCTCGATCAGCAGCGGCAGGAAGTCGTCGCCGATGTCCGTGGATCCGGGCCGCACGATGGGCGCGGTCGGCTCCACCACGAGCGCGGGGTGCAGCTCCCCGGCGATCAGGACGAGCCCGCTGGTCACACCGAGCACGGCCTGCTCGGGCATGGCCTGCTGCTGGTCGCCGCCCGCGGTGCCGCCGATGGAACGGACGGCGCCCTGCAACTGCTCCTCGGTGACCTGGACGACCTGCGAGGGCAGGCAGCCCGCGTGGGCGAAGGCGAGTACGGCGGTCTCGTCCCCGATGAACAGGACGGTGCTGGTGCGCTCGTGCTCGGAGTCGCCCGGGGTGCGACAGGACGTGCAGTCGTAACTGCCCGGGGCGTTCTCTCCGGCGAGCAGCCGGTCGGCTTCTTCGTCGCCGATCTCGGCGCGTACCTCGTCGCTGACGTCGAGCATGCGCGGCACGGTGGCTCCCTCGGGATGCGGTGCGTGGCGGGACCGGGTGGCTCCCGGCCCGTGGTCCGGGGTGTTCCCGGGCTCATGCAGAAGACAACGGGCGATCTGTGGCGGGGGTCACGCTCCCGGGCGAACGGAATCGAACCATCCACCGCACAGGGTCACGTCCGGTGCGGAATCGGACACTCAACGTCAAGAGCGGAGAAAGTCAAGGAAGTTCATTCGGTGAAGTGAGTCACAAATCGCCTCGGCGCTTGGTCGACAAATGCGGAAATCGATGAATTAAGTGGGTGTCCGGATTTAGCTGATACCCGCGGTAACCATGAACTGGCCTGGGACGACGGGGAGTTGGTTGATGTCGCCGCGCTCAGCTCTCTACATTCCTCCGCCGTGTGCACAGAGCACCGCTCGGGAAGTCCGCCGGCCGCGCCGCAACAGGGCGCAGCACCACCGTCCGGCGGACGGGCGGAGCGTGCCGACCGCGTCCGCACGCGGTCGGAGCGGTCCGCTCGGGGGACCCCGAGTTGTTCGAGAGGGACTCACATGTCCGAATGTGCCGATACCAGCGGCGGCATCACCCGTAAGACCCGTACGACGGCGGTCCTCGCCGGGGCGGCGCTGCTCGCCCCCCTCGGACTGCTCGCCACGGCCGGCAACTCGGCGGCGGCGGACGGCGGGGTATGGGACCGCATCGCCCGGTGCGAGAGCGGCGGCAACTGGCACATCAACACCGGCAACGGCTACTACGGAGGACTCCAGTTCTCCGCCGGCACCTGGCGCGCGTACGGCGGCGGCGCCTACGCCCCGACCGCCGACCGGGCCACCAGGTCCCAGCAGATCGCCGTGGCCACCAAGGTCCAGGGCGCCCAGGGCTGGGGCGCCTGGCCCACCTGCGCGGCGCGCTCCGGAGCGTCCGGCAGCGCCCCCGCGGGCAACTACGGGGCGGCCCCGGAGAAGCAGAGGTCGACATCGTCGTCGACGTCGAAGTCCGCGCACTCCTCGCACTCCTCGAAGTCGACGAAGTCCTCGAAGGAGTCGAAGTCCTCGAAGCCGTCGACGTCGCCGGCCCGTCCGACGGAGCACCCGGCCCGCGACGCCTCGCGCGGCGACTACACCGTGCGCCCCGGTGACACGCTCAGCGGCATCGCGGCCCGGCACGGCATCGCTTGGCAGCGGCTCTACGCCGCCAACAGGGCCGTCATCGGCGACGATCCCGACATGATCCTGCCCGGACAGCGCCTCGTCCTCTGAGCCACCCGCCCCCCACCCGGCCCTGCGCGGCCCGGGTGGGGGGCGGTCGTCGGTCGCCCCGTGCGCGACACTTCGACCATGTTGGAGACCTCCGCACGGCTGCTGCGCCTGCTCTCGCTCCTCCAGGCCCACCGTGAGTGGTCCGGGGCCGAACTCGCCGACCGGCTCGGCGTCACCGCGCGCACCGTGCGCCGGGACGTGGACCGGCTGCGCGAACTCGGCTACCCGGTCAATGCCAGCCCCGGCACGGGCGGCGGCTACCAACTCGGGGTCGGCGCCGAACTGCCGCCGCTGCTCCTCGACGACGAGGAGGCGGTGGCCGTCGCCGTCGGGCTGCGCACGGCCGCCGGGCAGGGCATCGAGGGCATCGACGAGACCTCCGTACGCGCCCTGGCCAAACTGGAGCAGGTGCTGCCGCACCGGCTGCGCCGACGGGTGGCCGCCCTGAACGCCTTCACCGTGCCCATGCTGCGCGGCCCGCGGCCGTCCGCCGTCGACCCGGCCGTGCTCACCGAACTCGCCCACCTCTGCCGGGACACCGAGCGGCTGCGCTTCGACTATCTCGGGCACGACCGCTCGGCCACCCGCCGCAGTGTCGAGCCGCACCGCCTGGTGTGCACCGAACGCCGCTGGTACCTGGTCGCCTGGGACCTCGACCGGCAGGACTGGCGCACCTTCCGCGTCGACCGCATGACGCCCAGACCGCCGCACGGACCGCGCTTCACGCCCCGTGAGCCGCCCGCCGACGACCTCGCCGCCTATGTCTCCCGGGGGGTCTCCACGCGCGCGTACGCCGCACACGCCGCCGTTCGGCTGCTGGTGCCGCTGCACGAGGCGGCCGAACGGGTCTCGCCCTCCGCCGGGACGCTGGAGGCCGACGGCGACGACGCCTGTGTCCTGCGCACCGGCGCCACGAACCTGGACGTGATGGTCGTCCACGTCATGATGATGGGCTTCCCGTTCGAGGTGCTGGAGCCGGCCGAACTCGTCGAGGCGATCAGGACGGCCCGGGACCGGCTGGACGCGGCGCTGGCCCGGGCCGACGGTCCCGGCCCGCGTACTCGGGGTGGTGCAGATCGAACGCCGGGGACTCCGAGCGGATCCGGGGCAGCGCGGTGAAGTTGTGCCGGGGCGGCGGGCACGAGGTCGCCCACTCCAGGGAGCGGCCGTACCCCCAGGGGTCGTCGGCCTCGACCTTCGTGCCGTACCGGGCGGTCTTCCAGACGTTGTACAGGAACGGCAGGGTGGACATGCCCAGCAGGAAGGCGCCGATGCTGGAGACGGTGTTCAGGGCGGTGAAGCCGTCGGCGGCGAGATAGTCGGCGTACCGGCGGGGCATGCCCTCCGCGCCCAGCCAGTGCTGGACCAGGAACGTGGTGTGGAAGCCCACGAACAGCGTCCAGAAGTGGATCTTCCCGAGCCGCTCGTCGAGCATCTTCCCGGTGAACTTGGGCCACCAGAAGTAGAACCCGGCGAAGATCGCGAAGACGACCGTGCCGAAGACGACGTAGTGGAAGTGCGCGACGACGAAGTACGAGTCGGTGACCTGGAAGTCCATCGGCGGCGACGCCAGGATCACCCCGGTCAGACCGCCGAGCAGGAAGGTCGCCAGGAAGCCCGTCGCCCACAGCATCGGGGTCTCGAAGGACAGTGAGCCGTTGAGCATCGTCCCGCTCCAGTTGAAGAACTTCACGCCCGTCGGCACCGCGATCAGGAACGACATGAACGAGAAGTACGGCAGCAGGACCGCACCGGTCGCGAACATGTGGTGCGCCCACACCACCACCGACAGACCGGTGATCGCCATCGTCGCGCCGACCAGCGTCAGATAGCCGAAGACCGGCTTGCGGCTGAAGACCGGGAGGATCTCCGTGATGATCCCGAAGAACGGCAGCGCGATGATGTACACCTCTGGGTGCCCGAAGAACCAGAACAGGTGCTGCCACAGCAGCGCGCCGCCGTTGGCCGCGTCGAACACCCGGGCGCCCAGGCGCCGGTCCGCCTCCAGCACCAGCAGCGTCGCCGCCAGCACCGGGAACGCCATGAGGACCAGGATCGACGTGAACAGCGTGTTCCAGGTGAAGATCGACATCCGGAACATCGTCATGCCGGGGGCGCGCATCCCGATGATGGTGGTGACGAAGTTGACCGCGCCGAGGATCGTCCCGAAGCCGGCCAGCGCCAGCCCCATGATCCACAGATCGGGGCCGACCCCGGGGGAGTGCCTCGCGCTGTTGAGCGGGGCGTAGGCGAACCAGCCGTACGCGGCCGGACCGCCGTGCACGGCCAGCGAGCCGAGCACCATCAGACCGCCGAACAGGAACAGCCAGTACGACAGCATGTTCAGCCGGGGGAAGGCGACGTCGGGGGAGCCGATCTGCAACGGCATCAGCTCGTTGGCGAAGCCCGCGAAGCTCGGCGTCGCGAAGAGCAGCAGCATGATCGTGCCGTGCATCGTGAACAGCTGGTTGTACTGGTTGTTGTCCATGATCTGGAGTCCCGGCCGGGCGAGCTCGGCCCGCATCAGCAGCGCCATGACTCCACCGGCAAGGAAGAACCCGAACGACGTGATCAGGTAGAGGTGGCCGATCTTCTTGTGGTCGGTGGTGGTCAGCCAGTCGACGACCACACGGCCCGGCCGGGTCGCGTGGCCGGGCCGCGCCGCCGTCCCGACGGTCTCCGTCCCCATCGTTCGCTCGCCCCTTCGCTCGTCGCGTCCCGGGTCCGCAGAGGCCCGTGCCGCGCCTGTGCCCACGGGCCGACGGGCCCGCGCCGTGCCGCTCGCGCCGCCCTGCTCCCGACCGGGGCCGTACGGGGGGTGTGTGATGGAGCCGTGAATTTCCTATGCGGCGTCAGCTGCCGCGCCCCGTGTGAAATCGCCGGGGAACGGCACTCCGGAGCGGTTCTCCCGGCATTTTCCGTCGCCCATTTCACGGGGCCGGGCAGACACGCGGTAATTCCGTTCGAATACGCGCGGAAGGGCTATAGGACCGCCCGATCGTGTGACGCAGTTCGATCGAAACGTATGTCGTGATCCTGTGACAGAAGCGTGACCGGAGTGATCCACGACGCAGTCCCGCCTTCCGAGGAGGCCGCCCACGGCCTAGCGTGGCGGTATGTCACCGATTCCCACTCCGCCCGCGGAGCCCCAGGACAATCCGGACGCGTATGTCGGCCTGGAGGCCGGGCGTGCCGAGCGCCTCGCGCGCGAGCGCGGCTGGACGGCGGTGCGTTCGCTGCCGCCGGGCACGGTCGTCACCATGGAGTACCGCGTGGGCCGACTGAACTTCGAGGTGCGGGACGGCAGGGTGGCGCGGGCCTGGAAGGGCTGACGTCCGCCGCGACGACGAAGGCCCGGCTCCTGTGGTCGCGAACATGTGGTGCGCCCACACCACCACCGAC
>NZ_VJZD01000377.1 GCF_009377175.1 Streptomyces adustus
GCCTTCGGCGCGATGACCGCGCGTCGGGTTTTGCTGTCGTACGAGCTGACGGCGAGTGTCGTGCCGTGGGCCGTCTCCGCGCCGGAACGTCCCGGGTGGGCGGTGGCGGTCGCGGCGTCCGCCGGGGCCGCGGCGACGGCGAGCGAACGTTCGGAGGAGGCGGTGCCGGTGGTGGCGGTGGCGGTGGCCTGTTCGCCGGCCGCCGCCGTGGCGGGCGGGTCGGCGGACCGCGACGGCGAGGAGCAGCCGGCGGCGAGGAGGAGGGCGGCCGTGGTCAGTAAGGGCATGAGGGCACGCGTGTGCCCACGCCTCGTGCGTCTGCGCAAGGTCAAGTCCTGAGGGGGGTGGGGGGTGGCAAAGGGGAACCGTCACCGGTGAGTCCTACTGACGAGTACTACCGGTCGGTAATGAGGCATGAGCATGGCATGGGAAGTTCATGGGTACTCCACGATCCGGCCACAGCTGTTTGTGATCTGCGCCACGAGATTCGTGTCAGTCGCCCCGGCGCCCACCACCCGTCGGCGTTCGTCGCCCTCCGGCGTCAGCCGCCCCCCGGCGCAGACCTGGCGCATCCTGCGCCAGACGGACTGGAGCGTGCGGGTTCCGCGGCGCCGGGCTGCCGAACGCGACGAGGACGCGGTTCCCCGTGGATCGAAGAGACGTGCTGGCGGCGGTACGCGGCCGTGTAGAAGTCGCACCCTGCGGAGGAGGCCTCCGGCTCGATGCAATTGATGCGTGAACAGCGCTTGACCGAGCCCCGGCAGGGGGCGACCTGCGACACCTTGCTCACCGTGGCGAAGGCGACCGAGGACCTCGGCTTCGACGCCTTCTTCCGGTCGGACCACTACCTCAAGATGGGTTCCGTCGACGGCCTTCCCGGCCCCACGGACGCCTGGATCACCCTTGCGGGCCTGGCCCGCGAGACCAAGCGCATCCGGCTCGGCACGCTGATGACCGCCGCCACCTTCCGGCTGCCCGGAGTGCTCGCCATCCAGGTCGCGCAGGTCGACCGGATGTCCGGCGGTCGCGTCGAACTCGGCCTGGGCGCGGGCTGGTTCGAGGAGGAGCGCGCGGCGTACGGAATTCCGTTCCCGAAGGAGAAGTTCGGCCGTGCGGAGGAGCAGCCGGAGATCGTCACGGGACTGTGGGCGACGGAGCCCGGCAAGTCCTACGACTGCCACGGCACGTACTACGACCTCACCGACTCGCCCGCGCTGCCCAAGCCCGCTCAGCGGAGGATCCCGGAGCTGATCGGCGGCCACGGCGCGAGCCGGACGCCGCGGCTGGCCGGGCAGTACGCGGACGAGTTCAACATGCCGTTCGGCTCGGTCGAGGACAGCGAGCGGCAGTTCGGCCGGGTGCGGGCCGCCGCGGTGGAAGCCGGCCGCGCGGCCGACGACCTCGTCTGCTCCAACGCCCTCGTGGTCTGCGTCGGCAGGGACGACCAGGAGGTCGCCCGGCGCGCCGCCGCGATGGGCCGCGAGGTCGACGAGCTCAAGGTCGACGCCGACCGCCGTCCACGCCGGGCCGGACCACCGTCCACGCTCCGGGCCCGGTGGGCCGCTTCTCGCGCCCGGGCCTGGTGAACGGCTTCCGCGACCGGGCCCGCAGTGCTCGGGCGCCCCGCGAGGCCAGCGGGCCCCGGGCGTCATGCGGGCCCCGGGCATCATGCGCCCCAGGGTGCCCGGGCGCCCCGCGAGGCCGGCGAGGCCCGGGCGCCCTGCGAGGCCGGCGAGGCCCGGGCGCCCCGCGATGCCCGGGCGCCCCGCGATGCCCGGGCGCCCCGCGAGGCCCGGGCGTCATGCGCCCCGCGGCGCGCCCTGGCGCCACGCACCCCCCGGCCCCCGGACGCGGGAAAACCGGTGGTCGCGAGCCGTTCTGCCCGGGAGACTCGACCATATGTTCCTGACGATCAGCACCACCGGCACCGAGGAGCGCCCCGCGACCGACCTAGGGTTCCTGCTGCACAAGCATCCCGGGAAATCGCAGGCGTTCTCGACCTCCTACGGCACCGCGCACGTCCTCTACCCCGAGGCGGACGACGAGCGCTGCACGGCCGCGCTGTTGCTGGAGGTCGATACGGTGGCGCTGGTGCGGCGCGGCAAGGGCAAGGGCCGGGGCGGCGCACCCGACGCGGCGCTCGCGCAGTACGTCAACGACCGCCCGTACGCGGCCTCCTCGCTGCTCGCGGTCGCGCTGAGCGCGGTGTTCTCCAGCGCGATGCGCGGTGTGTGCAACGCCCTGCCCGAGCGGGCCGGGCAGCCCCTGCCGCTGCGCATCGAGGTGCCCGCGCTGCCCGCCCGTGGCGGCGCCGGCCTGGTCGGACGCCTCTTCGAACCGCTCGGCTGGACGGTGACCGCCGAACCGGTCGCCCTGGACACCGAGTTCCCGGAGTGGGGCGACTCGCGGTACGTGCGCCTGGTCCTCGCGTCGCAGACGCTGACCCTCGCCGAGGCGCTGCGCCACCTCTACGTCCTGCTGCCCGTCCTGGACGACGCCAAGCACTACTGGGTCGCCCCCGACGAGGTCGACAAGCTGCTGCGGGCCGGAGAGGGCTGGCTGCCCGACCACCCCGAGCAGAAGCTGATCACCAACCGTTATCTGTCGCGTCGCTGGTCGCTGACGCGGGAGGCGATGGAACGGCTGGAGCTGGTACGGCTGGCGGAGGCCGACGACAGCGCGGTCGAGGAGATCGACAACGCCGTGGCGGCCGAGGCCGAGACGGAGGAGAAGCCGACCCCGCTGGCCGTGCAGCGCCGCGACGCGATCGTCACCGCGCTGACCGAGTCCGGTGCGGCCCGGGTCCTCGACCTCGGCTGCGGGCAGGGCCAGTTGGTGCAGGCGCTGCTGAAGGACCCGCGGTTCACGGAGATCGTGGGCGTGGACGTCTCGGCGCGGGCGCTGACCATCGCCGCCCGGCGGCTGAAGCTGGACCGGATGGGTGAGCGGCAGGCCGCGCGGGTCCAGCTCTTCCAGGGCTCGCTCTCCTACACCGACAACCGGCTCAAGGGCTACGACGCCGCCGTGCTGAGCGAGGTGATCGAGCACCTCGACCTGCCCCGGCTGCCCGCCCTGGAGTACGCGGTGTTCGGCGCGGCGCGTCCGCGCACGGTCCTCGTGACCACCCCGAACGTCGAGTACAACGTCCGCTGGGAGACCCTCCCGGCCGGACACGTCCGGCACGGCGACCACCGCTTCGAGTGGACGCGCGAGGAGTTCCGCACCTGGGCGCGACTCGTGGCCGAACGGCACGGCTACGAGGTCGAGTTCAGGCCGGTCGGACCGGACGACCCCGAGGTGGGGCCGCCCACACAGATGGCCGTGTTCCGGATGCGGGACACCGACAGGACCGACAAGAAGGAGGCGAAGGCGGCATGACCGAGATCCGACAGGGGCGCACCCTGCCCGTCACCGACCTCTCCCTCGTCGTGCTGGTCGGCGCGTCCGGCTCGGGCAAGTCCACCTTCGCCCGACGCCACTTCAAGCCCACCGAGGTCATCTCCTCCGACTTCTGCCGCGGCCTGGTCAGCGACGACGAGAACGACCAGAGCGCCAGCCGGGACGCCTTCGACGTCCTGCACTACATCGCGGGCAAGCGGCTCGCGGCGGGCCGGCGCACGGTCGTCGACGCCACCAACGTGCAGCAGGACTCCCGGCGTCAACTGATCGACCTCGCCAGGAAGTACGACGTGCTGCCCATCGCCATCGTGCTGGACGTCCCGGAGGAGGTGTGCGCCCGGCGCAACGCGGCCCGCACCGACCGGGCGGACATGCCGCGCCGAGTGGTCCAGCGCCACATCCGCGAACTGCGACGTTCGCTGCGGCAGTTGGAGCGCGAGGGCTTTCGCAAGGTGCATGTGCTGCGCGGGGTGGAGGAGATCGAGCACGCCACCGTCGTCACCGAGAAGCGGTTCAACGACCTCACCCACCTCACCGGTCCCTTCGACATCGTCGGCGACATCCACGGCTGCTCGGCCGAGCTGGAGTCCCTGCTCACCCGGCTGGGCTATGTCGACGGCGTGCACCCGGACGGCCGTACGGCGGTGTTCGTCGGCGACCTCGTCGACCGCGGCCCGGACAGCCCCGGTGTGCTGCGTCGCGTGAT
This sequence comes from Streptomyces adustus, assembly GCF_009377175.1. GTDB lineage: Bacteria > Actinomycetota > Actinomycetes > Streptomycetales > Streptomycetaceae > Streptomyces > Streptomyces adustus. The sequence continues at coordinate 4,106 of NZ_VJZD01000377.1, forward strand.
GTCCATGGTCGGCTCCGGCAACGCCCTGTGCGTGCCCGGCAACCACGAGAACAAGTACGGGCGCCACCTCAAGGGCCGCAACGTCCAGCACACCCACGGACTGGCCGAGACGATCGACCAGATGGCGGGCGAGAGCGAGGAGTTCAAGCAGCAGGTACGGGAGTTCATCGACGGGCTCGTCAGCCACTACGTCCTCGACGGCGGCCGGCTGGTGGTCTGCCACGCCGGTCTGCCGGAGAAGTACCACGGCCGCACCTCCGGCCGGGTCCGCTCGCACGCGCTGTACGGCGACACCACCGGCGAGACCGACGAGTTCGGCCTGCCGGTGCGCTACCCGTGGGCCGAGGACTACCGGGGCAAGGCGGCCGTGGTCTACGGCCACACCCCCGTTCCGACGGCCACCTGGCTGAACAACACCATCTGCCTGGACACCGGGGCCGTCTTCGGCGGCAAGCTCACCGCGCTGCGCTGGCCGGAGCGCGAGCTGGTCGACGTACCGGCCCAGCAGGTCTGGTACGAGCCGACGAAGCCGCTGCGCAGCGAGGCGCCGGGCGGCCACGACGGACGCCCGCTGGACCTGGCGGACGTGCACGGCCGCCGCGCGGTCGAGACCCGGTACGCCGGCCGGGTGGCCGTCCGTGAGGAGAACGCGGCCGCAGCCCTGGAGGTCATGAGCCGCTTCGCGGTGGACCCGCGGCTGCTGCCGTACCTCCCGCCGACCATGGCGCCGACGGCCACCTCGCACGTCGAGGGCTATCTGGAGCACCCCGTCGAGGCGTTCACGCAGTACCGCGAGGACGGCGTCGAGCGGGTCGTGTGCGAGGAGAAGCACATGGGCTCGCGGGCGGTGGCCCTGGTCTGCCGGGACGCGGAGACGGCGCAGCGGCGCTTCGGCGTCGGGGCGGGTCCGACCGGCTCCCTCTACACCCGCACCGGCCGCCCGTTCTTCGACGACCCCTCGGTCACCGAGGCGGTCCTCGGCCGGCTGCGGTCGGCGATCGACGCGGCCGGGCTGTGGGCGGAGCTCGACACCGACTGGCTGCTGCTCGACGCCGAGCTGATGCCGTGGTCGCTGAAGGCCCAGGGACTGCTGCGCAGCCAGTACGCGGCGGTGGGCGCCGCCTCCGGGGCGGTGTTCCCGGGCGCGCTGGCCGCGCTGGAGGGCGCGGCCGCCCGGGGTGTCGACGTCGCCGACCTGCTGGCCCGCCAGCGTGAACGGGCCGCGGACGCGGCCGCGTTCACCGACGCCTACCGCCGCTACTGCTGGACCACGGACGGCCTCGACGGCGTACGGATGGCGCCGTTCCAGCTCCTGGCCGTCCAGGGCCGCAGCCTCGCCGCGCTCCCGCACGACGAACAGCTCGCCCTGCTCGACCGCCTCGTCGAGCACGACGGCACCGGACTGCTGCGCACCACCCGGCGCCTGTACGTCGACACCGGGGACCCGGAGTCGGTGCAGGCAGGCGTCGACTGGTGGCTGGAGATGACGGGCCGCGGCGGCGAGGGCATGGTCGTCAAGCCGCTCGGCGCGGTGGTGCGCACCGGCGAGGGGCGCTTGGCGCAGCCCGGCATCAAGTGCCGGGGACGCGAGTACCTGCGGATCATCTACGGTCCGGAGTACACGCGCCCCGACAACCTGACCCGACTGCGCGGACGGTTCCTGAACCACAAGCGTTCCCTCGCGATCCGCGAGTACGCACTCGGTCTGGAGGCCCTGGACCGCCTGGCGGAGGGCGAGCCCCTGTGGCGGGTGCACGAGGCGGTGTTCGGAGTACTGGCCCTGGAATCGGAGCCGGTGGACCCGCGGCTGTGAGCGGTGGGCATACGGCGATGCCCGGCGGGTGGGTCTCACCCGCCGGGCGGATGCCGGGCCGGCAGCGGGCGGGTGC
>NZ_VJZD01000378.1 GCF_009377175.1 Streptomyces adustus
GCGCCGCACGCACCCGCCCCGCGCCGCACGCACCGGTGCCCACGCCCGTGCGCCTGCACGCGCCCGTGCCCTCGGCCGGGTCACCCGCGCGGGCCATCGACCACGGCACGCGCGCGTGCCCGCACCGGCCAGGGCACCCACACGTCCCGCCCCCGACCAGGCACGTACACGTCCCCTGAGCCACGCCGGGCACCCGTGCCCGCCCTCGGCCGAGCCACGCGTGCGTGCCGTCGGCTACGTCAGGCCCCGGGCTCCCCGTACCGGTGCCACGGCCGGGATCACCCGGGTGATCCCGGCCGGTACCGCGCGTGCGCGGGCCGGTGTTCCCGTCCAGCAGGTGCCCCGGCGGGCCAGCAGGCGGCGCAGCCACAGTTCGAGGGAGACCAGGTCGGCGAGGCCGTCGAGGGGGAGGGGCTCGCCGGCCGCGGCGCCGCGCAGGGCCTTGCGCACGACGCGCGCCTCGACGATGCCGGCCTGTGCCAGCAGGGGCGTGTCGAACAGTTCCATCAGCGGGCCCGCGGCCACCCGCAGTCCCGTACGCGTGGCGGCCGCCGCCGACGCGTGGGTGGGGGCGCCCCAGCCGGGCGGGAGGTCGGCGATGCCGGCGCCCCTGAGGACCGTGCGCAGGATCTCGGCGCGGGCGCCGGGCCGTACCCGCAGGGTCTCCGGGAGGGTGCGGCAGGCGCGGACGACCTGGTTGTCGAGGAACGGCGTGTGCAGGCGCTGGAAGCGGATCTCGACGGCCTGTTCCAGGGTGCGCAGGTCCGCCGCGTGCCGGGCGAGGGCGGTACGCGCGCGGAAGTCGCCGGGGCGCTGGCCCGGCCCGCCCCCGGCGCGGTTCGTCGCCCCCTGGAGACGGACCGACACGTCGGCGAGGGCCTCGCCGGTCAGCCAGCGGGCCGCCGGCCCCGGTCTGGCCCACGCGAGGGCGGCGAGCGACGCCTCCACGGCGCCGCCGGGCTCGTCGAAGCGGCGCTGGAGCAGGCGCTCGGCAAGACCCTCCACACCCGCCCGGTACGGGGTGCGCGCCAGCCGCCGGGCGGCGCCGTACACGCGCGCGGGGACCAGCACCGAGCCGTCCGCCTTGGCCAGTGCGGCGACGGGGCGTACGAGATGGCGCCGCTTGCGGTCCATCAGCAGGTCCGCCAGCCGGGCCGGATGGGCGTCCAGGACCTGGCGGGCGCCGTACCCGGTGAAGTGGTCCGCGCTGCCGGAGGCGAGCCGGGCGCGGTGGCGGGCGGCCGTCACCAGGGCCTGGCCGGGTTCGTCGGTCAGCGGGCCGTCCAGGTCGGCGTACGGCAGTGTCTCCTCGCCGCCCGCCACCACCACGTGGTGCAGGCGCGGGTTGGCCGCGAGCCTCCCGGCGCGTTCCACCTCGGCCTCCCGGCCGGTGGACGCCAGGTCGTTGAAGGTGACCGCCAGCAGGCGCTCCCCCGCGCCGGTGCCGTGTCCCAGGACGGTCCCCGGCATGCCGGGCAGTCCGGCGGCCAGAAGTGCCAGGGTGCTGGAGGCGGGTCCGCCGGACAGGTCCGCGCCGATGCCGGGGACCGGCATCCCGCGCGCGGCGCGCCGTTCGGCCGGGCCCATGCCGGGCACCGGACCGGGGTCGATGTCGGCGCCGGGGACGTGCCGGGGGGCGGCGAGACGGGTCCGTACGGCCTCGACGAGCGCGTCGCGGACCGCGTCGACGGCGCGGTCCGGGTCGACCGGGGGCGCGGCCACGGCGAGGGAGGCGACCGGTTCGTAGCCCGCGACCTCGCGCGCTCCGGCGCGCAGGATCAGCGCGTGCCCTGGTGGAATGCGCCGGACGCCGGCGTAGGGGGTGGAGTCGTCCAGGGCGGCGGGGACGTCGGGCGCGGCCAGGAGGGCGGCGAGATGTCCGAAGTCGAGGTTGGCCTCGATGAGGTCGGCGAGCGGCAGCGCGGCCGTGGCGTACGCGGTGCCGTTCGCCCACGGGGTGTAGAACACCGGCCGGGCGCCGGCGAGATCGCCGCAGACGGTGACCCGGCGGCCGACCTGGACGACGGCCGTGTAGCTGCCCGGCCAGGCCGTCAGATGCCGAAGTGCCCCTCCGCGCGCGGTGAGCAGGCCGAGCCGCAGCTCCTCGTCGCTCGCGCCGCAGATGCCGAGGACCGCGATCCGGGTCCGGGCGTCGGCCTGGAGCGTGCGGACCTCGTCCGGGCGCCAGTCGCCGACCGCCCACAGCGGATCGGGGTCGCCCCACAGGAGTTGGGATCCCACCGGGTGCACGGTCTCGCCGTCGTATCCGGTGGCGCCCGCGGAGCCGATGCCGGCGGTCCCCGCGGCGGTGCTGCTCCATCCCACCAACCACCGCATGGACGCCTCCACAGGCTGTGGACAACCAGTGCACCGTACGAACGGTTCACATGCTGCCACGAAGAACGCGTCACAGAGAGGCGACGGAGCCGCTTATGGGCAGGGGAATGCGCCCCCGCACCGGTGTCCGCACCCTCCGAACACCCGTACGCGGTACGGCATCCGCGCCGTGGCGGCGATGCGTCCTCGCCGTGTCCACCACGCGACCTCGGCGCTTCCACGCCGACACCCGCGACGCGAATGCGCCCCCTGCACGCTCCCCAAAAACACCCCGCGCGCCGTCAATATCCATGGTGAGAGCGGAAATGGCCCGCCGGGCGCCGGGGCGATTTTCAGCCAAATAACGAATGGGCCACGACAGTTGGAGCGCGATCGCACACGCTCCGTACAGGCCCCGCCCACCATCGACGGCCGCGCAGCCCGGGAGGCGGAGCTCGCCTCCCGGACCGTTCCGCCGCCCGCGGGGATGAAGGCGGCGGTGTCCCCCAGCCCACTGGATCCAGTACAGCGGGCCGACCCACGCACGACCCATGGAACCGCTCCCGCGATGGCCGGAGAAGAGCGCACGGACAGGCGCACGGCCACACAACGGGAGCACGCCGCAACGGTGCGTACAGGGCCCGTACTTCAGTGCGGACCACAATCCCGCCATCCGGAAGAATGCCCCTTAACGCTTGGGATGCGGCGAACTACGCTGGGTTTACGAATGCCGCATGGTTATGCCAGCGCGGCAGCCGTCTGTGTCGAGGGGTGGCGCATGTCCAGGGAGCAACGCGGGCCGAACGAAAAACTCGGCACCGTTCTCGCCCTCGCGGGAATCAGCAACGCAGGACTCGCGCGTCGCGTCAACGATCTTGGCGCCCAACGCGGGTTGACTCTTCGCTACGACAAGACGTCGGTGGCGCGCTGGGTGTCGAAGGGCATGGTGCCGCAGGGCGCCGCGCCGCACCTGATCGCGGCCGCCATCGGGCAGAAGCTCGGCCGCCCGGTGCCGCTGCACGAGATCGGGCTGGCCGACGCGGACCCGGCACCCGAGGTGGGCCTCGCCTTCCCCCGGGACGTCGGGCAGGCGGTGCGGTCGGCGACCGAGCTCTACCGTCTCGATCTCGCGGGGCGCCGGGCCGGCTCCGGCGGCATCTGGCAGTCGCTGGCCGGCTCGTTCGCGGTGAGCGCGTACGCGACGCCCGCCTCCCGGTGGCTGATAACCCCGGCCGACAGTTCGGTCGCGCGTGAGGTGAACCCCGCCGAAGGGTCCGGCGCACCGCTCAAAGTCGGCCACAGCGACGTGCAGAAGCTGCGGGAGGCCGCGGAGGACGCCAGGCGCTGGGACTCCAAGTACGGGGGCGGCGACTGGCGTTCGTCGATGGTGCCGGAGTGCCTGCGGGTGGAGGCGGCGCCGCTGCTGCTCGGCTCGTACTCCGACGAGGTCGGCAGGGCACTGTTCGGGGCGAGTGCCGAGCTCACCCGGCTCGCCGGGTGGATGGCCTTCGACACGGGCCAGCAGGAGGCCGCCCAGCGCTACTACATCCAGGCCCTGCGCCTGGCCCGGGCGGCCGCGGACGTCCCCCTCGGGGGCTATGTCCTGGCCTCCATGTCCCTCCAGGCGACCTACCGGGGCTTCGGCGACGAGGGCGTCGACCTCGCGCAGGCCGCGCTGGAGCGCAACCGGGGCCTGGCCACCGCCCGCACCATGAGCTTCTTCCGGCTGGTCGAGGCACGCGCGCACGCGCGCGCCGGGGACGCCCAGGCCGCCGGCGCGGCGCTGAAGGCGGCCGAGAGCTGGCTGGAGCGCTCCCGGGACGGCGACAACGACCCGTCCTGGCTGGGCTTCTACTCCTACGACCGCTTCGCCGCCGACGCGGCCGAGTGCTACCGGGACCTGAAGGCACCGCGCCAGGTACGCCGGTTCACCGAGCAGGCGCTGTCGAAGCCGACGGAGGAGTTCGTGCGCTCCCACGGCCTGCGCCTGGTCGTCTCGGCCGTCGCCGAGCTGGAGTCGGGCAACCTCGACGCGGCGTGCGAGCAGGGCGTGCGGGCGGTGGAGGTCGCCGGGCGCATCTCCTCGGCACGCACCACCGAGTACGTGAAGGATCTGCTGCACCGGCTGGAGCCGTACGGCGACGAACCGCGCGTGGTCGAGCTGCGCGAGCGGGCGCGGCCACTGCTGATGATGGCTCCGGCCTGAGTCCGCGACACACGCGGGCGCCTCCCGGGTTTGAGGGCGATGTCAGTGGCGCAGTGCACTATCGGAGCCGGGAGGTGGTGCAGGTGCGGGAGATCGCCCACGACGGTCGCAGCGAGTACGGCGAGTACAGCGGTCACGGCGAGTACGCCGGTCCCGGCGGGTACGGCGGTTACGACTGCGACGTGCTCGTGATCGGCGGCGGGATCGTCGGGCTGTCGACGGCGTACGCGATCACGCGTGCCGCGCCGGGCACACGGGTGACGGTGCTGGAGAAGGAGCCCGGCCCTGCCCGGCACCAGACCGGGCGCAACAGCGGTGTCGTGCACAGCGGGATCTACTACCGGCCCGGCTCCCTCAAAGCCCGGTACGCGGTGCGCGGCGCCGCCGAGATGATCAAATTCTGCACGGAGTACGGCATCGCGCACGCGGTGACCGGCAAGCTGATCGTCGCCACCGGCCGCGAGGAACTCCCCCGGCTGCACGCACTCGTCCAGCGCGGCCGGGAGAACGGCATCCCGGTACGGGAACTGGGCGCCGCCCAGATCGCGGAGTACGAGCCCGAGGTGCGGGGCCTGGCCGCCATCCACGTCGGCACGACGGCCGTGTGCGACTTCGTGGCGGTCGCCCGCCGGCTGGCCGAGGCCTCCGGAGCGGAGATCCGCTACGGGGCGCAGGTCGTACGGATCGACCGGCGGCCGGAGCGGGGGGTCGCCGTGCGGACCGCGCGCGGGGACGTCGTGCGGGGGCGGGTGCTGGTCAACTGCGCCGGACTGCACTGCGACGAGGTGGCGCGGCTGACCGGGGACGAGCCGGAGGTGCGGATCGTGCCGTTCCGGGGCGAGTACTACGAGCTGGCGCGGCCGGAACTGGTGCGGGGGCTGGTCCATCCGGTGCCCGATCCGGCGTTCCCGTTCCTCGGGGTGCACCTCACCCGCGGGATCGACAGGGAGGTCCACATCGGGCCCAACGCGGTGCCGGCGCTGGCCCGCGAGGGGTACGGCTGGGGGGTCGTACGGCCCCGGGACCTGGCCGGTACGGCGGCCTGGCCCGGAACCTGGCGGATGGGCCGACGGCACTGGCGGTACGGGGTGGGCGAGCTGCGCAGATCGGTGTCCAAGCGGGCGTTCGCGCAGGCGGTGCGCAGGTTGCTGCCGGAGGTGACCGAGCAGGATCTCGTGCGGGCGACGCCGGGGGTGCGGGCCCAGGCCGTGCTGCGGGACGGGACGCTGGTGGACGACTTCCTGATCCGGGAGGGCGCGCGGGCCGTGCACGTGCTGAACGCGCCCTCGCCCGCGGCGACGGCCTCGCTGCCGATCGGACGGGATGTGGCCCGCAGGGCGCTGACCGTACTGGGCTCGGCATGAGGACGGGCACCGCACCGGCGGGGACGGCCGCCGGGGCCGGGGCTGTCGGGGCCGGGGCTGTCGGTGGGCGCCGTAAAAT
>NZ_VJZD01000379.1 GCF_009377175.1 Streptomyces adustus
CGGCTACCCGCCCGCCCTCTTCGACGCGATCGAGGAACTCGCCGGCCGCCCGCTGCGCGGCGCCCGGGTCGCGGACATAGGCGCCGGCACCGGCATCGCGACCGCCCTGCTGAGCGCCCGCGGCGCCGAGGTGATCGCGGTGGAGCCCGGGGACGGCATGGCGGCCCAGCTCCGCCGCACCCTCCCCGAGGTCCCGCTGGTGCGCGGGAACGGCAACGCGCTCCCGCTCGCCACCTCCTGCGTAGACCTGCTCACCTACGCCCAGGCCTGGCACTGGACCGACCCCGCGCACTCGCTCCCCGAGGCCGCGCGCGTGCTGCGGCCGGGCGGGGCGCTGGCGCTGTGGTGGAACACGGACCCGCACGACGTGCCGTGGATCACCGAGCAGGCGCGGCGCATCGGGCGCCACTTCGGCGGCGTGTACGACAACCGGCAGGGCTCGCCCGGCTATACGGCACCGCACGTCTTCGAGGGGGTACCGGCCGTCCCGGAGCACGCGCGGCGCACGGTCCGCTGGAGCCGCACGGTCCCGCTCGACACCCACCTCGCCAACCTGGGCAGTCACTCCCTCTTCCTCGTGCACGGCGAGTCGGCGGCCGACGCCTTCCTCGCCCGTGAGCGCGAGCGCCTGCTGGAGATCTTCCCGACCGGCCTGGTCGAGGAGGTCTACGACGTCCTGTTGATCGTCGCCACTCCCTGACGCTCCTGGCGCGCGGCGGCCCATCCCTCCAGCGCCGCCGCGCAGGCATGGTCCAGGTGCCGCAGCCCACCCAGTTCCAGCCGGATCTCCCGGTCCCGCGGCAGCGCCTCCAAGGCGTCCAGCAGTTTCGGCAGTCGCAGGAACGTCGCATGCCCCAGCACCCGTACGACGAGCCCGGCCGCCCCCAGGTCCTCCGTCTCCACATGCACATGGCTGGTCTCCCACGCCGTCTTGGCGACGGCCAGCGCGAGCCCGACCAGCACGCCCTCCAGCAGGTTCCCGACGGTGATCGCGACCGCCGTCACCCCGAGCACCACCACCTCCCCGCGGTGCTCGCGCCACAGCCCCCGCACCTCGCGCACCGGCACGAGCTTGCACCCGGCGTGCACCAGCAGCCCGGCCAGCGCCGCCACCGGGATCACCCCGAGCGCCCCGGGCAGCACGGCGGTGAACAGCAGCAGCCACACCCCGTGCAGCACCCGGGACGCCTTGGTCCGCGCCCCGGCCCGCACGTTCGCCGCGCTGCGCACGATCACCGCCGTCATCGGCAGCGCCCCCAGCAGCCCGCACAGGGTGTTGCCCGCGCCCTGCGCCATCAGCTCCCGGTCGTAGTCCGTACGCGGTCCCGTGTGCAGCCGGTCCACCGCCGCCGCGCTGAACAGCGACTCCGCGGACGCGATCAGCGCGAAGGCCACGACGGTCCCGATCACCCCCACTTCCGTCAGCCGCCCGAACTCCGCCACCGGCGGCACCTGTACGACGTCCAGCAGTCCCTGGACCTCGACCCGCCGCACCTCCAGGTCGAACACCCCGGTCACCGCCGCCGCCAGCCCCACCGCGACCAGCGGCGCGGGCACCAGCCGCGCCCCCCGCCGCCAACGCGGCCACAGCAGCAGTACGGCCATGGTGGCACCGCCCACCGACAACGCCACCGGGTCCATCCGGCCGGGCAGTGACACCAGTCCGGCGAGCTTCCCGGGCCCGTCCCCCGGAGCGGCCACGTCCCCGAGGGCGTAGACCTGCCCGGCGATCAGCACCAGCCCGATCCCGGCGAGCATCCCCTGGACGACGGCCACGGACACGGCCCGGAACCACCGCCCGAGCCGCAGCGCGCCCAGGGCGAGCTGCACCAGTCCGGCCGCGCACACCAGGACCCCGAGCGCTTCGAGGCCGTACGTCCGCACGGCCTCGTACACGAGCACGGTCAGCCCGGCCGCCGGACCGCTCACCTGGAGGCTGCTGCCGGGCAGCGCCCCGGCGACCAGGCCGCCGACGATTCCGGTGACCAGGCCCAGTTCGGCCGGTACACCGGAGGCGACGGCGACGCCCACGCACAGCGGCAACGCGACGAGGAACACGACGAGTGAAGCGAACAGATCGGCCTTGCGTACGCCACAGCGCATGACAGCAGCACCTCCGGTCGACAGCGGGAGACGCGTGGGCGCCGAACCGGGGGAGGACTCGGCGAACTGAATTCCATTGTCGGAAACGAACGCCCGTAGTGGGGCCGATCCGTGTGTGCAGCCGGTGAACACAGAGGCGCAGGAACCGGACGCCCTGCCTCCAATCCCACCGCCGCGCGCCTGCGCCGTTCCGCACAACCGCTTGACGGCGCGGCCGCTCCGGAGAATTATTCATCACATGATGAATTACTTGCCGGGCCCCGGGGAAACCGACACCGGCGGCCCCACCCCGCCCGCGATCCGCGCCGAAGCCCTCACCGTCCTGCGCGGTTCCCGGTCCGTCCTGCGCGGCCTCGGCTTCACCGTCCCGCGCGGTCAGATCACCGGCCTGCTCGGCCCCTCCGGATGCGGCAAGTCGACGCTCATGCGCGCGATCGTCGGCACCCAGGCCAAGGTCACCGGCACCCTTGAGGTCCTGGGCCGCCCCGCGGGCCACCCCGCCCTGCGCACCCGCATCGGCTACGTCACCCAGGCCGCCTCCGTCTACGACGACCTGACGGTCCGGCAGAACCTGGACTACTTCGCCGCGATACTCGACCCCGGCCGCGCGGCCGCCGACCGCCGCCGCGCCGACGTCACCCGGGCCATCGCCGACGTCGACCTCGCGAGCCATGCCGACGCCCTGGCCGGCAACCTCTCCGGCGGCCAGCGCAACCGCGTCTCCCTCGCGGTCGCCCTCCTCGGCGCCCCCGAACTCCTGGTCCTGGACGAGCCGACGGTCGGCCTCGACCCGGTCCTGCGCCGGGACCTGTGGAACCTCTTCCACCGCATCGCCGCGGACCGCGGCGCCACCCTCCTCGTCTCCTCCCACGTCATGGACGAGGCCGAGCGCTGCCACCGGCTGCTGCTCATGCGCGAGGGCGAGATCCTCGCCGACGACAGCCCCGAGGCCCTGCGCACCCGCACCGGCTCCGAAACGGTCGAGGCGGCCTTCCTGCACCTGGTGGACGAGGCCGTCGCGGCCGGCCACACGAAGGAGACAGCCCGATGAGCACGACCGCACCCGCCCCCGCCGCCGCCCTGAACCTCTCCCGCACCACGGCCACCGCGGCCCGTGTGCTGCGCCAGCTCCGCCACGACCCGCGCACCATCGCGCTGATGATCCTCGTCCCCTGCCTGATGCTGGTCCTGCTGCGCTATGTCTTCGACGGCAGCCCGCACACCTTCGACAACATCGGCGCGTCCCTGCTCGGGATCTTCCCGCTGATCACGATGTTCCTGGTCACGTCCATCGCAACGCTGCGCGAACGCACCTCGGGCACCCTCGAACGACTCCTCGCCATGCCCCTCGGCAAGGGCGACCTGATCGCGGGTTACGCCCTCGCCTTCGGCGGCCTCGCGATCGTCCAGTCCGCCCTGGCCACGGGCCTCGCCGTCTGGCTCCTGGGCCTGGACGTCACCGGCTCCCCCTGGCTGCTGCTCCTGGTGGCCCTGCTGGACGCGCTCCTGGGCACCGCCCTCGGCCTCTTCGTCTCGGCGTTCGCCGCCTCGGAGTTCCAGGCGGTCCAGTTCATGCCCGCGGTGATCTTCCCGCAGCTCCTGCTGTGCGGCCTGTTCACCCCGCGCGACCAGATGCACCCGGTCCTGGAGGCCATCTCCGACGTACTGCCCATGTCGTACGCGGTCGACGGCATGAACGAGGTGCTCAGGCACACCGACATGACGGCCACCTTCGTACGGGACGCCCTGATCGTGGCCGGCTGCGCCCTGCTGGTCCTCGGCCTGGGAGCGGCCACCCTGCGCCGCCGCACCACCTGACCCCGAGGGCGCCCCACACTGATCCCGCGGGCGCCCCACGGCAGTCACGCGCCCGGCGCACACCCCCGACGCCCCGCCCCGGCACCACACTCCGACACTCACGTCCGCCCACCGGACACCCCACCCGAACCCGCCGCCCCTGATGCGAGGATGAGCCCGGACGACGCACCCCTCGGAGGGCACCTCAGCCATGATCCAGAAAGTCGCGGTCCTCGGCACCGGCAAGATCGGCGAAGCACTGCTCAGCGGAATGATCCGCGGCGGCTGGGCCCCGTCCGACCTCCTGGTCACCGCCCGCCGCCCGGAACGAGCCGAAGAACTCCGCACCCGCTACGGAGTCGTCCCGGTCAGCAACGCGGAGGCCGCCAAGACCGCCGACACCCTGATCCTGACCGTCAAACCGCAGGACATGGGCACCCTCCTCGACGAGCTCGCCCCGCACGTCCCCGCCGACCGCCTGGTCATCAGCGGAGCCGCAGGCATCACCACCGCCTTCGTCGAGGACCGCCTCACGGCCGGCACCCCCGTGGTCCGGGTCATGACGAACACGCCCGCCCTGGTCGACGAGGCGATGTCCGTCATCTCCGCCGGAGCCCACGCCACCGCCGACCACGTCAGCCACGCCGAAGCGATCTTCGGAGCGGTCGGCAAGACCCTGCGCGTCCCCGAGTCGCAGCAGGACGCCTGCACCGCCCTCTCCGGCTCGGGCCCGGCGTACTTCTTCTATCTGGTCGAGGCGATGACCGACGCCGGGATCCTCCTCGGCCTGCCCCGCGACAAGGCCCACGACCTGATCGTCCAGTCCGCGATCGGTGCCGCGACCATGCTCCGTGACAGCGGCGAACACCCGGTCAAGCTCCGCGAGAACGTCACCTCGCCCGCCGGCACCACCATCAGCGCCATCCGCGAACTCGAGAACCACGGCGTACGGGCCGCCCTGATCGCCGCCCTCGAAGCCGCCCGCGACCGCAGCCGCGAACTGGCCTCCGGCAACAACTGACCCACGCCGGCGCCCGCCCGCACGCCGCTGCCCGCCGCCCGCACGCCGGGCAGCGGGCAGCGGCACGGCACCCCGCGCCTGCTCTGCTCACTCCACCGAGCCGACGATCTCCTCCGTGGTCACGACCCGGGCGAACCCGCCCCCGTGCAGCGACACCGCCGCCGCTTGCGCGAGCTCCTCCGCCTCGCGCCGCCAACCGAACGGCCCTTCGAGGTCGAAGGTGTACGTCGCGTCGTAGGCGACCACGACCTCGTACCCGAGGTTCCCACCCATCCGCGCCGTCGTCTCCACACACATGTTGGTCTGGATCCCGGCCACGACGAGCTGCGTGATCCCCTCCGCCTTCAGCCAGGCGTCCAGGCTCGGCGTCCCGAGGAACGCCGAGTTCACCGTCTTCGTGATCAGCAGTTCCGCCCCGGCGCCCTTCCCGCGCCGCTGTGCCACGTACTCCTTGAAGTCGTTGCCCTCGTATCCCGCCCGCAGCGGCGAGCGCGGGTTCACCGAGTCGTGCCGTACGAAGACGACGGGCCGTCCGGTCGACTGCCAGGCGTCGAGCAGTGCCGCGATGTTGTCATCGGCCCCGGGGTTGTTGCGCGCCCCCCAGAACTCCAGCTCCTCGAAGCCCTGCTGCACGTCGACGACCACCAGTGCCGCGTTCTCTGCGATGTCCATGCCTACGATCCTGCCGCCGCGCGCCCCTCCGCCCCAGCAGAACAAAAGCCAGCGATCGATGGTTTACTGCCACCGTGGACAGCTTGGACAGCACCCCGGGCCCGGTCGGCCGCCCCTACCGCGTGGCCCTGGTCGCCTTCCCCGGCATCCGGGCCTTCGACGTCTCCGTCATCACCGAGGTCTGGGGTCAGGACCGCACCGACCGCGGCGCCCCGGCCTTCGACCTGCGCCGCACCGCGTCCGACACCGCCACCCCCGTCCCGATGCGCGGCGGCCTCGCCCTCCTGCCCGACCGCACCCTCGGCTGGCTGGACCGCGCGGACCTGATCGTGATCCCCGGCCGCGACGACCACCTCACCCCCACGC
>NZ_VJZD01000037.1 GCF_009377175.1 Streptomyces adustus
GGGCGTGGGGGCCCGTAGGAACGCTTCCGTGGGGCTCGGGAGGTGCGCCGGTGCCACCGTCGGGCCGGGGCGCTCGTGGGGCCTTCCGGCCGCCGTCCGACCGGGTGATCCCGAGCGGGGTCACCGCTTGCGCCGACGCCCCCGTCCACCGCGTGCAACGCTCGGCTGGTCACCCGCCGGAACCGCTGCCGCGGCGCTCTCCAGGCCCTGCCGGTCCGCGGCGACCACCAGGGCCGCCAGCGCCGTGGTGACCGGCACCGAGGCGACCAGACCGATCGAGCCGACCAGCGTGCGCACGATCTCCTCGGCGACCAGCTCGCTGTTGGCGACCGTCCCGATGCTGCTCTGCGCTATCGAGAACAGCAGCAGCAGCGGCAGGGCCGCGCCCGCGTAGGCGAGGACCAGGGTGTTCACGACGGACGCGATGTGATCGCGGCCGATGCGGATGGCCGCGCGGTACAGGCCCCGCCAGCCCATCGACGGATTCGCCTCGTGCAGCTCCCAGACCGCCGAGGTCTGTGTCACCGTCACATCGTCGAGGACACCGAGCGAGCCGATGATGACGCCGGCGAGCAGCAGACCGCTCAGGTCGATCGACGGATACAGGCCGTGGATCAGGCCGGTGCTGTCGTCGGTGTTGCCGGTGAGCGCGGCCCAGTCGACGAACAGCGAGCCGAGTACGCCGATCAGGAGCAGCGAGATCAGGGTGCCGAGCACCGCCACGGAGGTACGCGCCGACAGTCCGTGGCACAGGTACAGGGCGATCAGCATGATGGCGCTCGACCCCACCACCGCCACGACCAGCGGGTTCGAACCCTGGAGGATGGCGGGCAGGATGAAGAAGTTCAGGATCATGAAGCTGATGGCCAGTGCCACCAACGCCATCACGCCCCGCAGCCGTCCGACGACCACCACGGCGAGGGCGAAGATGCCTGCGAGCACCGTGACCGGGATCCGGCGGTTGACGTCGGTGACCGAGTACTGGAGGTCCTTCGGCGCGGAGGGCTCGTAGGCGACCACGACCTTCTCGCCCTCGTGCAACTGCCGTGACTGGTCCGGCTGGATGATCTCGGTGAAGGTGCGGCCCTTGTCCGAACCGGTACCGACCTGGATCGTCGCCTTCTTGCAGGTGCTGTTCGACTTCTGCTGGGCGGACGAGCCCCCGGCGGCCGAACCGCCACCGGTCGAGGTGCCGCCGCCGCCCGAGGCGTTCACCGAGGCGCAGCTCACGTTCACCACTTGGGTGACCGTGGCCTGCTGGGTCTGCCGGTCGAACCCGACGCCGGTGCGCTCGTGCGCCGGAGCGCCACCGGGCCACAGCACCATCAGCCCGACCACCACCGCGGCCGCGAAGGGCACGAGGACCGCCGCGATGACCTTCCGCAGGTGCTTGGAGACGGGGGCGGCCGGCCCATGGCTGTGCGTATGGCCGTGTCCGCCGCCTGAACCCGGGTTCCGCTCGTTGTCGCCGTGGCCGTGGCCGTGGCCGTGGCCGTGGCCGTGGCCGTGACCGTCGCCGGGACCGTGACCGTCGCCGGGACCGTGGTCCGGGCCCTGCCCCCGTCCGTGGATCTGCCCGTGCTCGGAGCTCCGCTCGTAGTGCTGCCCCTCGCTGAAGTCATGAGCGCGCCCCGGACCGATGCTGCCACCGCTCCCATTGCCGTGGCCGACGCCGGGCCTGCGCGGCGGCTCGGGAAGGGGGTACGGAGGCTCTTGGGTCGTGGTCACCGCCCGATCATCGCAAGAACGGCGGAGGCCCACTGTTCACCGCGCCACACATGACGCTAGCGTGGAGGCACCTTTGCACACGCGGGAGCTCGGAGCACCGGGCTGAGAGGGCGCTGACCTCCGTCTTTGCGATGTTTCACGTGGAACGAGTGATGTTTCACATGAAACTTCTGTTGACGGAAGCCGCTGCGTCGACCGCTGAACCTGTTACCGGGTAATGCCGGCGTAGGGAGTAGGTCTCATGACCAACAAGGACGCGCGCACTCCTGCCTCCGATCAGGGCGAACAGCCCCAGGAGGCCGGAACGTCGATCGGCTGGCACAAGGCGTATGTCGAGGGCTCACGCCCCGACCTGCGGGTGCCGGTTCGTCAGGTGCACCTCACCAACGGGCAGTCGGTCACGCTGTACGACACATCGGGCCCGTACACCGATCCGTTCCACGCGACCGATGTCCGCAGGGGCCTGCAACCCCTGCGGGAGAACTGGATCGTCGGACGTGGAGACACCGAGGAGTACGCGGGCCGACCCGTCCGTCCCGAGGACGACGGAATCAAGCACACCTCACCGCGCGGTGGGCTGCGCAACCTCGACGCGGTCTTCCCCGGACGGCCACGCCAGCCCCGCCGCAGCCGCGACGGCCGGGCGGTCACCCAGCTCGCCTACGCGCGCCGCGGCGAGATCACGCCCGAGATGGAGTTCGTGGCCATCCGGGAGAACGTGGACCCCGAGGTGGTCCGCGAGGAGATCGCGGCGGGCCGGGCGGTGCTGCCCGCGAACGTCAACCATCCCGAGATCGAGCCGATGATCATTGGCAAGCGATTCCTGGTGAAGGTCAACGCCAACATCGGCAACTCCGCCGTCACTTCCTCCATCGAGGAGGAGGTGGAGAAGATGACCTGGGCGACCCGTTGGGGCGCCGACACGGTCATGGACCTGTCCACCGGCCGCAACATCCACACCACCCGGGAGTGGGTGCTGCGCAACTCCCCCGTTCCCATCGGCACGGTGCCGCTCTACCAGGCCCTGGAGAAGGTCGACGGCAGGGCCGAGGAACTGACCTGGGAGATCTACAAGGACACCGTCGTCGAACAGGCCGAGCAGGGCGTGGACTACATGACCGTCCACGCGGGCGTCCGGCTGCCGTACGTACCGCTCACGGCGAACCGCAAGACGGGCATCGTCTCGCGCGGCGGCTCGATCATGGCGGCCTGGTGTCTCGCGCACCACAAGGAGTCGTTCCTGTACGAGAACTTCGAGGAATTGTGCGAGATCCTCGCCGCCTACGACGTCACGTACTCGCTGGGCGACGGCCTGCGGCCGGGATCGATCGCCGACGCCAACGACGAGGCGCAGTTCGCCGAGTTGAGGACCCTCGGGGAACTCAACCGGATCGCGAAGCGTTTCCACGTACAGACGATGATCGAGGGCCCGGGCCATGTCCCGATGCACAAGATCAAGGAGAACATCGACCTTCAGCAGGAGATCTGCGATGAAGCTCCGTTCTATACGCTCGGCCCCCTGACCACGGACGTCGCACCGGCGTACGACCACATCACCTCCGGCATCGGCGCCGCGATGATCGCCTGGTGGGGCACGGCGATGCTCTGTTACGTCACGCCCAAGGAGCACCTGGGCCTGCCCAACCGTGACGACGTCAAAACCGGTGTCATCACCTACAAGATCGCCGCCCACGCGGCCGATCTCGCCAAGGGCCATCCCGGTGCCCAGGACTGGGACGACGCGCTGTCCGACGCCCGGTTCGAGTTCCGGTGGGAGGACCAGTTCAACCTCGCTCTCGACCCGGACACGGCACGGCAGTTCCACGACGAGACACTGCCGGCCGAGCCGGCCAAGACGGCCCACTTCTGCTCGATGTGCGGGCCCAAGTTCTGCTCGATGAAGATCAGCCAGAGCATCACGGAGCGGTTCGGCGGGGCGGCGGCCGAGGGGGCGTCGTCCGCGGAGATCGCCGAGGGGATGCTCCAGAAATCGAAGGAGTTCGCGGCGAGCGGGAACCGGGTGTACCTGCCGATCGCGGACTGAGGTCCGAACGTATCGTCCGTGCTCCGACCGGCCGCGGGTGCCGGTGCTCGCGTCGGGACATGGCCGGATGCTCGGCCTGCGCCTTCCCTGCGAGGGCGCAAGCCGAGGGGCTATTCCGGCTGGTGCTCCGGGCCGCCGAAGTCCGGGCTGGTGAAGTCCGGGCTCGTGTAGCTCGGGCGCGGCCCCGCGGCGGGGCCGTCGTCGGGGCTGGTGAAGCCCGGACGGTCGTAGCCGAGGCGGGGCATGCGGCCGGTCGGCGCCGACGGGGCGGTGCGGTGTCCCGCGACCGCCGTGCCGGGTTCGGCGAGTGCTTCTCGCAGGAACGGCAGGATGCCCCGCTCCAGGAGGGCCTCGCACCAGGCCTCCCTGGCCCGGGTCAGTTCCTCGTTGAGCGCGGCCTGCGATTCCGCTTCGAGTGAGGGCCGGTTGCGCAGCGCGGTGAGCAGCAGACCGACGGTGGCCACGAGGATCGCGGCCGCCGTCATGGCACCGAACACCCATCCGGCGGTGATCATGGTCTGGGCGATCGTCGGCTCGGGGTCGAGCATCTTGAGTATGTAGCCCACGAGCAGGAAGATCGCCGCGGCGGTTCCGGCGAGGACGGGGGCGAGGACCGCGACGACGGCGACGGCGCCTGCGCCGGTGGTCTCCGCGACCTCCCCCATGGTGGCGGCGAGCCCCATCGCGCCCGCCCCCGGCTCCGCGGAGCCGGACACGGACATGGGCGACGAAGGGGTGGACGGCGCCGGCTGGCGCAGTTCCTCGCGGACCTTCACGTAGTGCTGGTATTCGGTCGCCGCGGCCGCCGTGATGAGCGCGGTGGCGTTGAGCGCCATGGTGCGCAGTTGTTCGGGGTTGAGCCGCTGTCCGACAGCGGCGAGTTCCGGGCGGTGTGGTGCGGAGCGCAGCGCCTCGCCGAGGACCCGCTCGTACTCCTGGCGGTCCTCGCTCAGCAGGTGCTGCGGAACGCTGTTCATGTGCATCCCCCGATGCTCCGTAGGGCTTGAGGCTCGCATGGCGACGAGCCGTCGGGCAGAAACGGAGGGGAGCCTGCTACGGATAAGCCGATAGTAGAGCGGCCATGGCTCAGGTTGACAGAGGGTTTCCAGAATTGGGTGCCGTCCTGTAGAGGCGCCGTCTGCCGGAGATGAGCCCCGCGAACGCTCAGACCGGCAGCGGAAGTTGCTGGACCAGCAGTTTTCCGGCCATGGTCACACCGCCGTCCATCGCGATCGCGAGACCTTCGGCATAGACGTGCGGTCCGTCGACCACGGGGCGGCTGCCGTCCTCGTCGTCCTCGGAGCCGACCTCGCCCAGCAGATAGGGGATCGGGCTGTGGCCGTGGACGATGCGGGTGCCGCCGTACATGTCGAGCAGGGAGCGGACGGCGTCCGCGCCCCCCTCGTCGCGGAAGGAGAAGCGCTTGGTGAACTTGCGGAACAGGTCCCAGACCTCGTCCGCGTCGTTGCGCGTGAGGGCCTCGCGGATGGTGTCGTTGACCGCCTCGATCGAGTCGCCGTAGTCGAGGTAGGCGGTGGTGTCCGAGTGGACGAGCAGATGGCCGTCGACCTCCTCGATGGCGTCGAGGCGGGCCATCCACTGGAGGTGATGGTCCTGGAGGCGGTCCATGTCGGTCTTCTGGCCGCCGTTGAGCAGCCAGGCCGCCTGGAAGGTGGCCGTGCCCGCGCCGGAGTTGACGGGGGTGTCGTTGAACCGCTTGGCGCCGAGCAGCAGCAGTTCGTGGTTGCCCATGAGGGCCTTGCAGTAGCCGCCGGCCGCGGCGGCCTCCGCGGACAGCCGCATCACGAGGTCGATCACGCCGATGCCGTCCGGGCCGCGGTCGGTGAAGTCGCCGAGGAACCACAGCCGTGTGGTGCCCGCGCACCACTGGCCGGCCGCGTCGATCAGGCCCTTGGCCTGGAGAGCGGCGACCAACTCGTCGAGATAGCCGTGCACATCGCCGACGACGTACAGCGGGCCGGGTCCGTCGGCGGGCTGCGGGACGGTGGCGGACGCCGGTTCGACGGCGACCTGAAGGGTGTCGCCCCGGTTGATCACCGGCAGGTCGCGCTGGGTGGGCGTGTACCCGTCGGGATGCTCCACCGGCTCCTCCACGGGTACGACGCCCTCGCCGGCGTGGACGTCATGGGCGTACGGACCGGTCTCATGGACGTACGCGGGCACCCGGAAGTCGCGCAACGTCGCCGTCCGCTCCACCTCGGGTCCCTGACCGGCCCCCTGAGTCATCAGACCCCTCCACCATCGCGCCGCATCTGCACCGTTTCGGACTGCCTGGTCGCAGTGGCCCACGGTGCCGTGGGCCCATCATAGGAATGCGGATCGTGCCGTGTGATGACCCAGGGGTGGTGAATCAGAACAGGACTCCGGTCCGCCGAGGCTTTTGCTCCGATTGGTCCGGTATTCGGCCGCCTGTCGGCAAGGACGTCCGCCGGTCCACGAAAGGGGCCGGGTGCCGATGTCACAGCTCTGTCCCAGGATCGGGAACCCCCGTGGACGGACTTGGCCTGCCGGGTGCGAGGGCTCCCGGCGGGCCGCGGCCGGGGCATGGCGGTCAACAGATCCTTCTTCCGCTTCTCCCGGGCCGGGGACGGGCAGGTTCACGCGTCGCGCCGGGGGAGCGGGCCGGTGCCTCCGCCCACCGCTCCGGGGCCGGGCGACGACCGCGGCCGGCAGTGCCGCCGCGGCCGATCCCGGGTCCGGTCCGCTCCCCTGCGCGGTCCGCCTCCGGTGCGGCCCGTCCCCTGTGCGGGCCGCACGGCGGCGTCGCGCGGCCGAGGCGCCCCGAGGGGCCCCGGCCCGCCCCATGAGCGCTCGCTATCGCCGGTCGGGAGTCCTCGGCGGACTGACCGTGGTGCGTGGCGGGCGCCGCTGCGAGGAGGTACGCACGATCAGCTCGGTGGGTATCACCTGCTCGACCGGCAGGTCCGACTCCACGCCCTCGATGGCGTCGATGAGCAGCTGGACCACCGCTGTGCCGATGCGACGGGGCTTCAGCGAGAGCGTGGTGATGGGCGGCTCGGTGTTGGCGTACACGGTGGACTCGCTGCAACAGACCAGCAGCAGGTCGTCCGGGACGCGCAGCCCGTAGCGGCGGGCGGCGGCCAGCAGGTCGGTGCCGTTGGGGTCGAACAGGCCGTAGACCGCGTCGGGGCGGTCGGGGCGGGCGAGCAGCCGGTCGGCGGCGACGGCGCCCGCGCACGGATCGTGCGCCGGGTACGCCTCGTACACCGGGTCCTGGCCGACGCGCTCGCACCAGCGCAGGTACGCGGTGGTGGACAGACGGGTGTAGGTGTCCGTGGTCGTACCCGTGAGCAGGCCGATCCGTCGGGCGCCGGCGTCGGCCAGGTGGTCGAGGATGCCGAGGACGGCGGCCTCGTGGTCGTTGTCGACCCAGGCGGTGACCGGCAGCGAGCCGGCCGGGCGGCCGTCGGAGACGACCGGCAGCCCTTGGCGGACCAGTTCGCTGACCACCGGATCCTGGTCCGAGGGATCGATGACGACCGTGCCGTCCAGGGCCACGTTCGACCACACGTCGTGGCGCGAGGTCGCCGGCAGGATCACCAGGGCGTAGCCGCGGGCGAGCGCGGCGGAGGTGGCGGCTCTGGCCATCTCCGCGAAGTACGCGAACTCCGTGAAGGTGAAAGGTTCATCCCCGTACGTCGTCACCGTCAGGCCGATGAGGCCGGACTTGCCGGTACGGAGGGTTCGGGCCGCGGCCGAAGGGCGGTAGCCCAGTCGGTCGGCGACTTCGCGGACATGGCGTCGGGTGGCGTCGGGGAGCCGGCCCTTGCCGTTGAGGGCATCGGAGACGGTCGTGATGGAAACCCCGGCGGCGGCGGCCACATCCCTGATGCCCGCCCGGCCCGGCCGACTGCCGCGGCGTGCGGTTTCCGCGCGGCTCACCTGGTGCTTCCCTGCTGCTGTCATGGCGAGCCGATAGTAGGGCTCATGCGGTGGGGTAGGGCGGGCGCATATGCACGTATTGACAGGCACGTTTCTGCAAGGTCGTACGCAGGTAACTGCCTTAGAAAGCAAGTCAGTTGATCGATTCAGGGGCAGTACGTGACTTGCCGGGGTGCGCCGACCTGCCAAGTGCTCGATGTCTCGAAGAGGTCTCAACTCACCTTCACGAGGGATGCGCGCCACGGCGTGAGCCACCGGCGCGTAGATATATGTACGACACGCCCCCCTTGGAGCGCGCGCCTCTGTCCGGTGACGCCTCTGATACTCCCGTGACGCTTGGGCTCAGCCCGTCCGACGGCTCCGATGGCGAAGAGGTCGGGCATCACCCGTGCGCAGCCGCGCCGAATCCTCATAAGGTGAGAAGTATTGGAAGCGGTGGTGGTCACAAGGAGGACTGCGGTGAGCGAGACGAGCCCCAAGCTGCGCGCCGAGCTGGAGGGGATCCCCACCTACAAGCCGGGCAGGCCCGCCGCGGCCGACGGTCCGGTGGCGTACAAGTTGTCCTCCAACGAGAACCCGTACCCGCCGCTGCCCGGTGTGATGGAGAGCGTGACGGCCGCGGCCTCCGCCTTCAACCGTTACCCGGACATGGCGTGCACGGCCCTGATGAACGAGCTGGCCGACCGCTTCGGCGTCCCGGTCTCCCATCTGGCGACCGGCACCGGTTCCGTCGGTGTCGCCCAGCAGCTGATCCAGGCGACCGCCGGACCGGGCGACGAGGTGATGTACGCGTGGCGGTCCTTCGAGGCGTACCCGATCATCACGCAGGTCAACGGTGCCACGTCGGTGCAGGTCCCGCTGACGCCGGGCGACGTGCACGACCTGGACGCGATGGCGGACGCGATCACCGACCGCACCCGGCTGATCTTCGTCTGCAACCCCAACAACCCGACGGGCACGGTGGTGCGCCGGGCGGAGCTGGAACGCTTCCTGGACCGGGTGCCCGGCGATGTGCTGGTGGTGCTCGACGAGGCGTACCGGGAGTTCATCCGCGACACCGAGGTGCCGGACGGGGTCGAGCTGTACCGCGACCGCCCGAACGTCTGTGTGCTGCGGACGTTCTCCAAGGCGTACGGCCTGGCGGGCCTGCGCGTCGGTTTCGCCATCGCCCATGAACCGGTCGCCGCGGCGCTGCGCAAGACGGCGGTCCCGTTCGGGGTGAGCCAGCTCGCGCAGGACGCGGCGGTCGCCTCGCTGAACGCCGAGGACGAACTGCTCGGGCGGGTCGGCTCCCTGGTGTGCGAGCGCACGCGCGTGGTCGACGCGCTGCGTGCCCAGGGCTGGACGGTGCCCGAGACCCAGGCCAACTTCGTGTGGCTGCGGCTGGGCGAGCGCACCGTCGACTTCGCGGCGGTGTGCGAGCAGGCGGGCGTCGTGGTGCGGCCGTTCGCCGGCGAGGGTGTGCGGGTGACGATCGGGGAGAACGAGGCGAACGACATCTTCCTGAAGGTGGCGGAAGGATTCCGCAGGGACCTGTAGGGCTCCCGCTCGACGGCTCGACGGCTCGACGGCTCGACGGCTCGACGGCTCAACTGCCGACGTGAGGGGCGTCTGTTCCACGTGGAACAGACGCCCCTCACGTCGTAGTGCTCCTCGATGGGGCCGAACGGCTCTGGACGGTCGGGCCGGTGGGACTCCCTTGAGGACCCCCCGGCCCTCACGCGTCGAACGGGTATGCGCCATACTTGCTTGTGAATGTGAACGCGTTCACAAGCGTGTCCCGATTGTTCCACTGGTTTATGTGACAAATGGGGCAAACTGCCGCTACATCGCGGCAACGTAAGGAGACTGACGACGTGGAATTGGCTTTGGCGCCGGAGACGCTGGCGCGCTGGCAGTTCGGCATCACCACCGTCTACCACTTCCTGTTCGTCCCCCTGACGATCTCGCTCGCCGCTCTTGTCGCAGGTCTTCAGACCGCCTGGGTGCGCACCGAGAACGAGAAATACCTCAGGGCGACGAAGTTCTGGGGCAAGCTCTTCCTGATCAACATCGCGATGGGTGTCGTCACCGGCATCGTGCAGGAGTTCCAGTTCGGTATGAACTGGTCGGACTACTCGCGATTCGTCGGTGACATCTTCGGTGCTCCCCTGGCCTTCGAGGCCCTGATCGCCTTCTTCTTCGAGTCCACCTTCATCGGTCTGTGGATCTTCGGCTGGGACAGGCTGCCCAAGAAGATCCACCTGGCCTGCATCTGGATGGTCGCCGTCGGGACGATCCTGTCGGCGTACTTCATCCTCGCGGCCAACTCGTGGATGCAGCACCCCGTCGGCTACCGGATCAACAAGGTGAGGGGGCGTGCCGAACTCACCGACTTCTGGCACGTCCTGACCCAGAACACCGCGCTCGCCCAGGCGTTCCACACGCTCACCGCCTCCTTCCTGACCGGCGGCGCGTTCATGGTCGGTATCGCGGCCTTCCACCTGTTCCGCAAGAAGCACGTCTCCGTGATGAAGACTTCGCTGCGGCTGGGCCTCGTCACCGTGGTCATCGCCGGCCTGCTCACCGCGATCAGCGGTGACACCCTCGGCAAGGTCATGTTCAAGCAGCAGCCGATGAAGATGGCCGCCGCCGAGGCGCTCTGGGACGGCCAGGATTCCGCGCCGTTCTCGATCTTCGCCTACGGAGACGTCAGCAAGGGCCACAACACCGTCGAGCTGTCCATCCCGGGGATACTGTCCTTCCTCGCCGACGACGACTTCAACTCGTACGTCCCCGGCATCAACGACACCAACAAGGCCGAGCAGCTGAAGTACGGGCCCGGCGACTACCGGC
The DNA here is from genome assembly GCF_009377175.1 of Streptomyces adustus. Classification (GTDB taxonomy): domain Bacteria; phylum Actinomycetota; class Actinomycetes; order Streptomycetales; family Streptomycetaceae; genus Streptomyces; species Streptomyces adustus. The sequence goes on from NZ_VJZD01000037.1 coordinate 10,532, forward strand.
CCATCATCCCCGTCACCTTCTGGGCGTTCCGCTGGATGATCGGCTTCGGCATGGCGTCCTTCGCCATCGGGCTGGTCGGGCTCTGGCTGACCCGCAAGAAGTTCATGCTGGCCCAGCACCTCAGGGTCGGCGAGGACGAGGTGCCGCACCTGGTGCTCTTCAAGAACAAGGCGCTCAGCCCGAAGCTCGGCAAGCTGTACTGGCTCGTGGCGATCTGGACCCTGGGCTTCCCGCTGATCGCCAACTCCTGGGGCTGGATCTTCACCGAGATGGGCCGTCAGCCGTGGGTCGTCTACGGCGTGCTCCAGACCCGGCAGGCGGTCTCCCCCGGTGTCTCCCAGGGCGAGGTGCTCACCTCGATGATCGTCTTCACCGCGCTGTACGCCATCCTCGCCGTCGTCGAGGTCAAGCTGCTGGTGAAGTACATCAAGGCAGGGCCGCCGGAGCTCACCGAGGACGACCTCAACCCGCCCACGAAGATCGGCGGCGACCACCGTGACGCCGACAAGCCGATGGCCTTCTCGTACTAGGCCGAGGGAGCTGCACAGTCATGGAACTGCACGACGTCTGGTTCGTCCTGATCGCCGTCCTGTGGACCGGTTATTTCTTCCTGGAGGGCTTCGACTTCGGGGTGGGCATCCTCACCAAGCTGCTCGCCCGGGACCGCCCGGAGAAGCGGGTGCTGATCAACACCATCGGGCCCGTCTGGGACGGTAACGAGGTATGGCTGCTGACGGCGGGTGGTGCGACCTTCGCCGCGTTCCCCGAGTGGTACGCCACGTTGTTCTCCGGCTTCTACCTGCCGCTGCTGATCATCCTGGTCTGCCTGATCGTCCGGGGTGTCGCCTTCGAGTACCGGGCCAAGCGGCCGGAGGAGAACTGGCAGCGCAACTGGGAGACGGCGATCTTCTGGACCTCCCTGATCCCGGCGTTCCTGTGGGGTGTGGCCTTCGGCAACATCGTGCGGGGAGTGAAGATCGACCAGAGCTTCGAGTACGTCGGCAACTTCTGGGATCTGCTCAACCCGTACGCCATCCTCGGCGGTCTGGTGACGCTGACGCTGTTCACCTTCCACGGCGCGGTGTTCACCGCGCTCAAGACCGTCGGGGACATCCGGGAGCGGGCGCGGAAGCTGGCGCTCGTGGTCGGTCTGGTGACCGCCGTGCTGGCGCTGGTCTTCCTGCTGTGGACGCAGGTCGACAGCGGGGACGGCAAGAGTCTGGTGGCCCTGGTCGTGGCCGTGGTGGCCCTGGTGGCGGCGCTCGCGGCGAACCAGGCGGGTCGTGAAGGCTGGTCGTTCGCCTTCTCCGGTCTCACCATCGTGGCCGCCGTGGCCATGCTCTTCCTGTCGCTCTTCCCGGACGTCATGCCGTCCTCGCTCAACGCGGACTGGAGCCTCACGGTCGCCAACGCCTCGTCGAGCCCGTACACGCTGAAGATCATGACGTGGTGTGCGGCGATCGCCACACCGATCGTCCTGCTCTACCAGAGCTGGACCTACTGGGTGTTCCGCAAGCGGATCGGCACGCAGCACCTCGCCGAAGCCGCGCACTGAGTCCGATCAGGGGTGTGTTTCATGTGAAACACACCCTTCTGGTCCGAAGGGCATGTTTCACGTGAAACCGATCGATCCGCGTCTTCTGCGCTACGCCCGCGCCACACGCTTCTTCCTGGTGGCGGTCGTCGGCCTGGGTGCCCTCGGGGCAGGACTGGTCATCGCGCAGGCGATGCTCATCGCCGAGGTGGTGGTCGGCGCGTTCCAGCACGGGCTGACGATCGGTGAACTCGGCACTCCCCTGATGCTGTTGGCGGCCGTCGCGGGCGGACGTGCTTCGGTCGCCTGGCTCACCGAACTGGCGGCCCACCGTGCGAGCGCGGCCGTGAAGTCGGAACTGCGGATGCGGTTGCTGGAGCGGGCGGCGGCACTCGGTCCGGGATGGCTGAGCGGTCAGCGCACCGGATCGCTGGTCGCCCTCGCCACCCGGGGAGTCGACGCCCTCGACGACTACTTCGCCCGCTGTCTGCCGCAGTTGGGTCTGGCCGTGGTCGTACCGGTGGCCGTGCTCGCGCGGATCGTCACCGAGGACTGGGTCTCCGCCGCCGTCATCGTCGGCACGCTGCCGCTCATCCCCCTGTTCATGATGCTGATCGGCTGGGCCACCCAGTCCCGGATGGACCGGCAGTGGCGGCTGCTGTCCCGGCTCTCGGGGCACTTCCTCGACGTGGTCGCGGGACTGCCGACGCTGAAGGTGTTCGGGCGCGCCAAGGCGCAGGCCGACTCGATCCGGCGTATCACCGGCGAGTACCGCCAGGCGACCATGCGCACCCTGCGGATCGCCTTCCTCTCCTCGTTCGCGCTGGAACTGCTCTCGACGCTCTCGGTGGCCCTGGTCGCCGTGACGATCGGCATGCGGCTGGTCCACGGCGAGATGGACCTGTACATCGGTCTGGTCATCCTCGTGCTCGCCCCCGAGGCGTATCTGCCGCTGCGCCAGGTGGGGGCGCAGTACCACGCGGCGGCGGAGGGGCTCGCGGCGGCCGAGGAGATCTTCGCCGTGCTGGAGACTCCGGTGCCGACGACGGGAACGGCCGCCGTGCCGACGGGCGGGGTGGCCTTCGAGCAAGTGACCGTCAGGTACCCCGGACGTTCCGCGGACGCCGTCACCGGGGCCTCCTTCGCCGTCGAGGCCGGGGAGACGGTCGCGCTCGTGGGGCCGAGCGGCGCGGGCAAGTCGACGCTGCTCCATGCCCTGCTCGGCTTCGTGGACCCGGCCGAGGGGCGGATCCTGATCGGCGGGGCCGACCTGGCCGGCCTGGACCTCGCACAGTGGCGGTCCCGGATCGCCTGGGTGCCGCAGCGGCCGCATCTGTACGCCGGGACGATCGCGGAGAACGTACGGCTGGCCCGCCCCGAGGCGGACGACGAGGCGGTACGCCGGGCGCTGCGGGACGCGGGAGCGCTGGACTTCGTCGACGCCCTGCCGGCCGGGACCGGCACGGTGCTCGGTGAGGACGGCGTGGGTCTGTCCGCCGGACAGCGGCAGCGGCTCGCGCTGGCCCGCGCGTTCCTCGCCGACCGGCCCGTGCTGCTGCTCGACGAACCGACGGCGGCGCTCGACGGCGCGACCGAGGCCGAGGTCGTCGAGGCGGTGCGGCGGCTGGCGGTGGGGCGGACCGTGCTCCTCGTGGTGCACCGGCCGGCCCTGCTGGCGGTGGCGGACCGGGTGGTGCGCCTGGAACCCGCCGGGTCGGCCGTTCCCGAGGCGGCCGGGACCGGGAGCACCCCGGCACGTCCTGTCGAGCCGGGGCCGGGGGAGACGTCCGCCGCCGCCGACGACGCCTCGGAGCGCGTCACGACGAGCACCCGCGGCACCCTGACCCGGGTGCGTGCCATGGCCGGCCCACGGCGGGGACGGCTCGTCCTGGCGCTGTTGCTCGGCGGTCTCGCGCTCGGCAGCGCCGTCGGACTGATGGCCACCTCCGGGTGGCTCATCTCCCGGGCCTCGCAACAGCCGCCCGTGCTGTACCTGATGGTGGCGGTGACCGCGACCCGGGCCTTCGGGATCGGGCGGGCCGTCTTCCGCTACGCCGAGCGGCTGGTGTCGCACGACGCCGTGCTGCGGATGCTGGCCGACACCCGGGTCGCCGTGTACCGACGGCTGGAACGGCTGGCGCCCGCCGGGCTGCGCCGAACCCGCCGGGGCGACCTGCTCGCGCGGCTCGTCGCCGATGTCGACGCCCTTCAGGACTACTGGCTGCGCTGGCTGCTGCCGGCCGGAGCCGCCGTGCTCGTCTTCGCCGGATCCGTCGCGTTCACGGCCTGGCTGCTGCCCGAGGCGGGCGCGGTGCTCGCGGCCGGACTGCTCGCGGCCGGGGCCGGGGTGCCGCTGGTGACCGCCGCCGTGGCCCGGCGGGCGGAACACCGCCTCGCCCCCGCCCGCGGCCTGCTCGCCACCCGGGTGGCCGACCTGCTCACCGGCACCGCGGAGATGACCGTCGCCGGTGCCCTGCCCGTGCGTGCCGAGGAGGTCCGCGGGGCCGACGGAGCACTCACCCGGATCGCCTCGCGGGCCGCGGCCGCCACCGCGCTCGGTGACGGCCTGACCGCGCTGCTCTGCGGTCTGACCGTGACCGCCAGTGCCGCCGTGGGCGCCCAGGCGGTCGCCGCCGGGCGGCTGGACGGGGTGGCGATGGCCGTCGTCGTCCTGACGCCGCTGGCCGCGTTCGAGGCCGTCCTCGGGCTGCCGCTCGCCGCACAGTTCCGGCAGCGGGTCCGCAGGAGCGCACAGCGCGTGTACGAGGTCCTCGACGCCCCCGAGCCCGTTCGTGAGCCGGAACGGCCCCGGCAGGCACCGGTGTCGCCGTTCCCGGTCGTCCTGAAGGGGCTGTCCGCCCGGCACGCCGGACAGGACCGGGACGCGGTCCGCGGGGTCGACCTCACGCTGGCGCAGGGGCGCCGGATCGCCGTGGTCGGGCCGTCCGGATCCGGCAAGACGACGCTCGCGCAGGTGCTGCTGCGTTTCCTGGACGCGGACGCGGGCTCGTACACGCTGGCGGGTGTGGACGCGCAGGCGCTGGACGGCGACGACGTACGACGGCAGGTCGGACTGTGCGCACAGGACGCGCACCTCTTCGACAGCTCGGTGCGCGAGAACCTGCTCCTCGCGAGGAAGGACGCGACCGAGGACGACCTGCGGGACGCGCTCGTGCGGGCCCGTCTGTGGGACTGGGCGGACAGCCTGCCCGACGGCCTGGACACACTGATCGGCGAGCACGGGGCCCGGCTGTCCGGCGGGCAGCGGCAGCGGCTCGCGCTGGCCCGGGCGCTCCTCGCCGACTTCCCCGTGCTCGTGCTCGACGAGCCCGCCGAGCATCTCGACCTGGCGACGGCCGACGCGCTCACCGCCGATCTGCTGGCCGCCACCGAGGGCCGTACGACCCTGTTGATCACCCATCGGCTGGCCGGACTCGAAGCCGTGGACGAGGTGCTCGTACTGGACGAGGGACGGGTGGTGCAACGCGGGACCTATGCGGAACTGGCGGCCACGGCCGGGCCGCTGCGCAGGATGGCGCGGCGGGAGGCGGAGTCGGAGCTCCTGGTGGCGGCGGGATGATCGGCCGACCGCAGGCCGCCGTGCGCTGATCGGCCGAGGCTCTCGACTTTCGGGACAAAAGGGGACTCATTAGGCTCGGGGCATGACCACCGCGTCGCCCCGCGAACCCCTGTCGGGTCCGCCGGCCGAACCGGCGGGACGGGTCCTGCGGCTGCTGGAGGCCATGCGGTTCGTCGCCACGGGCCTGGAGCCGCACTCCACCCTGGACCGCATCTGCGAGACGGCGGCCGACCTGACCGGAGCCCGGTACGCGGCCATCGGTGTCATCGCCGAGGACGGTGAGGGGCTCTCCGACTTCGTGTACCGCGGGGTCGACGAGGCGACCGTCCGCCGGATCGGACGGCGGCCCGACGGGCGAAAGGGGCTGCTGGGCGCGCTGATCCGCGACCCGGAACCGGTACGGCTCGCGGACCTGGCCACGGACCCGCGCTCCTGCGGCTTCCCCGCGCACCATCCGCCGATGAGCAGCTTCCTCGGTGTCCCCATCCGCGTCCACGGAGCCGTCTTCGGCAACCTCTATCTGACCGAGAAGCAGGGTGGCGGACCCTTCCACGATCACGACCTCGACGTGGTCCGGGTGCTGGCCGTGGAGGCGGGCATCGCGGTGGGCAACGCCCGCCTGTACGAGGCCGCTCGGCAGCGTGAGCGCTGGATCGACGGTTCGGTCGCCGTCACCACCGCACTGCTGTCCGGCGGTGACGCCGACGACGCCCTCCAGGTCGTCGCCGAACAGGCCCGCCGGCTGGCCGGATCGGCCGTCGGCGCGGTGCTGCTGCCCGCGGACGAAGGCGGCCTGGAGATCGTCGCCGTGGCCTCCCGTCCGCCGTCGGCCCTGCTGGGGGTGGTCGTCCCGCCGGACAACAGGGTCGTCGCCGAACTCCTCGACGGGCAGGAGGTCTTCGTCGACGACGCGGCCACCGACCCACGTCTGTCCACCGGGTTCGTGCGCGGCTACGGGCCGACGATGATGCTGCCGCTGAAGAGCGACGGGCGCGTTCTCGGCGCCCTCGTCACCCCACGCGCCCGCGGGGAGCGGCCGTTCACGCGGACCGAGCGCACCCGCGCGGCCGGGTTCGCCGCGCAGGCCGCGCTCGCCCTGATGATGGCGGAGGCACAGCGCGACCGGGAGCGGCTGGCTGTGTACGAGGACCGCGAGCGCATCGCCCGCGATCTGCACGATCTCGTCGTCCAGCGGCTGTTCGCGGCGGGGGCGATGCTGGAGCGGGCCCGGCGCGGGTCCGTCGTGCCCGAGGTGCGGGAGCGGGTCGGCAGGGCCGCCGTCGAGCTCGACGTCACCATCCAGGAGATCCGCAGCGTGGTCTTCGCGCTCCGGCAGGACCTCGGCACGGCCGCGTCGGGGTTGCGTACGCGCGTGCTGCGCGAGATCAACACGGCCGCCGTACCGCTCGGTTTCCGGCCCGCGCACCGATTCGTCGGTGAGGTCGACGAACTGGTCGGCGACCTCACCGGGACGAACCTCGTCGCCGCGCTGCGGGAGGCGCTTTCCAACGCCTTCAGGCACGCCGGGGCATCTCGGATCGATGTCGTGGTCGACGCGACGGTGACCCTCCCGGACGGCCGGCCCGGCGTCCGGCTGACGGTCGCGGACGACGGCGTCGGAATCCCCGAGGGGGGCCGGCGCAGCGGTCTGCGCAATCTCGCGCGGCGTGCCGAGTCGCTCGGCGGCGGCAGCCGGTACGGGCCGGGCACCGGACCCGGCGGCCGCGGCACGACGCTGGTGTGGGAGGCGCCGTACTGAGCCCGAACCGGCACCGGCGGTCGCCCGCCGCGCCGGCCGACGACCGCTCCCCCGCACCGAGGGCCGCCCATATCGGGCCGTCCGCACCGGACTCTGCGTACTGAGCCGTCCGGGGCGATGGATCCCCCATGCGTACGACTTGAACAGGACCGGGTCCCCGAGGCCCGGTGATGATCACTGACATGCGCTCATCTCGCCGTCGCCCGCTGCTGGTTCCGGTGCTGCTGTGCGCACTGGCGGTGTTCGTGGCGCACTCCACGGGAACCGGCGGGGATGCCGGGGAGGCAGCGGGAATCCAGGGCTCGGGTGTCGGTGCGGAGGTGGCGCGGCTGTACCGGGCGGACGTGGCGGTGGCGCGGCAGTACGCGGCGGGGCGGCGCGAGGCCGAGGAGCTGCTGGCCGGGGTGCGGCGGGCCGGGCTGCTCCTGGACCGCGAACGCCGGGTGGGCGCCGCGCTGCGCCAGGACCGGGACCGGACCGGCCGCCCCCGCGACGCAGGAGCTCCACGGGCGGTCGCGCGGCTCGCCGGGGCGCCCCGCCCGGGCAGACAGGAAGACGGCCGGCCCGGCCCCTCCGGGGCGGAGCGGGTCGTCGACGACGCGATCGTCAGGAGCCGGCGGGCCGAGGCACGGCTGGCAGCCGACCAGGTGAAGGCCACCGCGCGATGGCAGTCGGCGCAGAGGCGCAACCGCGTGCTGGCCGAGGTGAGGAAGAACATCGGGGCGAAGCTGGACGAGGCCCGGGAACGGTTGCAGGCGCAGGCCGCCGCCTCGGTCGCCGCGGGCCGCTGCGGCGGTCCGGTCCGGCTCGGCAGTCCGCCCGAGACCGTCACGAGCGCGTGGGTGGCGCCCGTGGCGGAGTACCGGCTGTCCGCGAGCTTCGGCAGCTCCGGCGAGCGGTGGGCGCACCGGCACACCGGGCAGGACTTCGCCGTGCCGATCGGTACCCCGGTCCGGGCCGTCGGCGCGGGCCGGGTGGTGAAGGTCGCCTGCGGAGGCGCCTTCGGCATCCAGGTCGTCATCCGCCACGACGGCGGCTACCGCACCCAGTACGCCCATCTGGCGGCCGTCGCCATCGACCCCGGTGACCGGGTGACGACCGGCCAGTGGATCGGCCAGTCGGGCACCACCGGCAACTCCACCGGCCCGCACCTGCACTTCGAGGTGCGGGCCGGTGCGGAGTCGGACTCGGCACTGGACCCGCTGCCCTGGCTCGAAGGCCGCGGGGTGCCGGTGGGACGGTCCGGCTAGGGCCTGTCCGACAGGGCCTAGAACCGCTCCGCCAGCATCCGTTCGATCACGACCGCCACTCCGTCGTCGTTGTTGGCGACCGTTCGTCCGGAGGCCGCGGCGACCACGGCCGGGTGGGCGTTGCCCATGGCGTACGACCGGCCCGCCCAGGTCAGCATCTCGACGTCGTTGGGCATGTCCCCGAAGGCGACGACCTCGGCGGGGGAGATACCGCGCTCGGCACAGCACAGGGCGAGGGTGCTGGCCTTGGAGACGCCGTGGCCGCTGATCTCCAGCAGGGCGCTCGGGCTGGAGCGGGTGACGCTGGCGCGCGTGCCGATCGCGAGGCGGCCGACGTCGAGGAAGTCGTCGGGGTCGAGGTCGGGGTGGTAGGCGAGGATCTTCAGCACCGGCTCGCCGGCACAGGGGCCGTCGGGTGCCAGCAGGTCCTCGGCCGGGGCGAGATGGTCGGGGGTCTCCATGTGCAGCTTCGGATAGGCGGGCTCCTGGAAGAAGCCGTAGGTCTGCTCGACGGCGACCACCGTGCCGGGGGCCGCGTCGCGCAGCAGCTGTACGGCCTCCAGCGCGTTCTGCCGGGCCAGCTCCCGCACCTTCACGAACCGGTGCGCGCCGGGGCCGCCGTGCAGGTCGACCACGGCGGCGCCGTTTCCGCAGATCGCCAGGCCGTGCCCGTGGACATGGGCGCTGACGACGTCCATCCAGCGGGCCGGGCGGCCGGTGACGAAGAAGACCTCGACACCCGCCTCCTCGGCGGCGGTGAGGGCGGCGACCGTGCGCGGCGACACCGACTTGTCGTCGCGCAGCAGGGTGCCGTCGAGATCGGTGGCGATCAGCCGTGGCGGAACGGCGGCGGCCTGGGACGCGGATGCTCTGGTCGCTGAGGTCACCCGGTCATTCTCGCGCATGCCCGCACAGGTGTGCCGATGTGCGTACGGGTGAGACACGGATGACGTGGTGCCGAGGGTCAGCCCAGCTGTGCCGTGGCCTCCATGGCGATCCGTTCGAAGACCTTCATGTCCGCGGCGAAGTCGGATTCGGGGATGGGCCAGTGGACGACCAGCTCGGTGAAGCCCAGCTCCTGATGCCGGCCGGCGAAGTCCACGAAGGCGTCGAGCGACTCCAGCGGACGGCCGCGGTCCGGGGTGAAGCCGGTGAGCAGAATCTTGTCCAGTTCGTCCACGTCCCGGCCGAGCTCGGCACAGGCGTCGGCCAGCTTGTCGGCCTGGCCGCGGAGGGCTCGCAGCGACTCCTCCGGGGTGCCGCTCTCGTACAGCTTGGGGTCGCCGGTGGTCACCCACGCCTGCCCGTACTGTGCGGCGAGCTTCAGTCCGCGCGGGCCGGTGGCGGCCACGGCGAAGGGCAGCCGCGGACGCTGCACGCATCCGGGGATGTTGCGCGCTTCGTGCGCCGAGTAGAAGTCGCCCTCGTACGACACCGAGTCCTCGGTGAGGAGCCGGTCGAGCAGGGGGACGAACTCGGCCAGCCGGTCGGCGCGCTCGCGCGGGGTCCAGGGCTCCTGCCCGAGGGCGGTGGCGTCGAATCCGGTGCCGCCCGCGCCGATTCCGAGCGTGACCCGGCCGCGGGAGACGTCGTCCAGGGAGATGAGTTCCTTGGCGAGGGTCACCGGATGCCGGAAGTTCGGCGAGGTCACCAGGGTGCCCAGACGCAGACGTTCGGTCACGGTCGCGGCGGCCGTCAGCGTCGGGATCGCGCCGAACCAGGGGCCGTCCCGGAAGGTGCGCCAGGACAGATGGTCGTAGGTGTACGCGGTGTGGAAACCGAGGTCCTCGGCGCGTGTCCATGCCGTGCGGCCGCCTTCGTGCCAGCGAAGGTACGGAAGGATCACAGTGCTCAGGCGCAGACTCATGGATCGAGCGTAAGCGCCGGTCTCCGTTTCACGTGAAACGGAGACCGCACGCGTCCGCTCAGCCACGGGCTGAGCGTGAGCATCGGTACGTACTCCTTGACCGCTCGGTCGCCGGGCATCGGCACGATCAGGAAGTAACCGGGAGGGAAGCGGCGCGTCTTGACGTGAGCGAGGCCGTCGAAGACGGAGCGGAGGAACGCGGGCACGCCCTCGCGCGGGATGTCGGGGCATTCGACGCCCTCGACCGTGATCAGGGCGTCGTCCTCGGGGTAGAGGCGCACGCTCACCCGGGGGAGGCCGCCGAATTCGACGTAGGCCTCGTGAGGCAGGGAGCCGTCCGGGTCGGTGGTGACGCCGACGCCCGCGGCACTGCGTCGCGAGGTGCGGTCGGCGCCGATGTCGTGGGTGACCTCGATCTCGCGCGCGTAGGTGGCGGCGATCGCGCGAAGGGCTGTGACGGCGGCCTCGGTGGTGGGCAGGTGGTCCATTCCACTGATCATGCCGGGGAGGCCGGGGAAAGCGGACGGCATTCGGGAAGCCGGGGGAATCGGCCGGCATGGTCGCACGCCTTCAGTGCGGCTGGGGAAACCGCAGATACTGCGGGGGTACGGCCTTCGTCAGCCACACGCCGTTCGCGCTGACCTGGAAGACATGGCCGTCGCGGTGCATCGCGGCGGTGTCCACGGAGAGCACGACAGGCCGTCCGCGGCGGGCGCCGACGCGGGTCGCCGTCTCGCGGTCGGCCGAGAGGTGTACGTCGTGCCGGTTCATGGGCCGCAGGCCCTCGGCGCGGATCGCGTCCAGATGGCGGGCCACGGTTCCGTGGAAGAGGTACGGCGGTGGGGTGGTCGGCGGCAGCCCGAGGTCGACCTCGATGCTGTGGCCCTGGCTGGCCCGGATCCGGGTGCCCTCGATCGCGAAGCGCTTCTTGTCGTTCACGGCGACCACGTGGTCCAGCTCGTCGCGGGTGAAGCGGAATCCGTGGGCGGCGGCTGCCGCCATCAGGGTCTCGATCTCGACCCAGCCCCCGTCGTCGAGGGTCAGACCGATGCGCTCGGGCTGATGGCGCAAGTGCTTCGAGAGGTACTTCGACACCTTCACGGTGCGTCTTTCGTCCATCTCGACAGCATGGCGTGAGAGACGCGGATCACGCACTTTGTTTTGCCGTGGATGTTTGGTCCACAGCCAACTCTAGTTATCCACAGATGAATTGAGCGATCTGTGGACAACTGCTTGTCGATTCAGGAGGTTTCGTCAAGATCGACTGATGCGGGGCGACTTGCGACCACCCGACCCGGGGTGTCCGGGCCCGACACGGGAGGCAGGCGCCCCCGGCAGGCGTCCCCGGCGGCTGGACCTGCGGCTGGACCGGCGGTCAGACTGGTGGCTTCACGCGGGCCAGTGCCCGCAACGCCCCGGGCGCCCATCGCGTCAGCAGGCGCGCGCCCCGCGCCTCCGGGGTCACCGCGACCACCGCCTCGTTGCGGACCACCGCGCGCAGGATCGCCTCGGCGACCTTCTCGGGCGGGTAGTTGCGCAGTCCGTACAGACGCGTGGCCCGCTGCCGCCGGCGCTGCTGTTCCTGCGCGTCCACGCCCGCGAAGGTCGCCGTCGAGGTGATGCCGGTGTTGACGATGCCGGGACAGACGGCCGTCACGCCGATGTCCTGCCCGGCCAGTTCGGCGCGCAGGCACTCGCTGAGCATCAGGACCGCCGCCTTGGAGGTGCTGTAGGCGGGCAGGGCTCGGGAGGGCTGGTAGGCCGCCGCGGACGCGGTGTTGACGATGTGGCCGCCCTGGCCGCGCTCGGCCATCTGCCGGCCGAACAGACGGCAGCCGTGGATGACACCCCAGAGGTTGACGTCCAGGACCTTGCGCCAGTCGTCCGGTGTCGTCGCGAAGAAGGAGCCCGACAGGCCGATGCCGGCGTTGTTCACCAGCACGTCGACCACGCCGTGCTCGGCGGCGACCCGCTCGGCGAGCTTCTCCATGGCCTGCTCGTCGGAGACGTCGACCGTCTCGGCCCAGGCGCCCTGGGCGCCGGTCAGCCGGGCCAGTTCGGCGGTGCGGGCAGCCGCCTCCCCGTCCCGGTCGACGGCCACCACGCGCGCGCCGCACTCGGCGAACGCGAGCGCCGTCGCCCGTCCGATCCCGCTGCCCGCGCCGGTGACCAGGACGAGCTGCCCGCCGAAGCGGTCGGCGTACCGGCCGGTGGCCTGCCGCTCCTGGCGCCCCCGCTCCACATCGGTCGCGAACTCGGTGATCCAGGCGGCGAGCTGATCGGGCCGGGTGCGGGGGATCCAGTGCCCCGCGGGGAGGGTGCGCCGGGTCAGCCGTGGAGCCCACTGCTCCAGTTCGTCGTAGAGCCGCTGCGACAGGAACGCGTCCCCGAGGGGCGTCACGAGCTGCACGGGCGCGTGCGCGCGGGCGTCCGGGCGCGGGCTGCGCAGCCTGGCCCGGACGTTGTCCCGGTACAGCCACGCGCCGTGCGCGGCGTCCGAGGGCAGCGAAGAGGTCGGGTAGTCGCCCGCCGGGACCTTCTCCAGCCGGCGCAGGAGCGACGGCCAGCGGCTGCCCAGCGGCCCGCGCCAGGCCATCTCGGGCAGCACGGGCGTGTGCAGCAGGTACACGTACCAGGACCTGGCGCCCTGACCGAGGAGCTGGCCCACCCGGCGGGGCGTCGGCCGCCTCACCCGCGACTTGATCCAGTGCCCGAAGTGGTCGAGCGAGGGTCCGGACATGGAGGTGAAGGACGCGATCCGGCCCTCGGTGCGGCCGACCGTGACGAACTCCCAGGCCTGCACCGACCCCCAGTCGTGCCCGACCAGATGCACCGGCCGGTCCGGACTGACCGCGTCCACGACCGCCAGGAAGTCGTCCGTCAGCTTCTCCAGGGTGAAGCCCCCGCGCAGCGGGCGCGGTGCCGTGGACCGGCCGTGCCCCCGGACGTCGTACAGGACCACGTGGAAGCGGTCGGCGAGACGGACGGCGACCTCCGACCAGACCTCCTTGCTGTCCGGGTAGCCGTGCACCAGGACCACCGTCGGCTGCCCGGCGTCGCCCAGCTCGGCCACGCACAACTCGACCCCGCCGGTCCGCACCCGACGCTCCCGCGCGTCCTTCAGCGTCGTCACTTGTGTCACCCGTGTCACCCGTGCCACCCGCGTCACCTGTCCTTCGCCCAGCGCCGCATGCGCGGTAGATCGTCGTCCAGTCGGAAGGTGCTGCACCCGCGAATCTCGCAGTTGTTAGAGAAATCGTCAATAGGGAGGGAGGCGGATGGTCCGGCACGCCCGGGGGAAGGATCCGGCCGGGCGGACGAGGGCGACCTCAGGGTGACCCTGAGATTCCCGTACGACTCCAGACCGACACCAAGACAACTCTGCGGGGTGACGACCCGCGTGGCACGGGTCACTACGGTCGTGGGCGTGACTGTGATCGTGACCGAAAGCCTGAGCAAGCGGTTCCCCCGGGTGACCGCGCTTGACCGGCTCTCCGTGGACGTCGGCCCGGGTGTGACCGGGCTCGTCGGAGCCAACGGAGCCGGCAAGTCCACACTGATCAAGATCCTGCTGGGTCTGTCCCCCGCCACCGAGGGCCGCGCCGAGGTGTTCGGCCTCGACGTCGCCACCGAAGGCGCCGCCATCCGGGAGCGCGTCGGCTACATGCCGGAGCACGACTGCCTGCCGCCCGACGTCTCGGCCACCGAGTTCGTCGTGCACATGGCCCGCATGTCCGGCCTGCCGCCCACCGCCGCGCGCGAGCGCACCGCGGACACCCTGCGCCACGTCGGGCTGTACGAGGAGCGCTACCGCCCGATCGGCGGCTACTCCACCGGCATGAAGCAGCGGGTGAAACTCGCCCAGGCCCTGGTCCACGACCCGCAGCTGGTCTTCCTCGACGAGCCGACCAACGGTCTCGACCCGGTCGGCCGCGACGACATGCTCGGCCTGATCCGCCGCATCCACACGGACTTCGGCATCTCGGTCCTGGTCACCTCGCACCTCCTCGGCGAACTGGAACGCACCTGCGACCACGTCGTCGTCATCGACGGCGGCAAACTGCTGCGCTCCAGCTCCACCACGGACTTCACCCAGACCACCACCACGCTCGCCATCGAGGTCACCGACACCGACGAGCACCCCGACGGCACCCGCGCGGTGCGCGAGGCACTGCACGCGCGCGGCGCGGAGGTCGTCGACGGCAGCGGCGGACTGCCCGGCGCCGGCCACGTCCTGCTGCTCACCGCCCAGGGCGAGCAGACCTACGACCTGGTCCGTGACGTCGTCGCCGACCTCGGGCTCGGCCTGGTGCGCATGGAACAGCGCAGACACCACATCTCCGAGGTCTTCAAGAACGACACGGACAGCGACACACAGCGCAAGGAGGCGGTCGGCCATGACGGTTGAGCATCCCGTCGCACCCGTCCCGGCGGGTGACCAGACCCGTATCCACGACATCGGCTACCGCAGCTACGACGGCCCGCGCCTGGGCCGCGGCTACGCCCGCCGCTCCCTGTACTCGCAGTCCCTGCGCGGCGCGTACGGCCTCGGCCGCTCGGTGAAGTCCAAGGTGCTGCCGATGCTGCTGTTCGTGGTGATGTGCGTGCCGGCCGCCATCATGGTCGCCGTCGCCGTCTTCACCAAGGCCAAGGACCTGCCGCTGGACTACACGCGCTACGCGATCGTCATGCAGGCCGTCATCAGCCTGTACGTCGCCTCGCAGGCACCCCAGTCCGTCTCGCGCGACCTGCGCTTCAAGACCGTCCCGCTGTACTTCTCGCGGCCGATCGAGACCTCCGACTACGTCCTCGCGAAGTACGCGGCACTGGCCTCGGCGCTGTTCGCCCTCACCGCCGCCCCGCTGCTCGTGCTGTACGTAGGCGCGCTGCTGGCCAAGCTCGACTTCGGCGACCAGACCCAGGGATTCGCCCAGGGGCTCCTCGCCGTGGCCCTGCTCTCGGTGCTGTTCGCCGGCATCGGCCTGGTCATCGCCGCCCTGACCCCGCGCCGCGGCTTCGGCATCGCCGCCGTCATCGCCGTACTGACCATCTCCTACGGCGCGGTCTCCACGCTCCAGGCGATCGCCGACGTCCAGGACAGCGCGAACGTCATCCCCTGGGTCGGCCTGTTCTCACCCATCACGCTCATCGACGGGGTGCAGTCCGCGTTCCTCGGCGCGACCTCGTCGTTCCCCGGAGGCGTCGGCCCCTCGCACGGGCAGGGCGTGGTGTACGTCCTCGCCGTCCTGGGCCTGAGCGCCGCCTGCTACG
Source organism: Streptomyces adustus (assembly GCF_009377175.1). GTDB lineage: Bacteria > Actinomycetota > Actinomycetes > Streptomycetales > Streptomycetaceae > Streptomyces > Streptomyces adustus. Next base: position 25,793 of record NZ_VJZD01000037.1, read on the forward strand.
GCCTTCTGATGCGCCGCTACCGAAAGGCCGGACTGTGACCACGCTCAGCATCGACCACGTCTCCCGCTGGTTCGGCAACGTGGTCGCCGTCAACGACATCACCATGACCATCGGCCCGGGCGTCACCGGTCTGCTCGGCCCCAACGGCGCCGGCAAGTCCACCCTCATCAACATGATGGGCGGCTTCCTCGCCCCCTCCACCGGGTCCGTCACCCTCGACGGCCGGCCGGTGTGGCGCAACGAGCAGATCTACCGGCAGATCGGCATCGTCCCCGAACGCGAGGCGATGTACGACTTCCTCACCGGGCGCGAGTTCGTCGTCGCCAACGCCGAGCTGCACGGGCTGGGCGACAAGGCCGCCCGGCAGGCGCTGGCCACCGTCGAGATGGAGTACGCCCAGGACCGGAAGATCTCCACCTACTCCAAGGGCATGCGCCAGCGCGTGAAGATGGCCTCCGCGCTGGTCCACGAGCCGTCCCTGCTCCTGCTCGACGAGCCGTTCAACGGCATGGACCCGCGCCAGCGCATGCAGCTCATGGACCTGCTGCGGCGCATGGGCGACGAGGGCCGCACGGTGCTGTTCTCCTCCCACATCCTGGAGGAGGTCGAGCAACTCGCCTGGCACATCGAGGTGATCGTGGCCGGCCGGCACGCGGCGAGCGGCGACTTCCGCCGCATCCGCCGCCTCATGACCGACCGCCCGCACCGCTATCTGGTGCGCTCCAGCGACGACCGCGCCCTCGCGGCCGCGCTGATCGCCGATCCGTCGACGTCCGGCATCGAGGTCGATCTCGCCGAGGGCGCGCTGCGCGTCCAGGCCGTCGACTTCGGCCGGTTCACGACCCTGCTGCCCCGGGTGGCCAGGGAACACGGCATCCGGCTGCTCACGGTCTCGCCGTCCGACGAGTCCCTCGAGTCCGTCTTCTCGTATCTCGTCGCGGCGTAGGAGGCCGAACATGTACGACCCCACAGTCGCCCGGCTCACCTACCGGGCCCTGCTCGGCCGCAAGAGGGCCCTGGTCCTCGGCGCGCTGCCGCTGCTGCTGATCGTGATCTCCATCGCCGTCCGGGCCCTCACCGGAGCCGACGACCAGACCGCGGCGGACGTGCTGGGCGGGCTGGCGCTCGCCACGATGGTGCCGATCATCGGCGTCATCGCGGGCACCGGCGCGATCGGCCCGGAGATCGACGACGGCTCGGTGGTGTACCTGCTGTCCAAGCCGCTCAAGCGGCCCACGATCATCTTCACCAAGCTGATCGTGGCGATCGCGGTGACCATGGTGTTCTCGGCGCTGCCGACCCTGCTCGCCGGGCTGATCCTGAACGGCAACGGGCAGCAGATCGCCGTCGCCTACACGGTGGCCGCGCTGGTCGCCTCCATCGCCTACGCGGCGCTCTTCCTGCTGCTGGGCACGGTGTCCCGGCACGCGGTGGTCTTCGGTCTCGTCTACGCCCTGGTCTGGGAGGCGCTGTTCGGCTCCCTGGTGCCGGGCGCGCGCACGCTCAGCGTCCAGCAGTGGTCGCTGGCCGTCGCCCACAAGGTGGCCGGCGGGGACCTCGTCACCTCCGACGTCGGGCTGACCACGGCGACGACCCTGCTGGTCGTGGTCACCGTGCTGGCCACCTGGTACGCGGGCCGCAAGCTGCGCACGCTGACCCTCGCCGGGGAGGAGTAGCGGCAGGGCCCCGGCCCTGACGGCGGCTTCATCCCGGCCGGAGCACACTGGACGGAACGGTCGTACGGCACAGCTGGGAGGGCCGGGGATGGAAGAGGAGAGGCAAGAGGACGACGGTCGGGGCCGGGACATGCCGGACGGGGACGGCTGGGACGGCCTCGTCCTCGACGAGGGGTTCGTCCGGGCCGCGGAGACGGCCGAGCCGTCGGCGCGGGCCCGTATGCTGGCCGCCCGCTGGCGGGCCGAGGCGCCCGAGCCGCAGCCCTGGCGCTCCGACGAGCCGCCCGCCGGATGGTTCTTCAGCAAGGCCCGGCGTCGCAGATGGCGGCGCCGGTAGCGGCCGCACCGGCCCCGAAATTCGGTGGCGCCCGGTTCGGGCGGTCGGGCACAGTGGTGGTGTTCGAGCGGCCGGCCGGAGCCGGCGCCACGATCTGGGAGAGGAGCGGGACGATGTCCGAGTACGACAGTACGTCCAGCTCCCGACAGGGCAGCGTGCGGCGGAATCCGGAGTAGTCACCTCCGTCGGTCCCGCCCTGCTGGTGAGCTGCCCGGGGCGGCCGCTTCGAGCACGCGAATCGCACTCGCGTGGGCCGCCCACCCGGAGGATTGGCCGAGAGGCAAGGCACCGGCTTGCTAAGCCGAGGTCGGGGTGTCCCCCCGCGCACGTTCGATCCGTGCATCCTCCGCAGGACCGAGAAGCCCGAGAGAACCGAGAAGCCCGAAAGCTCAGCCCAGCAACCGCTCCAGTACCACCGCGATGCCGTCCTCCTCGCTGGAGGCCGTCACCTCGTCGGCGACCGCCTTCAGCTCCACGTGGGCGTTGGCCATCGCCACGCCCCGCGAGGACCAGGCGAACATCGGGATGTCGTTGGGCATGTCGCCGAAGGCGATCGTCTCGGCGGCCTTCAGCCCGAGCCGACGGGCCGCCAGCGACAGCCCGGTCGCCTTGGACAGCCCCAGCGGGAGCAGCTCGACAATGCCCTGCCCCGCCATCGCCACCGACACGAAACCGCCCGCGGCCTGGCGCGACGCCTCGGCGAGCTCGTCGTCCGTGAGCGTCGGGTGCTGTATGTAGATCTTGTTCAACGGGGCGCTCCAGAGGTCGGAGACGTCCGTGAACGGGGTGGCCGGCAGCTTGCCCGTGACTGCGTAACCGGGGCCCACCAGCACCTCGCCGTCCAGGCCGTCGCGGCTCGCCGCCAGGAACAGCGGGCCCACCTCGGCCTCGATCTTGGCCAGGGCCAGCGCCGCAAGCTGACGGTCCAGGGTCACCGACGTCAGCAGCCGGTGCGCGCCGGCGTCGTACACCTGCGCGCCCTGGGCGCAGACCGCGAGGCCGCGGTAGCCGAGGTCGTCGAGGATGTGCCGGGTCCACGGGGCCGCCCGTCCCGTCACCACGATGTGCGCGGCGCCCGCCGCGGTGGCCGCGGTGAGCGCGTCACGGGTGCGCCGCGACACCGACTCGTCGGAACGCAGAAGCGTTCCGTCGAGGTCGGTCGCGATCAGCCGGTACGGGAAGTCCGGGGTGGTGCTCACTTGGCGACCGGCTCCAGGACCTCACGGCCGCCCAGGTAGGGCCGCAGCACCTCGGGCACGCGCACCGAGCCGTCGGCCAGCTGGTGGTTCTCCAGGATCGCCACGATCGTGCGCGGTACGGCGCACAGCGTGCCGTTGAGCGTCGCGAGCGGCTGCACCTTCTTGCCGTCGCGCATCCGCACGGACAGCCGGCGGGCCTGGAAGCCGTCGCAGTTGGACGCCGATGTCAGCTCGCGGTACTTGCCCTGGGTCGGGATCCACGCCTCGCAGTCGAACTTGCGGGACGCGGAGGCGCCGAGGTCGCCGGAGGCGACGTCGATGACCTGGAACGGCAGTTCGAGGCCGGTCAGCCACTGCTTCTCCCACTCCAGGAGCCGCCGGTGCTCGTTCTCGGCGTCCTCGGGGGCCACGTACGAGAACATCTCGACCTTGTCGAACTGGTGCACGCGGAAGATGCCGCGGGTGTCCTTGCCGTACGTGCCGGCCTCCCGGCGGAAGCACGGCGAGAAGCCGGCGTAGCGCAGCGGGAGCTTGTCGGCGTCGAGGATCTCGTCCATGTGGTAGGCGGCGAGGGGGACCTCGGAGGTGCCGACCAGGTAGTAGTCGTCCTTCTCCAGGTGGTACACGTTCTCCGCGGCCTGGCCGAGGAAGCCGGTGCCCTCCATGGCGCGCGGGCGGACCAGCGCCGGGGTGAGCATCGGGGTGAAGCCGGCCTCGGTGGCCTGCGCGATCGCCGCGTTGACGAGGGCGAGCTCCAGGAGCGCGCCGACGCCGGTCAGGTAGTAGAAGCGCGAGCCGGACACCTTGGCGCCGCGCTCGACGTCGATGGCGCCGAGCGCCTCGCCGAGCTCCAGGTGGTCCTTGGGCTCGAAGCCCTCGGCGCCGAAGTCGCGGATCGTGCCGTGCGTCTCCAGGACGACGAAGTCCTCCTCGCCGCCGACCGGGACGTCCGGGTGCACGAGGTTGCCGAGCTGGAGCAGGAGGCTCTTGGTCTTCTCGTCCGCCTCGTTCTGCTCGGCGTCCGCCGCCTTGACGTCGGCGGCCAGCTTGCCGGCCTTGGCCAGCAGCTCGGCCTTCTCGTCGCCGGAGGCCTTGGGGATCAGCTTGCCGAGCACCTTCTGCTCGGAGCGGAGCTCGTCGAAGCGGACGCCGGACGACCTGCGCCTCTCGTCGGCAGACAGGAGAGCGTCGACGAGCGCGACGTCCTCTCCACGGGCACGCTGGGAGGCGCGCACACGGTCAGGGTCCTCACGGAGCAGGCGAAGGTCAATCACGCGCTCAAGGCTACCGGTGCGCGGTTGCCGGATACGACTCAGATTCCGGCGGATGCGATTCGCCGCTTACGTTGACTCATGGGCGAAATATCTTGCGTGTCAATAAAGAGTGACCCGCCCGCCCGGGCCGGGCAGGTCCCGGGCGGGCGGTTGACCGGATTGCCCTGTGGAGGACGGGAGTTTGGAACGCGACTGTCCACAGGTGTCCACACCCCCGGAGAGTTATCCACAGGCTGTGAGGATGATCTGTGGATGTTGGAATTGATCACTTCGGCTCGTTCGGCGGGGCTCCGGTTTCTCGGCGTAAACCCCTTTTCCCCACACTTTCGAGTGGAAAGAGTTCGCCCCAAAGGGTTGATCGAAGGAAAAGGGTGGACGAAGGGTGGTCCATCAGGGTGAGGGCGCACTTGGGCCCTGTGGGCCGATTTGTCGACTGAATGCTGCTTCACTGTCGACTTGTCCCCAGGTCGAGATGGGAACCTGTGGATAACGCCTGTGGATAACCAAAATGCGGCGGAGAACGAACGGACCTGACTAGAAACGGCCGTCCTGGCAACGCGCCACCCAGTCGGCCGCCTCCACGAACTCCCCGTCCGACGTCCCCCGGGGCAGCGCGCGTACCTCCTCGACGCCGATGTCCGCGCGCGGGTAGGAACCGAGGAACCGCACCTCCAGGCAGATCCGCTTCAGCCCCATCAGCGCCTCCGCCACCCGCCGGTCGGAGATGTGCCCCTCGGCATCGACGCAGAAGCAGTAGTTGCCGATGCCGGCGCCGGTCGGACGGGACTGGAGCAGCATGAGGTTGATGCCGCGGGTGGCGAACTCGCCCAGCAGGTCGCGCAGTCCACCGGGGTGGTCGTCGCGCTGCCGGAGCACGACGGACGTCTTGTCCGCGCCGGTGGGTGCCGCGGGCCGGGCGGGACGGCCGACCAGTACGAACCGGGTCTGGGCGTTCTCGGCGTCGTGGATGCCGGTCTCCAGCGGTTCGAGGCCGTAGCGGGCGGCCGCGAACTCGCCCGCGAAAGCCGCGTCGTAGCGACCCTCCTGGACCAGGCGGGCGCCGTCCGCGTTCGAGGCGGCCGACTCCCAGACCGCGTTCGGGAGGTTGGCCCTCAGCCAGTTGCGCACCTGCGGCTGGGCGGCCGGGTGGGCGGTGACCGTCTTGATGTCGGACAGCCGGGTGCCGGGCTTGACCAGCAGCGCGAAGGTGATGGACAGCAGCACCTCGCGGTAGATCATCAGCGGCGCGCCCGCGACCAGCTCGTCCAGGGTGGTGGTGATGCCGCCCTCGACGGAGTTCTCGATCGGTACGAACGCGGCCTCGGCCTCGCCGGTGCGTACCGCGTCGAGCGCGGACTGCACGGACACGTACGGGATCAGCTCCCGCGTCGCCGCTTCCGGGAGGGTCCGCAGGGCGACTTCGGTGAAGGTGCCTTCGGGGCCGAGATACGCATAGCTGGCTGGCATGGCCTCACCCTAGTGGGCCGTGCGGGCAACAGGCGTGCCCGTCTCGACCGGTGGCCGGGGCTCATCCCTCCAGCAGCCGCTGCCCCACGTACTCCCCCTCGGCCGCGCCGCCCGGGACCGCGAACAGCCCGCTGGCCTCGTGGCGGATGTACTTCGACAGCGCGTCGCCCCGGTCGAGCTTGCGCTGCACCGGTACGAAACCGCGCAGCGGGTCGGCCTGCCAGCAGACGAAGAGCAGCCCCGCGTCCGGCGCGCCGTCCGGGTCGATGCCGTCGTGGTACGAGAAGGGGCGCCGGAGCATGGCCGCGCCACCGTTGGTGTCGGGGCGGGTGATCCGCGCGTGGGCGTCGAGCGGCACGACCAGATCGCCCGCGGAGTCCCGCTTCTCCAGGTCCATCGCGGTCGTCTCGCCGCCCCCGGACAGCGGCGCGCCGTCGTCCTTGCGCCGCCCGATCACCTGCTCCTGGGCCGCGACCGAGAGCCGCTCCCAGTCGTCGAGGAGCATGCGGATACGGCGTACGACGGCGTAGGAGCCGCCGGACATCCACGCCGGGTCCTTCGAGCCGGACGCGGGCACGAAGATCCGCCGGTCGAAGTCGGACTCGGCGGGCTTGGGGTTGCGGGTGCCGTCCAACTGGCCCATGAGGTTGCGGGCGGTCATGGGGTGGGCGGTGGCGCCGGGCGAGCGGTTGAAGCCGTTCATCTGCCAGCGGACCCGCGCCGCGCCGCCCGCGTCCTTCTGGACGGCGCGCAGCGCGTGGAAGGCGACCAGGGCGTCGTCGGCACCGATCTGCACCCACAGGTCACCGTCGCTGCGGGACTTGTCGAGGTGGTCGGAGGAGAAGTCGGGCAGCGGGTCGAGGGAGACCGGGCGCTGCTTCTCCAGCCCGGTCCGGGTGAAGAAGCTGTGGCCGAACCCGAAGGTCAGCGTCAGCGAGGACGGACCGGCGTCCCGGGCCACGCCGGTGTCGTCGTGCGCGGCGGCCGCGCCGGACATCAGCCGTTCGGCGGTGACCGACCAGCGGCGCAGCAGCGCGGCCGCCTCCTTGCGGCCCGCCCCGGCCGTCAGGTCGAAGGCGACGAGATGGCCGCGGGCCTGGAGGCCCTCGGTGATACCGGGCTGATGTTTCCCGTGAAACATCGCCCGGCCGGTGCCGAGTGCGGTGAGCGGGGTGGCCTGGGCGGGCGCGGCGGCGTAGCCCGCGGCCGCGCCCGCCGCGCCGAGGACGAGTCCGGTGGCGCCGGCGGTGCCGAGCAGCCTGCGCCGGGTGAGCCCCTCGGCGGCGGCAGCCGGTGCGGAGCCGTCCGCCCCGGGGAGGGCCCCGGGAACGGTCTCGGGGGTACGGGTCTGCGGGACGGACGGGTGGTCAGCCATGGTGCGGTTCAGCCGATCTGCGCGTTCTTGGAGACGGTCACCTGGTCGACGTCGGAGGTCCGCACGGTCACGGCGATCTTCCAGTCGCCGGCCATGGGGAGTTGTACCCCGCTCGCCGCCCAGTGTCCGGTGGTGATGTGGTCGGGGACGACGGGCAGCGGGCCGATGCTCTTGGCGGCGAGGGTGAAGGCGACCTTCACCTCGGGGACGTCGAAGCCGCGGCCGTTGGGCCGTTCCACGTAGACGTGCATCTCGTTGGCGCCGACCCGCGCGGGGTCGAGGTCGACGGTCACCACGCCCTTGCCGTCCTTGCCGCCGGTGTCGAAGGGCATGTCGAGGGTCACCGCACCCGAGGCGGACGAGTCCGAGGAGGCGGACGACGAGGACCCGGTGGCGGCCTTGGCGTCCTGCTCGGTACGGCCGGGTTCGGTCTGGGTCAGCACGGTGGTGACGGCCAGCAGGACGACGGCGACGCCCGCCTCGGCGAGCACCGACCGGCGCAGCCCGTGGCGCTCGGGGTCGGCGTCGCGCAGCCGCTTCTGCCGGGCGGCCTCGACCGCGGCGCGCTGCCGGGCGAGCTGGGCGGCGCGCTCGGGAGCGCCCGCGACCGACGGCTCCGCGCCGTCCACGGTCCCGACGGACTCGGCGGCGGCCGTCCCGGCGGTCGCGGCAGTGGTCGTCTCGACGGTCCCGGTGGCCGCGGCAGCAGTCGCGTCGGTGGTCCCGGTGGACGCGACAGCGGCCGTGGATCCTGAACTCTTCCGTGCCCCCGCGGGCTCCTTGGCCTTCTCGGCCTCGATCTCGATCCCGGCCGCGACCCCGTCGGACAGCCGTGCCGTCCACCGGCGGGAGAGCCAGGCGATGCCGACGAGCAGTGCCACCAGGCCGATCTTGACGAGGAGCAGTCGGCCGTAGGCGGTGTCGGTGAACGCCGACCAGGAGCCCAGCTGACGCCACGACTGGTAGACGCCGGTCGCCACGAGGGCGAGGACGCTGCCGAAGGCGACCGCCGAGAAGCGGCGTACGGCCCCACTGTCGACGGGCTTGTGCGCGGGAGCCCGGTACAGCGCGACGAGCAGGGTCGCCAGCCCGCCCAGCCAGGTGGCGACGGCCAGCAGGTGGACGACGTCGACCGGCATGGCGATGCCCGGCTGGAGTCCGGTCGAGGCGTGCTCGGCCATCGCCCAGCTCGCCGCGAGCCCGGCGGCCACGACGGTTCCGCCGATCGCGAGCCCGAAGGTCAGGTCCCGCTTCTCGTCGTCCTCGCGCTTGTCGTAGGCCCCGAACAGCACGGCGATGAACAGCGCGGCCGCGGCGAGCAGCAGCAGTCGGGAGACCAGCGCGGCGCCGGTCTTGGTCTGGAGGACCGTGCCGAGCAGATTCAGGTCGAAGATGTCGCCGACCTTGCCGGAGCCGGTGTAGGAGCCGCGCAGGAGCAGCAGGGCGAGGGTGGCCGCGGTGAGTGTGATCCAGCCGGAGACGACGAGCCGCTGCACGGCCCGCACCCCCGCGCCGCGCTGCCAGCAGGCGAGGACGAAGGCGGCCCCGCCGGTCAGCACGATGAAACCGGCGTACGACAGATACCGCCCGAAGCCGTACAGCCAGCCGACCACCCCGCCGCCGACGGTCGGCCCGTCCGCGGAGACGGCGGTCCGCGAGGGCGCGCCGACGGAGAAGGTGTAGGCGCCGGCGACGGGGTGGCTGTCCGCCGACACGACCTGGTAGGTGACGGTGTAGGTGCCGTCGGGCAGTCCGCTGTGCAGCCCCACGGCATACGTGGTGCCGCTGGTGTTGGCCGGCTTGCCGGTGTCGACGCGCTTGCCCTTGGGGTCGAGTACGCGCAGCGCGTCGTCGGACAGGGCGACCTGCTCGGAGAAGGTGAGCGAGATCTGCGTCGGCGCCTTGTCGACCACCACCCCCTGCGCGGGGTTGCTGCCGGTCAGCGCGGCGTGCGCGGAGGCCGGACCGGCGGCGACGAGGCTCGCGCCGATGACGGCCAGGAACAGCAGCACCAGGGTGCGTACGCGTGGGGCGATGGTCGGTGTCAAGGGGTCCCTCCTTCAGTGCCCGGTCTTGGGGTTGTACGTCGCCGACTTCACCGGTATCTCGACCGTGACGGGGCCGGATTCGGCAAAGTGCAGCACGACGGCCACCTTCTGGCCCTGTGTGGGCCTGTGCTTCAGCTTCTCGAACATCAGGTGGTTCCCGCCGCTTTCGAAGACGAGCCGGCCGTGGGCGGGCACGTCGAGGGAGGTCACCTCCTGCATCGAGGTGCCGACCGTTTCGTGGACGGTGACGCTGCCCGCGATGTCGCTGGTGACGGAGGTCAGTTCGTCCTTCGCGCCACCTGTGTTGGCGATGGTGAGGAAGCCCGCCGCCATCGAGGCGGAGACCGGCTGCGGCATGTAGGCGGAGCTGACGGACAGCTCGGCCCCCGAAGAGCCCGAGGCGCCCGAGGTGCCCGAGGAGCCCGACGCACCGGAGTCCGGTCCGCCGCAGCCCGCCAGGGTCAGCGCCCCGAAGACCATCCCGGCCGCCATCGCCGCGGCGGTGCCCGGCCGCCTCACGGGTTCTGCCCCTTCACGATCTTGGGCAGGTCCTTGGTGTAGTCGTCGACGGTGGCCTGGTCGCTGTAGACCAGGTAGCCCGCATCGGTCTTCGGCGAGAAGGCGATGACCTGGGTGCCGTGGGTGGAGACGGTCTTGCCGTTCTTGTCCTTGTGCGGCGCCTCGACGGTGATGCCGACGCTGCGGGCACCGGCCTGGATGGTGGCGAAGTCGCCCGTCAGGCCGACGACCTGCGGGTCGATGCCCTTGAGCCAGGCGCCGAGCGCGGCCGGGGTGTCCCGCTCCGGGTCGGTGGTGACGAACACGATCCGCAGTTCGTCCTGGTCGGCCTTGGACAGCTGCTTCTTGGCGACGGCGAGGTTGTTCATCGTCAGTGGACAGATGTCGGGGCAGTTGGTGTAGCCGAAGTAGATCAGCGTGGGCCGGCCGGCGGTCTCCTTGCGGAGGTCGTACGACTTGCCCCGGGTGTCGGTGAGGACCAGGTCCGGCTTTTCGAAGGGCTGGTCGAGCACGGTGGCCGCCTGCTGCGAGGTCTCCTCGGAGACGACGGTGACCGGGCCCTCGGCCTTGTCACCGCTGCCGCAGGCGGAGAGCGTCAGCGTGGCGGCGGCGAGCAGCGCGGCCGCCGCGAACGTCTTCTTGCGCATAGAGAAATGTCCCAGATGTGTGAACCGCGCCGTGCACCGGGGGCCGTACGACCCCCGGTGCACAGCAGTGAAGGTCAGGCTCGGGCGTTGCTGTCGGTGCCGCGCCGACGGCCGGCGGCCACGCCGTACGCGACCCCGGCCACGCCGACGACGATGCCGACCACGCCCAGCACACGGGCGGTGGTGTCGGAACTGTCGGCGGCGGACGCGGCCTCGGCGCTGTTGCCCGCGGCCGCCTTGGAGTCGTCGTGCTCGGCGGAGGCGTCCTCGGCGGTGGCCGAGCCGTGGGAGTGGTCGTCCTCGGTGGCGGCGGACAGCTGAAGCACCGGAGCGGGGTTCTCGGGCTCCTCCGCGCCGTCCTCCTGCACCTCGATCCAGCGCACGACGTCGTTGTTGGAGTACGTCTGGACCGCCTTGAAGACGAGTTCGTCGGTGTCCTCGGGGAGCGTGCCGACGGACAGCGGGAACTTCTGGAAGTAGCCCGGCTCGATGCCCTTGCCGTCGGCGGTCCAGGTGACCTTGGTGACGGCCTCGGCGATCTTCTTGCCGTGCAGCTCCAGCGGCTTGGCCAGCTTGGACTTGGTGACCTGGACCGTCCAGCCGGCGATCGGCTGCGGCATCACCGAGGCCAGCGGGTGGTCGGCGGGGAAGGTGACCTCGAGCTTGGTGGTCGAGGCGTTGTCGCGCTCGTTGGGGACCTTGAAGTCGACGACGGCGTAGCCGCCCTTGGCGGCCGTGCCCTCCGGCTGCACGCTGACGTGCGCGAAGGCCGGGGCGGACAGGGCCAGAACGGCCGAACCGGCGACGGCGACGGCGGCGGCGATACGAGAAGCCTGCATGAAAGGGAGCACTCCACTTCGTGTGGTTCCGGCGCGGGATCCGCCACGGGTTCCGGTGGGCCCCGATGGGGTCCGGCGGATTCCGGTGGTGGATTCCGGCGATGGCGATGACGAGGGGCGCGCGTACGGGTGGGTGATTTCCGGGCCGGAGATCACGACATCACGGGCGCACGCGCGCGTGCCGCACGACGACGGCCGTTCTCGCCTCGCGGAACTCCCGCGGAGTGGCTGGGTCGGTCGTGTCGTGTCAGGCAGCGAGGGCGAGTGCCGTCGCGGCCGGCGGACCGCGCCTGATCACCGAGTGCTGGAGGGCGGCGGTGCGTGGCTCGGGCCGGGCGGGCGCGTCGCTGCGGGGCGGGCGCGGGCCCGCCTCCGGCGCGACCGGCAGTCCGGCGAGCAGGGCGCGCACCAGCGCGAGCGCATTGCCCAGGGAACGTACGAGCGCCCCCTCGGTGACTCCTTGCGCCGACAGCTCGACGAGCCGCAGCACGGCGGAGTCGCCCCGGCGCAGCAGCCAGCCGACGGCGAGTGCCGCGAGGGCGTGGCCGAGCAGCATCGGCAGCGAGGGCAGCAGCGCGGCGAGGGAGCCGACGGTGGTCGACAGGGCGTCCGCCGGGTCGTGCGTGACGGCGGTGCCGGTTGCCGCGCCGGTCCCCGTGCCCGGGTAGAGCCGCGCGTCGGCGAGGATCCGCTGGGCCTGGGCGGGGCTGAGCGCCGAGGCGGTGCCTCCGCACAGGATGTGCGCGGCCCGCTGGATCAGCGCGGCGTCGGACAGCGATCCGGTCGCGGACCCCGCCGACCCCATGGACATCATGGAGTTCATGCTCATGGCGCCGGACGCCGACGCGGACGCGGAGCCCATGGCACCGTGCTGTCCCAGGCCGAACAGCATGTGCAGCACGGTCTGGCCGGCGGCGAGCAGTGCGGTGATCCCGGCCAGCGAGCGCTCCCGGCCGGCGAGCGGTGCCACGACCGCCAACGCGCCCAGGAACCCCGCACCCAGCGTCCACAGCGGCACCGTCGCGCAGGACGCGAGGGCGTGGCCGCAGGCGGCCAGCAGGACGCAGACCGCGGCGAACACCGCGGCCCGCAGCAGCCGGAGACCGCTTCCGGAGCGCGCGATGCGTGGGTGGGGGGCAGACATGGCGGCCCCATCATCGCACTGGCCCCCTCGGTTCCCGACGGCAGGGCGGCTCGAGAGCCGGGGTCCCGGGAAGCGGAAGATCACCTTCTGGCACGGCTGATGCAAATGGGTCGCACATACACCGTTTGATCCCTTCGGCGCATCCTCCGGATGGGCGGCATCACATGAAAAGCGCGCTTACGCAACGGCACTCGGGGCAATACGTAACGGTATGTCGAGGCACAGCCAGGAGGCTGGAGCATGAGCATCTGGTGGTCACTCCATCTGCGGTGCGAAGCTGCGAGCGTTCCGCTCGCGAGGCGCCTGCTGCTCGGCACGATGGAGACGGCGGGCGTCGATCCCGACATCTCCTACGACCTCTCGGTCGCCCTCAGCGAGGCCTGTGCCAACGCCGTGGAGCACGGCGGGAGCACCCCGCACGGCGGCTGTCCGGAGGCGTACCGGGTCACCGCCTATCTCGACGGCGAGAAGTGCCGTATCGAGGTCGCCGACTCGGGGCCGGGCTTCGCGGGCGGCTACGGCGACCATGGCGACTACGCCGACTACGGCGGCCATGACGGCCATGACGGCCATGACGGCCATGACGGCCATGACGGTCACAGAGACCGCGACGACTTCGACGGTCACCACGCCCCCGACGCCCCCGACGGCCACGGCGCCCGCGCCGCGCACTCCGACGTGCCGTGCGCCGATGTCGACGCCGAACACGGCCGCGGGCTGCATCTCATCCATGAGCTCGCCGACCACGTCCACTTCGGCAACCGGCCGGGGCGCAGCGGGGCGGTGGTGAGGTTCGACAAGATCCTCAAGTGGAAGAAGGGCGCGCCGCTGATGGCGGTGTAGCGGTTCGGGCGACCGGGGCGGGCGGTTCGGGTCTCCCGGGATGCCTTCCCAGGATTCACAGCCAGTTCCTGGCTACGCCCCATGTCCCTGAAGGTCCGCGTCCCCTACGTTCACGTCCATGACGGGAAACCACGGCACCCGATCCCTCACCCGATGCCGCGAGGACGAGGCGCTGGCGCGGGCTGCGGTGGACGCGCTGACCGGGCAGCTGGCACTGGTTCCCAAGCCCGGGCTGCCCGATCCGCGCGATCTCGCCGCCCGCGCCACCCGCCGTGACCACCGCCTGCTGCGCTGGTCGGCCAAGGCGCTGACGCCCGGGCTCGCGGCGATGGCCGCAGCCGCCCGCCGCACCGGTGAGCCCACACCGCAGCTGCGCGCCGAACTGGGCTCGATAGGGCGGTGCACCGAGCACTCGGTGGGCCTGGCAGGCGGCGGTCACCGGGGCGCCCTGTGGGCGCTCGGCCTGCTGGTCGCGGCGGCCGCGCTCGATCCCGGCGCGGGAGCCCGCGAGGTGGCGACGGGCGCCAAACGGATCGCCGCGCACAGGGACCGGGGCGCCCCGCGGCGGCCCTCACGGGGGTCGTCGGTGTCGGCGAAGTACGGCGCGGCCGGCGCCCGCGGTGAGGCGAAGGCCGGATTCCCGCACGTACGGCGGGCGTTGGACGCGCTCGAAGCCGCGCGCACGGCCGGTGCCGACGAGGGACAGGCCCGGCTCGACGCCCTGCTGACGGTGATGTCCACCCTCCAGGACACCGAACTGCTGCACACCGCGGGCCCGCTGGGCCTGCGCCACGTCCAGGCCGGCGCCCGTGAGGTCCTGGCGGCGGGCGGTACCGCGACGCGGCCGGGCCGGGACGCCCTGGCCGCCCTCGACGCCGAGCTGCACGCCCGCGCGTGGAGCCCCCGGGGCAGTGCGGGACTGCTGGCGGGCGCGCTGTTCCTGGACGCGCTGCCGGTCGGCCCGCGCGGCTGAGACCGCGGACCGGCGGTCGTCCACGAGACCGCCCGGGCCGGTGGGACCCGTGCTCCGGGCACACGAACGGCCGGGCACCGCTGCGGTGCCCGGCCGTTCGCCGTCGTGGGTCAGCCCTTGAGCGAGGCCATCCAGGACTCGACCTCGTCGGAGCGGCGCGGCAGGCCGTCCGACAGGTTCCGGTTGCCGTCCTCGGTGACCAGGATGTCGTCCTCGATGCGCACGCCGATGCCGCGGTACTCCTCGGGCACCGTCAGGTCGTCGGCCTGGAAGTACAGACCGGGCTCGACGGTGAGGACCATGCCGGGCTCCAGCGTGCCGTCCACGTACGACTCGACCCGGGCGGCCGCGCAGTCGTGGACGTCCAAGCCGAGCATGTGGCCGGTGCCGTGCAGCGTCCAGCGGCGCTGGAGACCGAGTTCGAGCACCCGCTCGACCGGGCCCTCGACGAGACCCCACTCGACGAGCTTCTCGGTCAGCACGCGCTGTGCGGCGTCGTGGAAGTCGCGGTACTTGCCGCCCGGCCGGACCGCCTCGATACCGGCCTCCTGGGCCTCGTACACGGCGTCGTAGATCTTCTTCTGGATCTCGCTGAAGCGGCCGTTGACCGGCAGCGTGCGCGTGACGTCGGCCGTGTAGAGCGTGTGCGTCTCCACACCGGCGTCCAGCAGGAGCAGGTCGCCGGAGCGGACCGGGCCGTCGTTGCGCACCCAGTGCAGGGTGCAGGCGTGCGGGCCGGCGGCGGCGATGGTGCCGTAGCCGATGTCGTTGCCCTCCACGCGGGCGCGCAGGAAGAAGGTGCCCTCGATGTAGCGCTCGCTGGTCGCCTCGGCCCTGTCGAGGACCTTCACGACGTCCTCGAAGCCGCGCACGGTCGAGTCGACGGCCTTCTGGAGCTCGCCGATCTCGAAGGCGTCCTTGACCAGACGGGCCTCGGAGAGGAAGACGCGCAGCTCCTCGTCGCGCTCTGCGGTGACCTTGTCGGTCAGCGCCGCCTCGATGCCGGCGTCGTGACCGCGCACCACGCGCACCGGGCCGGTGGCCTCGCGCAGCTTGTCGGCCAGCTCGCGCACGTCGGCGGCGGGGATGCCGTACAGCGCCTCGGACTCGGTGAGAGAGTGCCGGCGGCCGACCCACAGCTCGCCCTGCCCGGAGAGCCAGAACTCGCCGTTCTCACGGTTCGAGCGCGGCAGGAGGTAGATCGTCTCCCGGTGGCCGTCCGCGGTCGGCTCCAGGACCAGGACGCCGTCCTCGGTCTGGTTGCCGGTCAGGTACACGTACTCGGTCGACGCCCGGAAGGCGTACTCGGTGTCGTTCGAGCGGGTTTTCAGATTGCCCGCGGGAACGACCAGGCGCTCACCGGGGAAGCGTGCGGACAGCGCGGCGCGGCGGGCGGCGGTCTCGGCGGCCTGCGCGATCGGCTCTAGGCCGCGCAGCTCCGTGTCGGCCCAGCCGGACTTCATGCTCTCGGCCAGCTCGTCGGACACGCCCGGGTAGAGGCCGTTCTTGCGCTGCTTGATCGGCTCTTCCGACTCAGTCTCCGGGGTTTCCGGGGTGAGCTCGTCGGCCACGGTCATCCTCCTTGATACGGCACTGGACCGTGTCCATCGTACGGTGGTATGCCCGGGTGGCCAGGGCCGAAGGACCTTAGTCCTTGCCCGGCGACCTGCGTCCGGGGCCCGGAAGAGCCCCACCGGGAGCCGGGGAACGGTCACCGGGGGGAGGGCCGAGGGGGCCACCGGGAGGACCGAAGGGGGTCACCGCGGGGCGTCACCGTCGGAGGTGACCGCGGGGCGTCAGTCGAAGCGGGCCGCCAGCAGCACCACGTCCTCCGTGCTGTCCGCCGCGTCCAGTCCGTCCGGCAGCACGGTGCGCAGCACATGCTCCACGACCGTGTCCGGGTCGGTCCGCAGCGCCCTGGGGACGCTCGCCGCCGCCGCGTGCAGCCGGGCGAAGGCCCGGTCCCCGCAGTCGCCGGTACGGTGCAGCAGCCCGTCGGTGTAGAGCAGGACCGTCTCGCCCGGTTCCGTCTCGAACTCCACGCTGGGCGCCTCCCAGCAGGCGAGCATCCCGAGCGGCGCCGACACGGAGGTCTCCACGAACTCCGTGCGCCCGTCGCCGACCAGCAGCGGCGGGCAGTGTCCGGCACCGGCCAGAGTGATCTTGCGCAGGGCGGGTTCGCAGTAGGCGAACAGGGCGGTGGCGGAGCGGGCGGGCTCGGTGAGCCGCAGCAGCAGCTCCAGGTCGGACAGGACGGCGACGGGATCCTCGCCCTCCATCACGGCGTACGCCCGCAGGGAGGCACGCAGTCGGCCCATCGCGGCGACGGCGCTCGGCCCGGACCCGCTGACGGACCCGACCGCCAGGCCCAGGGCGGCGTCGGGCAGCGGCAGAGTGTCGTACCAGTCGCCGCCGCCGCGCGGCCCGGTGCGGTGCCGGACGGCGAGCCGGACCCCGCAGACCCGGGGCAGCCGTGAGGGCAGCAGTTCCTCGGACATGGTCGCCATGCACGCGCGCGTGCGCTCGACCTCGACGAGCCGCGCGAGGTGTTCGGTGGCGTAGCGGATGTACAGGCCGGCCAGGTGACGTCCGCGCTCGCCCGGCTCGGCGGGCTCGTCGTAGAGCCACACGGCGGCGCCGAGGCGGCCCGCGGCCTCGGTGGACAGCGGGAGCGCGTAACTGGCGGCGTAGCCGAGACGGGCGGCCACCTCGCGGTGGCGGGGGTCGAGCCCGTCCTCGGCGAACAGGTCGGGGCGCACGATCTCGCCCGTGCCGCCGGGCAGTCCGGCGTCGGTGTCCAGAAGTGGGCCCTGGGGCAGGGCGCCGCGCGGCACGGTCTCGATGTGGCCGAGATCGGCGCGGCCGAGGCCCAGACCGATGGTGGTGTCGGGGCCGAGCCCGTCGTCGGGTTCCAGGACGACGAGTCCGCGCCGGGCGCCCACCAGGGCGGCACCGGCCCGCAGCAGTTCCTGGAGCGCGTCGGACAGGGTGCCCGTGCGGATCAGCCGTTCGGTGAGTTCGTGCAGCGTCGTGAGGTCCGAGACCCAGCCGGCGAGCCGATCCTGGAGCACGGTGCCGGGCGGTGTGCGGCAGGCGATGTCGGGAGGGACGGGCGAGCTGTCCGGTGCGGCAGGCGCGGGCGCGACAGTGTGTGCGGGTGCGGGAACCGTTGAATCGATTCCAGCCACTTTCGGAGGGTGAGGGGCGTTCATGTCGTCCGGCTTTCCGACCGGTGCGTATTGCTCAAAAGCATCGCAAACCCCCATGTCATTCTGCGCCGCCAGCAGTGTCTCCACATGTACACGCACTCGTGAGGAGATGTCCAGCATTGTCCTGCCGGGATTCCTGGTGTCCGAGAGGTTTCCGGGAACTTTTCACGAGTCCCTCCTCCAGCCCTTGCGGGAAAGCAAAGTTGGCCTAAAACTGACTCGGGTAACGGGCGATTGCGGTCGACTGGCCTTGCTCGACGGAGCGTCACAGCGGTCGTGATGGGTACGTACTCGGTAAGGGCCAGGGGCGGTTGGAGACCACCCGGAACCTGGTGACCGACCCGGGCGTCATAGCCACCGACGACCTAACCCCATCCTCCCGTGGCGGAGGCGGAGAGAAGTACGCGGAACGGCAAACGCCAGACTTCGCCACCCCCCGCCATGCCCCATGCTTTTGTCAGACGCAGTGTGGACGGAACGGCCGCGGACGCAGCCAACGTTCGGCCCAGCGGGGTTCCCCTTGCCTCGGGCAGGGGTGTGATGCGCCAACAGGTACGCACAGTGAAGTGATCGACACATGTTGTGATGTGGTCCTCGGTGTTGCCAGGCGTGCAACGGAAAGGAACGAGCGCTCATGCGCGAGATCCTCGGAAGGCGACGCAGGCTCCTGTCCCAGCGCAATGGCGGGGGGCCTGAGTTGATCAGCGCGGCCCTGAGTTTCGCGACGGAATGGCAGTGGCCGGTGCTCCCGGGAGTGGCGGCGGATCCGCAGGGGCGCGCCCGCTGCGGCTGCCCGGACCCGGAGTGCACGGTGCCCGGTGCGCATCCGTTCGACCCCGGCCTCCTCGCGGCCACGACCGACGCGCGCATGGTGCGCTGGTGGTGGACCAACCGGCCGACGGCACCGATCGTCCTCGCCACCGGCGGCCGGGCCCCCTGCGCGGTGAGCCTGCCCGCCCTCGCGGCCTCGCACGCGCTGGCCGCGCTCGACCGCAAGGGGATGCGCCTCGGCCCGGTGGTGGCCTCGCCCACCCGGTGGGCGCTGTTGGTGCGGCCCTACTCGATGGAACAGCTGGGCGAACTGCTGTACGCCCAGGACTTCGTCCCCGGCTCCCTCCGCTTCCACGGCGAGGGCGGCTATCTCGCCCTGCCGCCGTCCGAGACCGGGCCGGGCGCCATCCGCTGGGAGCGCGCGCCGCTGCCCGGCTCCGCCGCACCGTGGGTGCCCGACGTCGAGGCCGTGGTGGACGCGGTCGTCGAGGCCCTCACTCGTACGGGTGTGAGCGCGCCCGAGTTGTAGGGGTGTCGGGCGTGCGCGGTGCCGGGCGCCTGCCGCGGGTCGTTATCTTCCGGTTCATGAACGTTCGTCTTCTCGCCCTCGCGGGCGTCGTGGCAGGTGCGGTGGTGCTGCCACTGGCCATGGCGTCCGCGGGGCAGACGGAGCTCACGGGCACGGGACGGTCGGTCGTACGTTCGTCGACGGACGGTGAGGCGGCCGGCGCCGCGGCTTCCGACGCTTCGGCTTCAGGTGGTTCGGCTCCCGGTGCTTCGCGCTCCGGCGGTTCGGGTTCCTCCGGTGCGGCCGGTTTCCCGGGTGTCCCGGGTGCTTTCGGGGTGCCGGGCTCGATGAACTCGACCGGCTCCACGGACTCGGGCGGCCCGGGTGGGCCGGCCGACTCCGGCTCCGCGGGCTCGTCGGAGGACGAGAAGGCGCCGTCCCCGGATCCCGGCCGTTCTCCGCTGCTGCTCGGCCTGGGCCTGGCCACCGCCGCCCGCTGTGGCCCCGAACTCACCTCGCCGGACGGCATCGAGGCGCAGACCTGTGTCATGACCCAGGGCGAGGACACCTGGGCGCGCACCTACTACCGCAACGCGACCGGCGACGATCTGGACGCCGCGCTGAGCCTCATGGGGCCCGGCGGGCGCACGGTGCAGGTCGACTGCGCGGTGGGCGCCGATGTCGAGCCGGGGATCTGCGAGACGCCCCGCGAGCCCACCCGGGACGTGTCGGACGCCTACACGGCGGTGGTGGAGTTCGCGGGATCGTCCGGGCGCGGTCCGCTGCTGCTGCGCGCCGGGAGCAGCGTGGAGGGTTCCGTCGGGAACACCGCCGGGAGCGCCGGGGGAAGCGGCTCCGGGCCGGACGCGGGCGGGAACTCGGGCTTCCGTCGGGCCGGTTGACCGGCCGGGACGGCGCGCCGGCGTGCGCGGCCCGCCGGGGCGGGGCGTACCGGTCGGCGCCGGGCATGGAAAGACCCGGTTGCTGGCGACGGGGGATGCACCAGCAACCGGGCTACTCGAACGGTAACAAGAGATCGGCCCTACGCAAATTCGATCTCTTGTTTCCCTTGGCTATTCGGACACCGCCCAGTAGGCCATGACAGGGCTATTCGGACACCGACTGGCCTGTGTGCGGCGGGAGTTGTGGCTGGAGTCACGGCAGCCGGACGATTCCTCGGGCTGACCGACCGGTCAGCCCGAGGGGAGACGGCACCGGCACGTCAGCTGAGTGTCACCTGTCGGTTGGTGAGTCCGCCGCGTGCACGACGCTCGTCGGGGGTGAGCGGGGCGTCCGAGGCCAGCGCCGCGGCGAGCCGCTCGGCGAACTCGGCCGCCGGCTTCTCGATCTCGTCCGCGCCGACACCGCTCGGCAGGTCCCAGACCGGCACGGTCAGGCCGTGCGCGCGGAAGGAGCCCACCAGGCGGGTGCCCTCGCCGAGGCTGGAGCGGCCCGCCGCGTGCAGTCGTGCCAGAGCGTCCAGAAGGCGCTCCTCGGCGTGCGGCATGACCCACCGCAGATGGTTCTTGTCCGGGGTCTCGCACCAGTAGGCGGAGTCCACGCCGGTCAGCTTCACGGTCGGGATGGCCGCGTCGTTGGCCCGCTCCAGGGAGGCGGTCACCTCGGGGGTGGCGTGCTCCGCGTCCGGGACCCAGAACTCGAAGCCCTCGTGCACAACTGGCTCGAAGGCGCCTTCGGGGTCGAGGAGGTCCTGGAGCCGGGGACCGTCCGCCGGGGCGCGGCGGCCCTGGACCGGGGTGCCGGGTCGGGCCTCCAGCGCGCGCAGCAGCGTGTCGGCGAGGTCGCGGCTGATGTCGCCCGACGCCGTGTCGTTCTGGAGACCGAGCAGCACCGAACCGTCGTCGCGGCGCAGCGCGGGCCAGGCCATCGGCAGGACCGTGGCCAGGGTGACCGAGGGGACGCCCTCGGGCAGGCCGTCCTTCAGGGGCAGCTCGACCGTGGCCGCGGGCACCAGTTCGCGCAGCGCGACCCAGTCGCACTCGCCCGCGAGCCCCTCGAAGGGACGGTGCACCAGCTCGGCCGCGGCCTGGGCGGCGGCCCGGCCGTGGCACGCCTTGTAGCGGCGGCCGCTGCCGCAGGGGCAGGGTTCGCGGGCGCCGACGACCGGGATCTCCGCATCACTGGGCTGCGGCCGCCTGGCCGTCGTCTGGGGTCGCTTCTTGGCCATCGTGGGTGTCTCCCGGTTACGGCTCGTCTGTACGGGCGGGAGCCTAGCCGCTCGTACGGGAACCCACGGGACCTGTGGACAACGCATGCGGCGGTGTCCCGCCACGGCCGACCCGTACGGCGGGCACCGGTGTCCGACGGGGCTGCCGTCAGGGGCTCAGCCCAGGTCGTCGAACGCGTCCGCGAAGGAGAGGTCGCGCATCGCCGGCACGACGGGTGCCGCGACCCGGGCGGCGAAGCCGGCCCGGCCGTACCCGGCGTCGGGATCATGGACGTCGTCGTGGACGACGACCCACACCGTGACCTCGCCCCGGGCGTCGTCCCGGACGCCCCAGTCGTCGGCCAGCGCCGTGATGATGTTCAGCCCGCGGCCGCCGTGCGCCGTGACCGAGGGGGTGGCCGGGGCCGGGCGGGTCGGTCCGCCGCCGTCCGTCACCTCGACGATCAGCCGGCCGCCCTGGTCGACGCGCCACGCGGCCCGGACGTCGCCGTCCCCGGCGGGTGCGTCCCCCAGTGGCCTGCCGTGCTTGCACGCATTGCTCAAAAGTTCGGAAAGGATCAGTACGGCATCGTCGATGACCGATTCCGCTACGCCGCCGCTGCGCAACTGATCGCGCATCCGGTGTCTTGCAGCCCCTACGCCCGCAGGGCCATGGGGTACGGCCATGCTCGACGACGTGGGCACCTCCTGTGCCACCACCAACGCCACCCCCGAGACCTCCTTCGCCCCACGCCACGGTGTGGATGCCCCATTGGCCTGTACCGGAAACCGGCTGATCCACGTGTCGTGACGCACTCGAGGCGATCGAACACGGAGCGAACGCGCCGGAGCACTTCCAACGAGGAGTGGCTGGATTTCGTCGGTATGGCCGAGATCGGAGGATGCTTCACCGAAACGGCTGGGTCAAGGGTTGTTTCATGGGACAGCCGAGTCAGCGCCCCAATTGTTGGAGAACCGCGCGCGGCCGGTTGGTGATGATGGCGTCGACGCCCAGGCCGACGCAGAGATCGACGTCCGCGGGCTCGTTCACGGTCCACACGTGGACCTGGTGGCCGGCGCCCTTCAGGCGCTCGATGTATGCCGGGTTGCTGCGCACGATCCGGATCGAGGGACCGGCGATCCGCACACCCGCCGGCAGCCGTCCGTCGCGCAGCCGCGGCGAGACGAACTGCATGAGGGACACCGTGGGAAGGGTCGGCGAGGCGGCCCGTACGCGGTGCAGCGAGCGTGCCGAGAAGCTCATGACGCGCACGGCCGACTCCTCGGGCGTGGGCGGGGCGTCCAGGCCGAACCGTCCCAGGAGCAGCAGCAGCCGGTCCTCGACCTGCCCGGCCCAGCGGGTGGGGTGCTTGGTCTCGATGGCCAGCTCCACCCGCCGTCCCGAGTCGGCGACGAGCCCGAGCAGCCGCTCCAGGGTGAGGACGGAGGTGTCCTCGGGGTCCTCGGGGCGGACCTCCCAGTCGGGCTCCTCGTCGCGCAGGTGCCACAGGTCCCGCTTCTTCCAGGAACCGAAGTCCAGCGCCGCGAGCTCGGCCAGTTCCAGGGCGGACACCGCCCCGCGGCCGTTGGACGTACGGTTGACGCGGCGGTCGTGCACACAGACGAGATGGCCGTCGGCGGTCAGCCGGACATCGCATTCGAGTGCGTCCGCACCGTCCTCGATCGCCTTCTTGTACGCGGCCAGGGTGTGCTCGGGAGCATCCTCGGAGGCTCCGCGATGCGCGACGACTTGGATGTGGTGCTGTCGTGCTTGGGTCACCGCGTCATGGTGTCACCGGCGCGGGGTGGGCGTCGGGCGGGAGGCATCCGAAAGACTGTCCCACGCAGGGCAGAATGTCGGATATAAAGAATGGCCCCGTTCCCACAGCCACCGCTTATGGTGCTCTGACGGCCCGTGGGAAAAGCTGTCCGCATACAAATGCACATGCACAGCTGCAGCGCGCCGGGTCGACGACAAGCGTGAGCGAGCGTGACCGAGTGCGACCGAGAACAAACAGCCGTGGATCGAGGAGAAGAGCTGTGAGCACCGAGAACGAGGGCACCGAGGTTCCCCAGGCCCCGTCAGCACCTCCTGTGCCGGTGGAATCTCCCGTGGCTTCCCCGCAGGCCACCACGCCCGACAGCATGCCCACGACGCCGGTCCCGCCGGTGGCGCCGGCCGCGCCCGGAATGCCGGAGCACGCCGCGCCCGCGCCCGCGTACGCCTCGGCCGGCCCGTACGACGGGGCCCAGCACACCGGATCCGCGCCCGAGGGCGGCTGGCCGCCCCCGCCGCCGGTCACGCCCGCGTACGCCGACGGCGGCGGTGCGGGTTCCGGCTGGGGTGCCTCGTACCAGCCGCCCGCGCCCAAGTCCGGCGGCGGTCGCGGCGGTCTCGTCGCGGCGGTCCTGGTGGCGGCGCTGGTCGCCGGCGGTCTCGGCGGTGGGCTCGGCTACACGCTGGCGAAGAACGACGACAACAGCGGCTCCACGACCGTCTCCGCCTCCACCAGCGGCGGCGCCGTCAAGCGCGACCCGGGCACCATCGCCGCGGTGGCCTCCAAGGCGCTGCCGAGCACCGTCACCATCGAGGCCGAGTCCACCAACGGCGAGGGCGGCACCGGCACCGGCTTCGTGTTCGACACCCAGGGCCACATCGTCACCAACAACCACGTCGTCGCCGACGCGGTCGACGGCGGCAAGCTCACGGCCACGTTCCCCGACGGCAAGAAGTACAACGCCGAGGTGGTCGGTCACGCCCAGGGTTACGACGTGGCGGTCATCAAGCTCAAGAACGCCCCCTCGGACCTGAAGCCGCTGACCCTCGGCAACTCCGACGACGTGGCCGTCGGCGACTCCACCATCGCCATCGGCGCCCCCTTCGGCCTGTCCAACACGGTGACGACGGGCATCATCAGCGCCAAGGACCGCCCGGTGGCCTCCAGCGACGGCTCCGGCAGCCAGGCGTCCTACATGAGCGCGCTCCAGACGGACGCCTCGATCAACCCGGGCAACTCCGGCGGTCCGCTGCTCGACGCCCAGGGCAACGTCATCGGCATCAACTCCGCGATCCAGTCCACCGGCAGCGGCGGTCTGGGCGGCACCAGCCAGTCCGGCTCGATCGGCCTCGGCTTCGCCATCCCGATCAACCAGGCCAAGTACGTCGCCCAGCAGCTGATCAAGACCGGCAAGCCGGTCTACGCGAAGATCGGCGCCTCCGTCTCCCTCCAGGACTCGGCCAACGGCGCGAAGATCACCGACCAGGGCGCCGGCGGTGCCTCCTCCGTCGAGTCCGGCGGCCCCGCCGACAAGGCGGGCCTGAAGTCGGGCGACGTCATCACCAAGCTCGACGACCACGTGATCGACAGCGGTCCCACCCTGATCGGCGAGATCTGGACCCACAAGCCGGGCGACCAGGTGACGATCACCTACGAGCGCGACGGCAAGACCCACACCGCCGAGGTCACCCTGGGATCCCGGAGCGGCGACAGCTGACCGCGTCGGGTCGACTCGCGCGCGCGTGCCAACCCGTTACTCTTGTCCCCGCGCCGCCGGTGACCGGCGACGCGGGGAGGTGTGCCCGAGCGGCCGAAGGGAACGGTCTTGAAAACCGTCGTGGCAGCGATGTCACCGTGGGTTCAAATCCCACCACCTCCGCGCAGGTCATAAGCGTTGCAGGTCAGAAGGGGTGCCTCTCACCGAGAGGCACCCCTTCTGCATGCCCTGTCCCCCCTGTGACCCCCCTTGATCTGCCATGTCCGTGACATGGCTAGGATGTGCCGACTTCGGCGCTGGAGGGGGAAGTTGATGAGGGTGCGACGCAGGGCGCTCGCTTTCGTCGGGGTGGCTGCACTGGCGCCCCTGGTCGTCTCGGCGGCTTCCGCGCAGGCGGCGTCGGGTTCACTGGCCGTCACCACGCTGGGGCGGCACGGCAGCAAGGTCTCGACGACCGTCACCGTCGTCGCCGTGCCGTCCGGCACGAGGTACACCGTCAAGTCCGGCAAGCGGATCAGCCTGCCGACGGGGCGCTACATCGCGATGACCGACATCTACGAGAGCGCCACGGACAGTCTGGGCACCGACACGCTCGGCGCGCAGGTCGTGCAGGTGTCGGGGAGCGCGTCGGTGACCCTCGACGCGCGCAAGGGCAAGGCCGTCAAGGTGTCGCTCGACACGCCCGCCGACGTGACCGGCCCGGCGCGGCTCGACGCGCAGGTGTGCGCCGCCGTCACCGACATGCCCTCCGCCTACGGCGTGAGCGGCTGGAACGAGGCGGGGCACCTCTACGTCATCCCGAACTCCTCCAAGCTGCTCAAGTTCGGGTACCTGGCGAACTGGTCCGGCAACGACAGCTACGTCGTCACGAAGAACACCACGGGCATCCCGACCGCGCCCGGCGGGTCGTTCAAGCGGTCGAGCCTGGCGACGATGCGTTTCTCGGTACGCAGCGGTACGCAGATGGCCACGCAGCACGACACCGCGCTCCAGCCCCACCCGAAGGTCGACGACTGCACCACCGACCTGATGGCCGAGGTCCGCAACGACAACGCGCCGTACGTCGCCGTCGCGCATGTGACTCCCGGGACCTGGCAGCCGCGCGACGACATCTTCGCGAGCAACGGCGACGACGTCAGTAGCGCTTTCGCGAAGGTCAGGACGCTGGCGGCGGGGCAGAGCGTCACCCAGTCCTTCGGCCGGGCCGTGTGGGGTCCGGCGCACTACCTGCCGACGGTCTGGCAGAAGTCCGTCGACTTCGTCCCGGACGCCCTGATCGCGGACCCCGACTTCGGCACCGGCGGGTCCGACCCGACGAAGGAGACGGTGGTCCTGTCCAAGGGGAGCACCACCGTCAAGAAGCAGACCCTGACCAACTGGGGCTCCTCCGACTACGCGTTCTCCGCCCGGATCCGCTCGGCCGGCTGGTACCGGCTGACCGTCGACGCGCACCGCTACCGTCCCGGCATCACCTTCCCCGCCGGGATGCTGTCCTCGCGCACCACCCTCGACTGGTACTTCAAGGCCGACCCGGCCAAGTCCACGGTCGCGCCCGTGTTCCTGACCCGTTTCCTGCCCGCCGGGCTGAACAGCCGCAACCAGGCCGCGCCGAACACGACCACGACGGTCGACGTGAGCGCCCTGCGCGGCTCCCAGGGCCCCGACGTGAAGTTCACCAAGGTGACCGCCAAGTCCGTCCGGGTCTGGTCCTCCGCCGACGGCGGCAGGACCTGGAAGGCGGCGACGGTCAAGCGCTCCGGCACCGGCTGGCAGGCGTCCGTCCACAACCCGGCCTCCGGTGCCGTCGCGCTGCGCTCCGAGGTGACCGACTCCGCCGGGGACCGCTCGGTGGAGACGGTGTACCGGGCGTACGCCATCGGCTGAGGGGCGCGGACAGCCGCGCGCCGCACGGGGTGTCTCCCACCGGGAGGCACCCCGTCCGCGTCCTACCGGTCGGGGACCCAGGCCTTGTCGTGGGACCTGTCCTGCACGATCGTCAACGGCAACGAGACGAACCCCGTGATCTTCCACCGTGACGGCGACCGCGAGGGCATCCGTGCCGGCAGCCTCGGCTACGACCTCGACGTCGACGCCCGCAAGAACAACAACAACTGCACCGGCTGCTGCCGTCGGTCCGGGGGTGGGGACCGGGCTTACGGCGAAGGGCGGTGGGTCGTCATGCGGGCCGCCGAGGTGATCGTCGCGCGGGCCTCGTGTTCGGTCAGGCCGGTGGTCACCGCCGCGTCGACCAGGGGCGCGACGAGCGCGGGGCCGAGGCCGTTCTCGTAGGCGCGGCAGGCCGCCCAGAACAGGCGGGTGTTGCGCTGGCCCTCGTGCGCGGCGAGGACGAACTGGACCAGTCCCTGACCGTGGTCGCTGCCCGCGGCGGACGCCGTCGGGTGG
>NZ_VJZD01000380.1 GCF_009377175.1 Streptomyces adustus
GGTGAGGAAGCCGGCGGGCAGCCACCGCGACATCGCGCACACGCACAGTCCGAGCCAGCCCAGCCCGAACAGCCAGCCGCCGACGACGTCGGTGAACCAGTGGACGCCGAGGTAGACACGGGTCAGGCCGACCAGTACACCCCAGCAGCCGACGGCGAGGCGCAGCGCGGTGCCGCCGCGTGGGGCGTTCACGGTCAGCGCGAGTATCAGCAGTCCGGCCGTCAGTGTCGCCGTGGTGGCGTGGCCGGAGGGGAAGGCCCAGCCCGAGGCGTGCGTCGCCCAGTCCTGCCGCGGCGGTCGCGGCCGGTGCACCAGGACCATCACGGTGTAGCGCAGCAGCTGGCCCGAGGCGAGACAGCCGACGGCGAGCGCGACGCCGGTCAGCCGCTGCCGCGGGGTGCGTCCGACGAGCACCCCGGCCAGCGCGGCGAGCAGGTACGCGATCACGCCGGTCCCGGTGGCGGTCAGCGCGCGGGCGGCGGCCACGGCCACCTCCGGGCGGTGGGCCAGCGACCAGGCGTGCAGCGCGTCGTCCAGGAACAGCGGGGCGCCGCCGGCGCCGACGACGGCCAGGGTCAGCAGGCCGAACGCGGTCCAGGCGCCGAGCCCCACGCTGCCCGACAGCTCGGTGACGTCCGCGCGCCTCACGACACGGCCTCCGGCATACGGACCCGGAGGAGCGGGGCCGGGCCCATCAGCGCTCCGTCGCCTTCGCGCCGGTCCGTCCGCCCGCCGAACCGTCCGCCGAACCGTCCGCCGAACCGTCGGCGCGCGCGTCCCGCGTACCGTTCGTCCGCCCGTCCTTCGTACCGTTCGTCCGCGCGGCCCGCCGGCTGCGGTACAGCTCCGCGGCGAGCGGGAGCAGCGACACCGCGACGATCAGCGCCACCAGCGGGAGCAGGTAGTGGTCGACGTTCGGGACCGAGGATCCGAGCGCGTATCCCGCGAGGGTCAGGCCCAGCGTCCAGATCAGCCCGCCGATCACCTGCCACACGGTGAAGACCCGCCCCGGCACGTTCAGCGCGCCGGCCATCGGGTTGAGCACGGTCCGCACCACCGGCACGAATCTGGCCAGCAGGATCGCCTTCGCGTACCCGTACCGCTCCAGCAGTTCCTCCGCGCGGTCGGCGCCCTCGCGCAGCCGCGCCGAACGGGTGCGGGCCAGCAGGGTCCCGCCCGCCTTCCGGCCGAGCAGATAGCCGACCTGGGAACCGGCCAGCGCACCCACCGCCGCGACCACCAGCAGCGGCCCCAGCGACAGCTTCACCCCGCGGTCGGCGCTGCCGGTGCACAGCAGGCCCGCGGTGAACAGCAGGGAGTCGCCGGGCAGGAAGAAGCCGATCAGCAGCCCCGTCTCGGCGAACAGCACCACGCCTACGCCGAGCACCCCGAAGGCGGCCAGCAGCGACCGTGCGTCGAGCACGTTGACAGCGAGCTGCGACGATAGGTGCAGTGAGGTGGTCATCGACGCGAGGCCTTCCAGTGGGTGACAGCGGGAAACGACTGCTTGTACAACCGCGTGAACAACTGCTCGATTGACTACAATCATGTAGACGGTCTACGACACTGTAGACGAATGTGGGGGGAGGATCGTTCCCATGACCGAAGCCAAGGACGAACGTCGGCCGGCGGGTGAGCTGGAGGCCGCCGTCATGGCCGTGCTGTGGGCCGCGGACCTGCCGCTCACGGCGGCGCAGGTACAACTCGACCTCGACTCCGGCCTGGCCCGTACGACCGTGACGACGATCCTCACCAGACTGCACGAGAAGGGCGTCGTGCAGCGGGAGCGGCAGGGCCGCGGCTTCGCGTACCACCCGGCCCAGGACGCCCAGGGCCTGACCGCCCGCAGGATGCACACCGAGCTCGACCGCGACAGCGACCGCGAGACGGTCCTGGCCCGCTTCGTCGCCCAGCTCGGCCCGGACGACGAACGCGTGCTGCGCCAGCTCCTGGAGGCGGACGAGGCGTGAACGTCATCCTGCTGGTCGTCCCCCTGCTGCTGCCCTTCGCGGCGCCGCCGCTGGTCCGGCGCGCACTGGAGGGCGCGCGCCCCGTGGTCGCGCTGTGGACCCTCACCGTCTGTGCCCTGGTGCTCGCAGGCGCCTGCGTGGCCTCGCTGGGCGCCCTGCTCCTGACCGGACTGCTCCGGGTGCCCGCCCTCGCCGCGCTCGGCGAACTGGTCCACCCGCTGAACGCCCCCTCCGGCCTCGTCGTCGTCCCCGCCGCCGCGCTGGCCACCGGCGCGCTGACCCTCGGCGCCGTCACGCTCGTACGCTCCGCGCTGCGCCAGTCCAGGGCGTTCCGCGTCGCCCGCCGACAGGCCGACCGGCGCCCCGCCGCGGGCGACCTCTGCGTGGTCGACTCTCCGCACCCGGACGCCTACGCCCTGCCCGGCCGCCCGCACCGCATCGTCGTCACCACCGCGATGCTGCGCAGCCTGGGCCCCAGGGAGCGCGACGCCCTCTTCGCCCACGAGCGCGCGCACAACGCCGGCGGACACCACTACTTCCTCGCCGCCGCCGAACTCGCCGCGCACTGCCATCCCGCGCTGCGCCCGGCCCGCGAGGCGATCCGGCTGGCCGCCGAGCGCGCCGCCGACGAGGCCGCCGCGCGCGCGGTCGGCGACCGGCGCCTGACCGCCCACGCCATCGCGCGCGCCGCCCTGGCGGGCCACGCCGCCTCCTCGCCCCGCCCGGACTTCGCGGCCGCGGCGACGACCGGCCCCGTCCCGCAGCGGGTCGCCGCCCTGCTCACCCCGCCCGGCCGCCCCTCCCGGGTGCCGCACCGCATCGTCCTCCTCCTGGCCGCCTGCGCGCTGCTGTCCGGCACCGCGGCCTCGGCCGGCGTCCTGGACTTCCACCACGAGATCGAGATCGCCCAGGGCGAAGCGCCCCGCTGACCGGGGTTTCGGTGAGAAGGGGCGCGCAGGACGTTTGACGCTGCCTCCCGGGGTCACGCGCCTTATGGGGCCCACGAACCCGGTGGAAGGAGGAGCGTCATGACCGAGATCCACACCACGACCGACTCGGGCGCACCGGCGGAGAGCGACGAACACTCACTGACCGTCGGCCCCGGCGGCCCGATCCTGTTGCAGGACGCCTATCTGATCGAGCAGATGGCGCAGTTCAACCGGGAGCGCATACCCGAGCGCCAGCCGCACGCGAAGGGAAGCGGCGCGTTCGGCCATTTCGAGGTGACGCACGACGTGAGCCGCTACACCAAGGCGGCCGTGTTCCAGCCGGGCACGCGCACCGACCTGGTGATCCGGTTCTCGACCGTGGCGGGGGAACGGGGCAGCCCGGACACCTGGCGCGACCCGCGCGGCTTCGCGGTGAAGTTCTACACCAGCGAGGGCAATTACGACATGGTCGGCAACAACACGCCGGTCTTCTTCGTCAAGGACCCGATGAAGTTCCAGCACTTCATCCGGTCCCAGAAGCGCCGCGCGGACAACAATCTGCGCGACCACGACATGCAGTGGGACTTCTGGACGCTCTCACCGGAGTCCGCCCACCAGGTCACCTGGCTGATGGGGGACCGGGGCGTCCCGCGCACTTGGCGGCACATGAACGGCTACTCGTCGCACACATACATGTGGATCAACGCCGACGGCGAGCGGTTCTGGGTGAAGTACCACTTCAAGACGGACCAGGGCATCGAGTTCTTCACCCAGCACGAGGCCGACCGGATGGCAGCCGTCGACACGGATTACCACACGCGTGACCTCTTCGAACACATCCGTGACGGGGACTTCCCCAGCTGGACCCTGCACATGCAGGTCATGCCGTACGAGGACGCCGCGGGCTACCGGTTCAACCCCTTCGACCTCACCAAGGTGTGGCCGCACGGCGACTACCCGCTCATCCCGGTCGGCCGGATGACGCTCGACCGCAACCCGACCGACCACCACGCCGAGATCGAGCAGGCGGCCTTCCAGCCGAACAACCTCGTCCCCGGCATCGGGCCGAGCCCGGACCGGATGCTGCTGGCCCGGCTGTTCTCGTACGCGGACGCCCACCGCCACCGGATCGGCGGCAACTACCAGCAGCTTCCCGTCAACGCACCCGTCGTCGACGTCCACACCTACTCCAAGGACGGCGCGATGGCCTACCGGAAGACGACCGACCCCGTCTACGCCCCGAACTCCAAGGGCGGCCCGGCCGCCGACACGGCCCGTTACGGGAGCCCGCCCAGCTGGGCGGCGGACGGCGAGATCACCCGTGCCGCCTACGTCTCCCACCCGCAGGACGACGACTGGGGGCAGCCCGGCACCCTGGTGCGCGAGGTGATGGACGACGCGGCCCGCGACCGCCTGGTCGACAACGTCGTCGGGCACCTGCTCGACGGGGTGAGCGAGCCCGTCCTCGAACGCGCCTTCACCTACTGGTCGAACATCGACGAGACCATCGGCAAGCGCATCGCCGACGGCGTGCGGGCGAAGGCCGACAAGGCCTAGCACCTCATGCCCGGCACCTCACGGAGATCAGCGGTCCCGAGAGGAGAATCCCATGAAGACCCCCGACAGGCGCGAGACACATCGGGTCGACGAGGAGACCCGGGAACGGTCCGCCGAGCAGCACAACGTCACCGCACCCACACCGCGTGACGTGCGGGAGAAGGCCGAGCGGAAGGCCGGGCACGACACCGAGCCCGACGTCCCGGCCGAGAACCCCTCCTGACCGGCGCACGATGCCCACCGGTCGACCGCGACCGGCTGCCGGGCCAAGTACTCCAGGGGGGGCAGTCCGCGGCCTGCGGCCATCCGCTGTCACGGTCAGCCACCTGAACGGTCAGCCACCTGAACCACGGCGACGGGCGGCAGGACCGGCTGATCTGCCGCGCCGGGCATGGAGGCCCTCGTCGGCCTTGGCTCAGAGCCAGTGCTTCCGCTTGAAGACGAAGTACAGGCTGGTGCACACGACCGCCATCAGGACGATCGCGAAGGGGTATCCGAACACCCAGTGCAGCTCGGGCATGTGGCTGAAGTTCATGCCGTAGATCGTGCCCACCAGGGTCGGGGCGAACAGGATGGCCGCCCACGAGGAGATCTTCTTGATCTCCTCGTTCTGCTCGAAGCCCGCCTCCGCCAACGCCCGCATCTCCGCGTTCTGTTGCTGGGTGACCAGGGTCGCGTTCACCGTGAGGATGTCCTGGAGGGCCTGGCGGAAGCTGTCGACGCGTTCGCTGGTGTGCGTGACGTGGTCGGCCACGTCACGGAGATAGCGCTGGAGTTCCTCGTCCGTGCCGTACTTGGCGAAGCCGGCCATCAGACCGTGCAGCATGCCGACGAGCGGGCGGGTGGCGCGCTGGAACTCGACCATCTCGCGGGAGAGTTCGTAGATCCGGCGGGAGACCTCGGGGTCGCCGCGGAAGACCTCCGTCTCGATCTCGTCGATGTCGTTCTGGACCCCGGCGACGACCGGGGCGTAGCCGTCGACCACCGCGTCGAGGATGGCGTACAGCACCGCCTCGGGGCCGAGTTTCAGCAGGTCGGGGCTGTCCTCCATCCGGCGGCGGACCGCGGAGAGGTCCGGGGCGGCGCCATGGCGGACCGTGATGACGAAGTCGGGGCCGACGAAGACGTGCAGTTCGCCGAAGTCGACCTCCTCGGGTGCGTCGAGGTAGCGGGCGGCGCGCAGGACGACGAACAGGGTGTCGCCGTAGCGCTCCAGCTTCGGCCGCTGATGGGCCTCCAGGGCGTCCTCGACGGAGAGCGGATGGAGGTCGAACTCCGAGGCCAGCGAGAGCAGTTCGCCCTCGGTCGGGCGGGCGAGGCCGATCCACGCCATGCCGGACGGCTGCTCGCGCAGCTCCCGGAAGGTCTCCGCCAGCGAGCCGGGGGAGGAGACCCGGACGCCGTCGCGGTACAGGGCCGCCTCGACGATGCTGCCCGCCTCGGCGGGGCCCGGCCCGGGGCCCGGGGGGAGGGTG
>NZ_VJZD01000381.1 GCF_009377175.1 Streptomyces adustus
CCGCCACCACCGGCAGGTCCACCGCGTCGACGACCTGCGGCAGCAGCACCGTCGTCGCCACCTCGCCGGTGTGGCCGCCGCCCTCACCGCCCTGCACCACCACCGCGTCCGCGCCCCACGCCGCCACCTTCTCGGCATGCCGGCGCGCGCCCACCGACGGGATGACCACCACGCCCGCCTCCTTCAGCTCGGCGATCAGCTCACGGGACGGGGCCAGGGCGAACGAGGCGACCCGCACCCCCTCCTCGACGATCATCCGCACCCGGTCGCCCGCGTCGGCCGCGTCCGCGCGCAGGTTCACCCCGAACGGCGCCTCCGTACGCGCGGCGACCTCGCGTATCGCCGCCCGCAGCTGGTCGAGGGTCATCGTCGCCGAGGCCAGCACCCCCAGCGCGCCCGCGTTCGCCGCCGCCGACACCAGCCGCGGGCCCGCCACCCACCCCATCCCCGTCTGCATGACCGGGTGCCGGACCCCGACCAGCCGGGTGAACGCCGTCTCCATCAGACCCCCGCCCGGTCCGGGACCTCCCGGTCGCGGGCGCCTGCCGGGTCGATCACCTCCCGGATCAGCCGCAGTTCCCCGGCCGTGGGCTCACGCGTCCGGGGCACCTCCGGCGGGACCACGAGGGCGAAACCGGTCGCCTCCCGCACCTGCTCGACGCTCACCCCCGGATGCAGCGACGCCAGCCGCATGGCGTGATCGGGCGTGGCGAAGTCGAGGACGCCGAGATCGGAGACGACCCGCGGGATCCGGTGGAAGCGTGCCGTGCCGGGGTGCCGGGCCGCACGGTCGTACCCCACCCCGCACACCATGTCGACCCGCTCCACGAAGACCCGCCGGGAGTGCTTCGGGATCCAGTAACTCGTCGGGTTGTTCAACGTGTTGACCGGAGCGCCCCGGACCCCGAGCAGCTGCCGCCGGGGTACGGCCCAGTCGCCGATGCACGCGATGTTCTGGTTGCCGAACCGGTCGATCTGGCTCGCGCCCATCATCACGTGCCGTCGGCCGCCGCCGACCAGCTCCAGGTGCTGACGGTAGGGCAGCCAGCCCTCGATCGTGCCGTCGGCGTCCACGAGCAGCGCCTCGCCGTCGGTCAGCAGCAGATCCGGCGCGAAGGTGAGCCGGGCGAGCCGGGCGCCCACGGACGGGATCACCCCGCCCATCGGGCTCGCCAGCACCTCGCCCGCGTCCCGCCAGGCCTCGGCGCAGGCGATCACGCAGTACTCGGCACGGGTGGGCGCGGCCGCGGCGCCGCCCGGAGCGCTCACGACGTCCCCTCCTCGCCCTGCCCACGCTCCTGTTCCCGCTGCCAGGCCCGCACGGCGGACCGGTAGGCGTGCTCGTCCCCGCCCAGGAACCGGTTCGCGAACTCCGGCCAGGGCGCGCCCGCGTACAGCCGCTGAAAGGCCTCGTCCCGGCCGTAGTCGGGCGCGCAGGACGTGAAGTGCGCGCCGTTCGGGGCCTCGACCACGCCCGTCACCGTGTGCCGCTTGATCAGCAGCGACTGCGGACCGGCGTCGGCCCCCTTCGTCAGCTCCGCGGTGTCCACGATCCGCTCGCACGAGACATACGCCCGGTCCGCCGCCGCGCAGAACAGGTCGTCGAAGTACGGGTCCGGACCCAGGTAGATGCCGTTGCCCCGCCGGTCCGCACGGTTGACGTGGACCAGCGCCGCGTCCAGCCGCAGGGCGGGCATCGCCACGAACGTCTCCCCGTCCTCGTAGGGGGAGTCGACGGTCCGCAGCTCCGGGTTGACCCGCATCACGTCCGAGCCGATACCCGCCCTGACCGGCAGGAACGGCAGCCGGTTCGCGGCCGCGCGCAGCCCCCACATGAACATCGCCTCGTCGACCTCCATCAGCTCGAAGGCCCCCCGCTCACGGGCCGCGCGGTAGTGCGGTTCGAGCGGGATCGAGTCCAGGGTGGTGAACGCGGCGACCAGCTTCCGGATCCGCCCGGCGGCGGCCAGCATGCCGACGTCCGGACCGCCGTACGAGACCACCGTGAGATCGCCGATGCCGGCCCGGAGCACCGCTCTCACCAGGGCCATCGGCTTGCGCCGGGAGCCCCAGCCGCCGATGCCGACGGTCATGCCGCTCGCCAGCGCGGAGACCGCCTCGTCGGCGGTCATCGTCTTGTCACCCACCCGACGTCCCCTCCTTCCCGAAGGTGTCCCGGATCCGGTCGGCCACCCCGCTGACGTCCGCCTCGAACGTGAAGCCCTGCTCGAAGCGGTAGCTGCGGCGCACGTCGACCGGATCGATGCCGTTGATTGCGGCCTTGGCCAGCCGCAGCAGTTCACCGTCCTTGGCGGCGATCTCCCGGGCCAGCTCCAGGGCGGCGGCGCCCAGTTCCTCGCTCGGCACCACCCGCCACACCGAGCCGTGGGCGTGCAGCTCGGCCGCGGTCGCCGTGCGCGAGGTGTAGTACAGCGCGCGCATCAGATGCGGGGGGACCAGCCGGGACAGGTGCGTGGCCGCGCCGAGGGCTCCCCGGTCGAGCTCGGGCAGTCCGAAGACGGCGTCGTCACCGGCCACGATCACGTCCGCGTTCCCCGCAAGGCCTATGCCGCCGCCCAGGCAGAAGCCCTGCACCGCCGCCACCACCGGGACCTCGCACTCGTACACCGCGGCGAAGGCCTCGAAGCAGCCGCGGTTGGCGCCGACGAGCGCGGGGCGCCCCTGGGCCTGTATCTCCTTGATGTCCACGCCCGCGTTGAAGCCGCGCCCCCGCGCGCCCAGCACCACGCACCGCACCTCCGGGTCGTGACCGGCCGCGCGCACCGCGTCGGCCAGGGCGAACCAGCCGGCCACCGGTACGGCGTTCACCGGGGGGAAGTCGACCGTGACCACGGAAATCCCCTTTTCCGGGGACGAGGTGGAGACACCCATCGGCGCATCAGCTACCTTTCCACCCAGCCGCTATTCCACCAAACATTTGTTAGGTGTGAGACTTCGAAGCTAGCAGCCGACGGATCTCGGCGGGAGGCCCTGTGGACAACTCGCACCCTGCGCACCCCGCGCACGCACCGCACCCCTCGCACCCCGCCCACTCCTCGCGCTCTTCGCCGCCGAGCGGCCGCACGGTCGTGGTGACCGGCGGCACACGGGGCGTGGGAGCGGGCATCGCCCGGGCGTTCGCGGCGGCCGGGGCACGGGTGGTGGCCTGCGCCCGCAGACCGCCGCCCGAAGAGCCCGCGGCAGGGGTGGAGTTCGTGCCGCTGGACCTGCGCGACCCGCCCGCCGTACGGGCCTTCTTCGACGCGCTGCCCCGGCTCGACGTCCTCGTCAACAACGCGGGCGGCGCGCCGTACCGGCTGCTGGCCGACGCGGACGCCGAGCGCCACGCGCGGGTCGTCGAGCTGAACCTGCTCGCCCCGCTGACCGCGTCGCTCGCCGCGTACGAGCACCTCAGACGGGCCCGGGGCGCCGTCGTGATGGTCGGCAGCGTCAGCGGCAGCCGCCCCTCGCCGGGCACGGCGGCCTACGGGGCGGCCAAGGCGGGGCTGGAGCACCTCGCCCGGTCCATGGCGGTGGAGTGGGCGCCGCACGTCCGCGTCAACACCCTCGTCGTCGGCATGGTCCGCACCGAGCTGTCCCATCTCCACTACGGCGGGGAGGAAGGCGTCGAGGCGGTCGCGCGCACCGTCCCGCTCGGACGGCTGGCCGTTCCCGACGACATCGGCGCGGCCGCCGTCTTCCTCGCCTCCGACGCCGCCGCGTACATCAGCGGGGCGAGCCTGCTCGTGCACGGGGGCGGGGAGCGGCCCGCCTTCCTGGACGCCGCCACAGCCGACCGGGACGGCCGAGGAAAGGGAACGGGATGAGCGGAATCTGCACGGGACGGGTCGTCGTCGTCACCGGTGCCGGACGGGGCCTCGGGCGGGCGCACGCACTCGCGTTCGCCGCCGAGGGAGCCCGGGTCGTCGTCAACGACCTGGGGGTCGGCCTGGACGGCACACCGGGTTCCGACAGCCCCGCGGACGGCGTCGTCGACGAGATCCGGGCGGTCGGCGGACACGCCGTCGCGCACGCCGGCGACATCGCCACGACCGAGGGCGCGGCATCGCTGATCCGGGTCGCGCTGGAGACGTACGGCAGGCTCGACACCCTCGTCAACAACGCGGGGTTCCTGCGGGACCGGATGCTGGTCAACCTCGACGAGAGCGACTGGGACGCGGTCGTCCGCGTCCACCTCAAGGGACACTTCCTGCCGCTGCGGCACGCGGCCGCGCACTGGCGCCAGGAGACCCGGGCCGGGCGCACCCCCGAGGCCAGGGTCGTCAACACCAGCAGCGGGGCCGGGTTGCTGGGATCGGTGGGACAGGGCAACTACAGCGCGGCGAAGGCCGGCATCCTCGCCCTGACGCTGGTCGCGGCGGCCGAACTGGGCCGCTACGGCGTCCAGGTCAACGCGATCGCGCCCGCGGCCCGCACGCGAATGACCCAGGAGACGTTCGCGCAGACCATGGCGGCACCGGAAACGGGCTTCGACGCGATGGCCCCCGAAAACGTCTCACCGCTGGTCGTCTGGCTGGGCTCGGCCGCCAGCGCCGGTGTCACCGGACGGGTCTTCGAGACCGAAGGAGGCCGGATCACCCTCATGGAGGGGTGGCGGCCCGGCCCCACCGCGGCCGGGGAGCAGCGCAGGCGGCCGGAGGAGGCGGGGGACGCCGTACGACATCTGATGAAGGAGGCCCAGCCACCGGGCGCGGTGTACGGAACCCGGTGAACCCACCGTCCGGGCCGGGTACGCCGTGACCCTCACCTGCCGCGGCGGCCGCAACCCGGTCCGGGCACGCCATGCCCCTGACCTGCCGCGGCACCCACCGTCCGGCCCGGATGCGCCGGGTACGCCGTGAGCCCTACGTGTCGCACTCCAGCACCGTCCGGCACAGCGCGCACCGCGCCCGCACCCGCCCCCGCACCGGCACCCTGATCCGCTGATGGCAGGTCGGGCACGGGAACGACACCCGAAGCGGACCCCGGCCGTCCGGCGTGAACGCGTACGCGGTGCCGGACCCGTCGGCCTGCCCCCGGTCCTGGGCGTGCCGACGGTCCCGGGCGTAACGCCGCCGGCCCGCCCAGCCCGCCGCCGTCAGCGGCGGCTGCTGCTCGTCCCGACGCGCCTGCGCCAGGCCCCGCGCGTACGCCTCGTACGCCTGCGCGCTGGTGAACCACGTCGACGGGTCCTCGCCGAACAGCAGCGCGCGCTTGGCCAGCACGTACCCGAACTCCTCCGGCGTGAGATAACCCAGCTTCTGCGAGGTCACCGCGTCCTCCCGGAACGCGTCGAGCAGCAGCCAGCCCGCGCCCAGATACGTCGTCGCCGTGTCCGTGAGGATCTCGTTGTCCCGTGTGCCGGGGAAGGACAGATCCAGCCGGTGCAGATACACGTGCATGATCTCGTGGGCCAGCGCCGCGCCGATGTCCCTGCGATGGGTACGGAACCGGTCGTTCAGCTCCACGAAGTACTCCGGACCCGCGGCGAGCTCGATGTGCGCCGCGTGCTCCATCTCCCGGAAGCCGACGATCATCCGGGCATCCGGCAGCCGGTAGTGCCGCACCAGCTCACGCGCCACGCGCTGGGTACCCAGATGAAGGTCGTCGGTGTCGCAGAACGCCACGTCGACCGGCGCCACACTCGTCGCGAACGTCTGGATCGTGTCGTACGACAGCCGCTTGTACAGCGCGGTGACCGCGGCCCGCACCGTCTCCAGATGTGGGTAGCCGTGCTCGACAGGTCCGCCGTTCGCCACGTCCGCACCCCCAAGACGCTGATCCCGCCTCCACTCTACGAGCCCGCGCGCGGAATTCCCCGTACCGGATGCCGGCCCCGGGCATCCCGGCCCCCGCCACCCGGC
>NZ_VJZD01000382.1 GCF_009377175.1 Streptomyces adustus
GTCGTGGGGCGGGGGACGTTCTACGCTCGGGGACGTCGTTTCTCTGACTGAGTCAGCCATCGGATCACCGGGATCGATCATGACCGTCCAGGACATCCGTTCGTTCAACCGCTTCTACACGAACGTCATCGGCGCCCTCGACTACGGCCGCCACCTCTATGCCCCGTACACCCTCACCGAGTCCCGCGTCCTGTACGAACTCGCCCACTCCCCCACCGCGGACGCGGC
Organism: Streptomyces adustus; assembly: GCF_009377175.1. Taxonomy (GTDB): domain Bacteria; phylum Actinomycetota; class Actinomycetes; order Streptomycetales; family Streptomycetaceae; genus Streptomyces; species Streptomyces adustus. Next base: position 229 of record NZ_VJZD01000382.1, read on the forward strand.
CGACCTGCGCACCGGGCTCGCCCTGGACTCCGGCTATCTGAGCCGGATCCTGAACAGGTTCGAGCAGGACGGACTCGTCGAGCGCGCGGCCGCGCAGGACGATCTGCGCCGACGCCGGGTCACCCTCACCGCGCGCGGCCGGGAGGCCGCCGAACTGCTGGAGGAGCGGGCCCGGGAGACGGTCGGCGCCCTGCTGGCGGACGTGCCGCCCGCCGACCGTCCGCGCCTGGCGGAGGCCATGCGCACGATCCGTACGATCCTGGGCGACCCCGGTGCGCCCCGCGCCGAGGACGTCGTGCTGCGCGAACCGGGCCCCGGCGACCTCGGCTGGATCGTGCAGCGCAACGCCGCCCTGTACGCCGCCGAGTACGGCTGGAACACCGACTACGAGGGGCTCGTGGCGAGGATCGTGGCCGACTTCGCCGAGGACCACGATCCGCACCTGGAACGGGTGTGGATCGCCGAGCTCGACGGGCGGCCGGTGGGCTGCGTGATGTGCGTACGGGACGAGGCGCCCGGCACCGCCCGGCTGCGGCTGCTGCTCGTCGAGCCGGACGCACGCGGGCTGGGACTGGGCGACCGCCTGGTCAGGGCGGTCGTCGCGTTCGCGCGCGGGGTCGGTTACCGGGACCTCGTCCTGTGGACCAACGACGTCCTCGCCGCCGCCCGGCGCATCTACCTGCGGCACGGCTTCGTCCTCGCCGCCGAGACGCCCCACCGCTCGTTCGGCAAGGACCTCGTGGGCCAGGACTGGCGGCTGGACCTGCGCGAAGCGGCCGAGTGAGGGTGGAAACGGCCGAGTCGGGGCGGAGCGGACGCGGCCGGCGGCGATGACGGGTACGGTCGGTGGACATGAAGCTGGCCTTCTCCACCCTCGGTGTCCCCGGCCTGCCGCTCGCCGACGTCCTGCGGCTCGCCTCCGAGCACGGCTATCACGGAGTGGAGCTGCGCACCCACCCGGAGGAGCCCGTGCATCCGGGCCTCACCCCCGACGAACGGGCCGAGACGGCCGCCGCGTTCAAGGCGGCCGGGGTCGAGATCCTCGGTCTGGCGGGGTACGCGCGCGTGGCCGCGCCCGGTGACGACGACGCCGTGATCGGCGAGATCCGCGACCTCCTCACCCTGGCCCGGGACCTGGGCGCGCCGTTCCTCCGGGTCTTCCCCGGCGGCGTCGAGGGCTCGCCCGGGGAGGCCGACGCCACGGCCGCGCGCCGACTGGGCACGGCCGCCGAGTACGCGGGCGACGTCGGCGTACGGATCCTGCTGGAGACCCACGACTCGCACCGCACCGGCGCCGACGCGATCCGGATCCTGGGCCTGGTGGGCCACCGGCAGGTGGGGGCGCTGTGGGACGTGATGCACACCTGGCTGGGCGGCGAGCAGCCGCTGGACAGCTACGCGGCCCTCTCCCCGTACCTCGGCTACGTCCAGGTCAAGGACATCGCGTCCACCGACGACACGACCCCGCTGGCGCTGGGCGCCGGGGTGCTGCCGCTGGCCGAGTGCGTGGAGGTGCTCTCCCGGCACGAGTGGGACGGCTGGCTGTGCTGGGAGTACGAGAAGCGGTGGTACGAGACGGCCGCGCCGCTGGCCGGGCTGCTGGACGCGGGCCGGGACCATCTGAGGCGACTGCTGAACGAGTCGGCGTAGGGCACGGACTCGCCTGCGGTTATTGGTTCGCGGGGAGCGGGGGGTACGGGTTAGCCTCCCCGCCGTGAATCCGCCCGGCCCCGCCGCCCTCTCATGAGTCTGGCGCACGCCCTTCTCGACGTGCGTCCGCTGCGCTCCTCCCCCGCGTTCCGGCGGCTGCTGATCGGGCGGACGGTGTCCCTGCTCGGCAGCTTCATGACCACGGTGACCGTCATGTTCCAGGTCTGGGACACGACCCGCAGCACGGCCTGGAGCGGTGCGGTCGGTCTGGCGCAGGCACTGCCGATGGCTGCGTTCGGGCTGTTCGCCGGGGCCTGGGTGGACCGGGCCGACCGCCGCCGCGTGTACCTGCTCGCCACCGTCGGCCAGGCGGTCTGCTCCCTGCTGCTCGCCGTGCAGGGCTTCGACGGGCACGTACCTGTGGCCGTGCTGCTCGCGCTGGTCGCCGCCCAGTCGTCGTTCGGCGCGCTCGGGGCGCCGGCGGCGGGCGTGTTCGTACCGCGGCTGCTGCCGAAGGAACAGGTGGCGGCCGGGCTCGCGCTCAACCAGATCACCGGCCAGGCGATGATGCTGCTCGGCCCGGCGGTCGCGGGCGTGCTGCTCGGCCGACTGGGCATCGGCACCTGCTACCTCCTGGACTCCCTGAGCTTCGGTCTCTCCTTCTACGGCGCGTTCGGGCTGCCCGCGCTGCCGCCCGAGGGCGAACGCTCCCGGCCGGGCCTGCGCGGGGTGCTGGACGGGCTGCGGTTCCTGACCGGCCACCGGGCGGTGCGCGGAGCGCTGCTCACGGATCTGGCCGCCACCGTCCTGTCGTTCCCGGTGAGCCTCTTCCCGCTGGTCAACGCGGAACGTTTCGGCGGCGACCCGGGCACCCTCGGCCTGTTCCTGTCGGCTCTCGCCGTGGGCGGTCTGCTCGCCTCCGCGTTCTCCGGCGCGGTCACCCGGCTGGGCCGCCCGGGTCCGGTGATGCTGTGCGCGTCGGCCGGCTGGGGCGCCGCCCTGGTCCTGTTCGGCCTGACCACCGGTCCCTGGACGGGCCTGGGCCTGCTGACCCTGGCCGGGGCCGCGGACACCCTGGCCGTGGTGTCCCGCAGCACCATCGTGCAGACCCGCACCCCCGACGCCCTGCTCGGCCGGGTCACGGCCGCCGAACAGATCGTCGGCCAGGCGGGACCCAACCTGGGCAATCTGCGCGGCGGTCTGGTCGCGGGCTGGACCTCCGGGGCGACGGCGCTGGTCAGCGGGGGTCTGCTGTGCCTGGCGGCGGTGGCCGCGGGCGGGGGCTACGGACGGGGACTGAACCTGCTGTCGCCGTCCAGGCACCACTCCAGCACGGCGGGCCACGAGCCGTAGCCGGCGTCGAGATCGAGGTGGGCGGCGCCCGGGAGGATCTCGGCCGGGATGCCGAGGGGGTCGGCGAAGACGGTCCGGGCGCCTTCGGGGCAGTACGGGTCGTCGTCGCCGGCGACGAGACGGGTGGGGCCCGGCAGGGTCAGGCCGGCCGGCGGCGGCGGGGTGAAGGCCGCGATCTCCGGGTACCGGGCGAGCACCGAGCCGGAGGGCGGGGCCACCAGCAGCACCCGGTCGACGTCGCCGAGCCCCGGCACCCCGCGCGCGACGGCATGCAGCCACAGCACGGCGGAGGCGCTGTGGGCGAGCACGACCCGCTCCCCCTCGGCCGGCAGGGCGCGCAGGTGCCGGGCGAGCTCGGCGAGCCACACCTCCAGCTCGGGCTCGTCGGGATCGGGCAGCTGCGGGTAGACGACGTGGTGGCCGCGTTCCCCGAGCCGGTCGGCGAGCCAGTGCTGCCAGTGCCCCTCGGGGCGGTGGTTCTGCCAGCCGTGGAGGATGAGGAAGGAAGAGGAAGACGTCGAGGTCATGCCCGCGATGGTTTCCCGATCATGGCTCCACGGTCCAGTCACCGTCCGGTCCATGGACGGTCCGGGAGCGGTCCGGGAGCGGTCCGGGAGCGGTCCGGGGACATGTCCTGGACGGTCCGGAGCCGACGGACCCCGGACGGTCCGGAGCCGTGATCGGTCCGGATCCCGGCCGGTGCGGTCGGGCGGTCACGCCTGCCGGGACAGGAACCCCGCCACCCGTCGTTCCAGCCGCTCGCGGCACTGCGGCCACTCCCGGTCCGTGACGGAGAAGATCGCGGAGTCGCGCAGCCGGCCGTCCTCGCCCGGCGCCCAGGAGCGGGACCAGTTGCGCAGCACGCCCTCGAAGCGGGCGCCCACGCCCTCGATGGCCGCGCGGGAGCGGCTGTTGCGGGCGTCGGTCTTCAGGTCCACCCGGGACACGCCCCACTCCTCGAAGGCGTGCCGGAACAGCAGCAGCTTGGCCTCGGCGTTCACGCCCGTGCCCTGTGCCGAGGCGGCGAGCCAGGTGAAACCGACCTCGACGGCGTCGAGGCGGTCGTCGTCCCGCCAGTACCGCGGCTCCCAGTACGAGGTCGTCCCGACCACCCGCCCGGAGACGAGGGAGACCTGCGCGTAGGGCGCGAGTCGGCCCGTCGCCGCGCGGGCCAGCTGCGTGTCGATGTAGGCCTCCACCTGATCGGCCCTCGGCACCCAGGTGAAGGAGTACGTCTCCCGGTTCTCCTCCGCCGCCAGCGCGAGATCGGCGGCGTGCCCGTGCCCCAGCGGCTCCAGGCGTATGAGCGCGCCCTCCAGAACCGGTCCCTCCAGCTTGCCGATCACCGCACGATGTCCCTTCTCAAATCCGCGAACGCCTCGTGGAAACCGGGGAAAGTCTTGCGGACGCACCCCGGGTCGTCGAACGAGATCCCGGGCACCCGCAGTCCGGTGACCGCGAAGGACATCACGATGCGGTGGTCGCCGTACGACGTGATCCGCGCGCCCTTCGGCCCGTCCGCCCCCGGCCGGATCTCGATCCAGTCCGGTCCCGTGGCCACGTCGACACCGAGCCGGCGCAGGTTGTGCGCGCACGCCTCCAGCCGGTCGCACTCCTTGATCCGGGTGTTCGCCACGTCCTCGATGCGCACCGGTCCCGAGGCGAACGGCGCGATCGCCGCGAGCGTGGGCATGGTGTCGGAGATGTCCCGCATGTTCACCGTGACACCGCGCAGTTCGCCGGTGCCGCGCACCCGGGTGCCGTCCGGACCCGTGGCCACCTCGGCGCCCATCCGCCGCAGCACCTCCACGAAGCCCAGGTCGCCCTGGAGCGCGCCCGTGCCCAGGCCCGGGACGGTCACCTCGCCGCCGGTGACGGCCGCCGCGGCGAAGAAGTAGCTCGCGGTCGACGCGTCGGGCTCGATCGCGTACGTCGTGGCGCGGTAGCCGCCCGGGGGGACCACGAACACGTCCCCCTCCCGTGCCACCTCGACCCCGAACGCCCGCATCATCGCGAGGGTGATCTCGACATAGGGGGCGGAGACCAGGTCGGTGACCCGGATGCGCAGGCCCTTGCGGGTCAGCGGGCCGAGCAGCAGCAGGGCCGTCAGGTACTGGGACGACTGGCCCGCGTCCAGGACCACCTCGCCGCCCTCGACGCCCGCCGCCGTGACCGTCAGCGGGTGGTGCCCCTCCACCTCCTCGTGCCGCAGGTCCACGCCGAGGTCGCGCAGCGCCCGGGTGAGCGGCAGCAGCGGACGGCGGCGCATCTGGGCCGAGGCGTCGAAGCGGTAGGTGCCGCGGCCGGCGGCCGCCAGGGTGGGCAGGAAGCGGGCCGTGGTGGCGCCGTCGCGGCAGTGGACCTCGGCCTGCGCGGCGGCGGGACCCTGCGGGCGGCCGTCGACCTGCCAGGCCCCGGGGGTGCGGCCGAGGCGGTAGCCGAGCCGGGTCAGACCCTCGGCGAAGCCCTCGGTGTCGTCCGAGCGCAGCGGCCGCAGCAGGGTCGTGACCCCGTCGGCCGCCGCCGCCAGGAAGAGGGCACGGGCGGTGATGGACTTGGAACCGGGGATGTCGACACGGGGCATGCACTCATGATCCCGCCGGGGTGGGC
>NZ_VJZD01000383.1 GCF_009377175.1 Streptomyces adustus
CACCTCACCCCCCTGGCCATCCCCCCGATGACCCCGGAGGAGAGCCGCGCGCTGCTCGCCGACCGGGTCTCGGAGATCACCGAGCAGCAGGCCGGACAGCTCGGCAACGTCGTGGACTTCGTGCCGCACGCCCTGCACCTGGCCGCCCACTGCCTGGCCGAACGGGCCGCGGCCCACCGCCGCGAGGACCACATGAACCCGGACGCCGCGCTGCGCGCCGCCGTCGGCGACGTGCTGGCCGAGTACCGCGCCGGCAAGACCGAACTGCTGCGCCACAGCGAGGGCGTGGCCCCGGTGGCCGTGATGGTCCGCGTCGCCCGACGGGTCGCGCAGTCCACCCCGGGAGCCGCCGCCTGGCGCGCCGAGAGCCCCGAACGCGACGCCCTCGGCTGGCTGTTGGACGCCGCGTCCCTGCTCACCGGCCGCGGCATGGGACTGGAACTGCTGCGCTCGCGCCGCATCCTGTCCGAACTGGCCCGCGACGACGACGCCGACCGACCGGTCACCGCCGCGAGCACCCGCCACCCCGACGACGTACAGCTGCCCGACGAGCACATGGTGAGCGTCGCCCTGTGGGCACTCGCCCAGGTCGGCCTCCTCGACGTCGACTTCGACCGCGCCGAACAGCCCCTCGCCCAGCATCACGGACTGCGCGACCTGATCAGGGCCGGCATGGACGACGCCGACCGCCGCCACATCGAGTCGGTGCTGCGCGGAATCCTCGCCGAGTACGCCCCGCAGGAGAACCAGGAACTGCCCGCCGACTGGGCCCGCGAGGTGTACTCGCTGCGCCTGTGGGAGGACCCCCGGCCCCGGGTGCGCCGCTCGCTGCTGCGCCACCTCGGCGCGCTCAGCCGGCGCGCCGAGTCCGCCGACCTGGACCGGCTCCTGGAGATCGCCGGACTGGCCCGGTCCTGGTGGCGCGCCGACGACGACGAACAGTCCCCCGAGTACCTGCGACTGCTCAACTTCACCGCCCGCGCCCACCGGTTGCGCGGCGACTACGACACCTCCCGCCGTCTCGCCCAGGAGGCGCTCGGGGGACACCGCAGGCTGCTGGGCACCACCCATCCCCGCACCCTGCTGTCCGCCGACTCCTACGCCGCGACCCTGCGCGCCGTCGGCCGGTTCGACGACGCCCTGCTCCAGCTGCGCCCCGCGCTGGAGCAGTTGGAGCTGCTGCTCGGCTGGAAACATCCCGCCACCCTCCAGGTAGAGCACAACGTGGCCCTCACCGAGGCGCTGACCGGACGGGTCGCCCGTGCCCTCACCCGCCTCCAGGAGCGCTTCCGCTACCGGCAGGCGGTCGGCGGCACGGACGACGAGGAGGCTTGGGAGAGCGCCGACCTGCTCGCCTACCTCTACCGCTCGGCCGGCCGCGCCGGCGAGGCGCACGACCTGCTGCGCCAGCGACTGCGCCGCCACGGCGACGTCTGGGACGGCGACCGGCTCAACACCGAGGTGGGCCTGGCCGTCAGCGAGCGTCGGCTCGCCGACGGCTTCCCGGCCGTCAAGGATCCCCGCTACGGCTACGAACTCGCCCACGAGCGCGACCAGCGGGCGCTGCGCATCTACATCGGCCGGTTCGGCCCCGACCGGTTCGACACCCTGCGCTGCCAGTTCAGCTACGCCGCCGACCTGCACGCCCTCGGCAAGGCGGACGAGGCCGAGACCCAGGCCCGGCAGTGCGGGGACACCCTCGCCCGGCGGTTCGGCGCGGGCCACCCGTACACCGCCCTGTGCCAGGTGCGCCACGGCGTCTATCTGCGCGCCACGGGCGAGACGCGGCTGGCCGAGGAGGTGGGCCGCGGCGCCCTGAACCTCCTCGGCCACAAGCTGGGCCAGGCCCACCCCTGGGTCGCCGCCGCGGAGAACTCCCTGGCCGCCACGCTGGCCGCCGCGGGACGGACCGACGAGGCGGCCGCGCTCGCCGGGACCGCGCTGACCCGGCTGCGCGACCTCGGCGTCGCGCACCGCCCCGACGGGCGCCGGGTGAGCCAGCACCTCGACCGGCTCACCGCGACCGGATCCACCCGCCCGGCGCCCCCGTCGGGCTACGACATCGACCTGGAGCTGCCCGACGTGTAGTGCACCACCGCAACCGGTACCGGCCGGCCGCAAGCAGCCCGCACTCACCCACCGAAAGGCGAGCACCCGTGGCAGCTCCCGCACACCGACGCACCGACACACTGAAGGAGTCGCACTGGGCCGACAGGCGTCACGGCCGGATCACCGCCCTGTGCGAGGAGGAGGTCGCGCGGACACCGCAGATCCGCTCCCTGTCCCACTACAGCAACGGCATCCTCGACTTCACCGTCTTCCGCGTCCCGCGCGCCCCGCTCAGCAGCCTGGTCACCGAACTGGGCGACGAGGACGAGAGCGAGGCGCTGCCCGGCAGCCGACTGCTGCTGTGCGCCCAGGATCTGGGCACGGTCCTGCGGCCGCTGGGGACCGGCGAGTTGATGCGCACGGTCGTCGCCAACACGCGCGGCGGCCTGTGGGGCGGCCGGGCCCGCCCCGGCGAGTTCCTGGCCGCGGTGACGGACCTGCCCGACGGGGTCCCCGCCATGGACGCCGCCATGAACCGGCTCGTCACCCGGATCCGTACCGAAGTGCACTCGCTGCCCGACGAGTTGCCCGGCGGCGACCCCGACGCCAAGGCGTACCGGCGCATCACGGCCGAACCGGCCGGCCCGCACGTCGACTTCGGTACGGCCGCCGAACCCGATATCGCGTACGAGGAGCGGCTGCGCGGCCTGTGGCGCACCCATGTGAACACCACCGACCTCCAGTACGCGGGCTATTACCGCGACTGGGCCCTGGTCTGCGTCGGCGACGTCTTCGACGCCCATGAACTCGGGCCGCGGTTCATCGACGTCAGCGTCCGCACCCGGCGCACCGCCTACCGGGACCTCTCCAGAAGCCTGCGCGGCCACCTCGTCCGGCTCACCGACGCCCTCGCCCTGGTCGCCCCGCCCGAGGCCGGCCGCGCCCCCGTGGACCGGCTCGTCCTCGACGTACAGGAGGGCGCCGTGTACGTGCACTGGACCTCGGCGGGCGCGTTCCTCCTGGGCGTCACCCTCGACCAGCGCCAGGTCGACCACGCCGAACGCGGCTTGCAGCAACTCGCCCACGCGGTGGGCGGCATCATCCCGCCGCAGCGGTGACCGAAGGCCCCGTGGCCCCTCCCGCTACGGGGCCCGGACCCGTCGCCCGGCTCAAGGCACCGCGCTGAGGGAGCCCCACACCTCCTCGGCGAGTATCTCCACGGCGCGTGCGGGCGTCAGCGGATGCTGTGGCTCGGCGCCGCCCAGCAGATGCACCGGCAGCACCTCGACGGCGCACTCGTACTCCCGGCAGATCCGGCGCAGTTCGCTCAGCTGGTGCTCTGTCGGCGCGCCCGGCAGCGCACCGCGCGCCCAGGCGGAGACCGAGCCCCGGAAGTCCTCGGTCAGTTCCCGCACCAGGGTGGCGCAGCCCAGGACGCTGAGATCGGCGGGCGTCGCCGCGACCCGCCGGTTCACCGCCCGGCCCGCCACCCGTCGCGTCACCGTCTCCAGCATCGCCAGCGCGTCGCGGAACCTGCGTCGTACCGGAACCGGCAACTCGGGCGTCTCCGGCTCGGGTTCGCCTCCGGGCACTGCGGTCGCCGGGACGGTCCCTCTCGGCACGTTCTCCAGTGCCAGCGCCGCGACGGCACGACGCAGCTCCTCCAACTGGGCGGCCTGTTGCTGCTCCAGGTCGCGCCGCATCCGCTCGCCCAGCTCGGCGAGGTCGCCCTCCCGCTGCTCCTCGACCAGACGGCGTTCCAGTTGCAGCAACGCCTCGTGCACGGTCTGCGCGAACCCGCCCTGCCGGTACACCAGCGGCCGGGAGCCGATCGACCGCCCGAGCCGGTCCTGCATCGCCTGCGACACCAGCCCGTTGACCAGAAGCAGCGCCTCGAACCGTCCCGGGCGCACCGCGCTGCGCAGCCCGTGCACATGGGCCGCGATGCGTTCGGCGTCGTCGGCGAGCAGCACCGAACGGGTGTGGACCACCGCGATATAGGCGTTGGGGGCGGGCGACAGCCAGTGCACCACCTCGTCCCGGCCGCCCGGCGAACGCGACAGCCGGGCCGGCACCGGATCCCGCGAGGCGATCCGCCACTGCCCGAGGTCCAGCGCGTCGTGCACATCGTCGAGGACCTTGCGGTACGACACGCGCTCGTGCAGCTCCCGTACCGCCTTCAGCACCGTGGCCCCGGTCACCCGGCGCACCACCAGCCTGCGGCCGCCGTCCGCGCCGCCGTGGTCGCCGGTCGCGGCACCGGAACCGGAACCGGACCCCGAACCGTTCTCGGAGCCGCCCACGGAACCGGACCCGGAATCCGACAGGGAGCCGGACGAGCCCCCCGCTCCGGCATCCGCGGCTTCCTCGAATTCGGGGGCTTCCTCGGGCTCCTCGCTCAGCTGCCAGGCCTGTCGGCACACCTTGAGCACCTCGCGCGGCACGCCCTCGGTCAGCTCGTGCAGCAGCCGCAGCGCCTCCTCCTCGAACGGCCCCGTGTCCGGCGCCGTCCCGGCGTTCTCACGGCTCGCCGCGAGGTACTTGGCGACCAGCTCCCGGGTGTGCTCGTCGCTCAGCCCCGTCGGCCACAGCTGCACCACCCGCTCGTGCATGCCGGCCCGCAGCGCCCGCAGTCCCTCCGGCGAGGTGCAGAACACGAGCAGACCGCCATGGCTGGTGTAGATGTTGACCAGGCGCTCGAAGGCGTCCATGAACGTGCGCCGGTTCTCCTCCGGCCAGTCCAGCACCTTCTCCAGGGAGTCGAGCAGCAGCACGTAGGCGGTGCCGACCCGGCCGTGCAGGAAGCCCTGCACCGCCAGCGCGTCGAACACCCGGTCGATACCGGCCGGGTTGGCCGCCCCGCCGCCGGACGGGCCGATCGCCTCCGTGATGCCCCGCTCGCGCAGCGGCTCGGCCGGTTCCTCGCCACCGAGCCAGTTCCACACCATCCGCTTGAACGGCGGCTCCAGCAGCAGCGCCAGCGCGGTCGCGAACCTGCGGTGCTCCGTGACCTCGCCGAGCGTGCCCCGCAGATCGGCGTGGATCACCTCGGGGTCGTAGCGCAGCGCCGCCACCACCTTGTCCGGATCCAGCGCGCGTTCCCGCAGCCCGGTCGCGATCTCCTGGAGGGTGTCCCGGCGCGGATCGTCCTCCTGCGCGCCCACCCAGCCCGCCGTCACATAGGCGTAGTAGTCCCGCACCAGCTCCTCGAAGGCCTGCCGGCCCTGCACCGAGTCGCCGGGACCGCGCAGCCGGTCGCGGTAGAGGCGCCCCATGTCCTGTGCCGGCTCGTCCACGATCCACATCGCCGCCTCGGAGTGCCGCTCGCGCACCGTCTGGTACGTGCGGCGCAGCGCATGGCTCTTGCCGAGGCCGAACCCGCCCACCAGGGCGATGGCCCGGCCGCGTCGGCCGGGGGCGGCGGGCGGCGCGAAGTAGTCGTCGACGAGCGCCCGGAGGTCCCGCACCAGCGGGGTGGTGATGTGCGCGTTGCCCGAGTCGGCCCCTCGGACCGATGGATCCCCCAGGTCGGACGCCGGACCGAGGCGCACGACCGGGATCAGCGGGAAGGGGTTCTCGTGCCAGATGTCTCCACTGTCTGGGGCCACGATGGCACTCCTCGTGTGTCCGGTTTCGGCTTCCGAGCGGCGGGCGGGTGCGGGGATCACTGCGGGTGGGTGCCGCGGAGGATCGGGTCGGTACGGGGCCGGGCGGCCGC
>NZ_VJZD01000384.1 GCF_009377175.1 Streptomyces adustus
CCCGACGATCTCCGCGTAGGACACGCCGACCGGGCGCGATCAGGGCACCGCACTTCCTTCCACCGGTGACCCCGCACCGTCCGACGTGACCCCACCCGGATCGTCATGCCGTCGCACAGCCACCGACTTCCGGCACGACGAGACCCCCGGAGGGCTCAGCCATGTCCGTTTTCGCGCACCTCGTCGAGCAGCTCGCCGACCTGCTCGACCCGCTCTTCCACGCCTCCGCGGCCGCCGCCGCGATCGTCCTGTTCACCGCACTGGTACGACTCCTCGTGCATCCCCTGTCCCGGGCCGCGGCCCGCGGCGGGCGGGCCCGGGCCGCGCTGCAACCTCGGATCGCCGAACTGCGCAGGCGGCACGCGAAGAACCCCGAGAAGCTTCAGCAGGCGGTGCTGGAGCTGCACGCCGAGGAAAAGGTCTCGCCGCTGTCGGGCTGCCTGCCGAGTTTGCTCCAACTGCCCGCGTTCTTCCTGCTGTACCACCTGTTCTCGAACCGGACGATCGGCGGTGCCCCCAACGACCTGCTGACCCACCGGCTGTTCGCCGCGCCCCTGGGCGGCCGCTGGGCCGACGCCCTGGCCGACGGCGGGATGTTCGGAGCGGCGGGATTCGTGTATCTCGGACTCTTCGCGGTCGTCGCCGCCGTCGCCACCTTCAACTACCGCCGTACGAAGCAGACGTCCGCGGTCGCGGCCGGTGCCGGCGACGGGGGTGGCACCGGCGAGCAACTGCCCGGCCTCGGCGCGGTCGGCCGGGTGATGCCGTTCATGTCCTTCCTCACGCTCTTCACCGTGGCCGTCATGCCGCTGGCGGCCGCGCTGTACGTGGTGACCAGTGCGGCCTGGAGCGCGGTGGAACGGGTGGCGCTGTATCGCTGACGGCCCGCCCCGCCTCCTTCGGTCCGACCCGCCCCCTCCGGTGTGGGTCCGGTCTGTGAACACGGTCTTGCGGAGTGGATGTGGAGCTTGGATGATCGACCGGTTCTTCGATGGCCGCACCCGACGGCCGGGCGCCCGCGAGCGAAGGAGACGGTGACCATGAAGCTGTTGCGAGTGGGGACGGCGGGCGCGGAGCGGCCCGCGCTGCTCGACGCCGGAGGCGTGCTGCGGGACCTGTCGGGCCTGGTGACCGACATCGACGGGGCGCTGCTCGCCGACGACGCCGCGCTCGACCGGATCCGTGCCGCCGAGAGCGACGGTGGGCTGCCGGAGCTGGATCCGGCCGGGCTGCGCGTCGGGCCGCCGCTGGGGCGGATCGGCAAGATCGTGTGCATCGGGATGAACTACCACGACCACTCGGGGGAGATGGGGGTCGAGCCGCCCACCGAGCCCGTCGTCTTCTTCAAGGCGCCCGACACCGTCGTGGGGCCGAACGACACGGTGCTCGTACCGCGTGGCTCCACCAAGATGGACCACGAGGTGGAGCTGGCCGTCGTCATCGGACGGACCGCCCGCTACCTGGAGTCGGCGCAGGCGGGACTCGCCCATGTCGCGGGGTACGCGGTGGCGCACGACGTGTCCGAGCGTGAGTTCCAGATGGAGCGGGGCGGGACCTGGGACAAGGGGAAGAACTGCGAGACGTTCAACCCGCTGGGCCCGTGGCTGGTCACCGCCGACGAGGTGGGGGCCCCGCAGACTCTCCCGCTGCGACTGTGGGTCAACGGGGAGCTGAGGCAGGACGGGACGACCGCCGAGCAGATCTTCCCGGTGGGTGAAGTCGTGCGGTACGTCAGCCACTTCATGACCCTGTACCCCGGTGACGTCATCAACACCGGGACTCCCGCCGGGGTCGCCGTGGGGCGGCCCGAGCCGAAGCCGTTCCTGCGGGCCGGGGACGTGGTGGAGCTGGAGATCGACGGACTCGGCCGTCAGCGGCAGGAGTTGAAGGACGCGTAGGCCCGGTGCGCCGGGAGCGGACGTAGGTCCGGCCCGCCGGGCGCGGGGGCCGGACCGGACCGGTCACATCAGTACGGCCGCGAGCCTGCGCCAGGCCTCGCGCGGCAGGTCGTCCCGCGCGCCCGCGTCCACCACCTGGATCGCCACATGGTCGGCGCCCGCCCGGTGGAAGGCCTCGACCCGGTCCCGGATCCGCTCCTCGTCGCCCCACGCGTACAGCGCGTCGACGAGGCGGTCGCTGCCGCCGCCGGTCAGGTCGTCCTCGGCGAAGCCGAGGCGCAGGAAGTTGCCGGTGTAGTTCGGCAGCGAGAGGTACAGAGCCAGGTGCCCGCGGGCCAGGGCGCGGGCGCGGGCCGGGTCGGCCTCCGGGACGACCGCGAACTCCGGGGCCAACAGAGGCCCGTCACCGAGGAGTTCGCGGGCGCTCGCGGTGTGCTCGGGCGTGACGAGGTAGGGGATCGCGCCCGCCGCCCGGTCCCCGGACAGCTCCAGGGTCCTCGGGCCGAGGGCCGCCAGGACGCGCCGTCCCGCGGGCACTCCGGCCTTGTCCAGCGCGTCCAGATAGGCGACCAGCGCCGAGTACGGGCGGCGGTACTGATCCGTGAGCTTCGCGTGGCTCACACCCAGGCCGAGCACGAACCGGCCCGGGTGGGACGACTCCAGCTCCGCGAACGCGGCCGCGCTCTCGTCGGCCTCGTACTGCCAGATGCTCTGGATGCTGGTGCCCACGACCAGCCGGGACGTCGCTCCCAGGAGCGGTGAGGCGTGCCGGGGGGCGCTGCTGCCGCCCAGCCAGGCCGCCCCGTACCCGAGCTCCTCCAGTTCCGCGGCCGTCTCGGCGATCTCGCCGCGCCGGGCCGGGTCCTCCGAGCGCAGGCCCGTGCTCCAGACGCCGTACCTGCCGATCGCTTTCTTGGTGGTGCGGGTGCCGCTTGTCGACTCCGTCATCGGGTCCGTTCCCTCCGGGTGGTCGTCGTGCAGTGATCGTCGTGCACGTCCGTGCCAACCGGAGGGAGCCGCGCGGTAATCCCGCGCACGGACCGGTTCTACAGACCCAGGAACTGCTCCAGCGTCGCCACCACGAACCGGTGGTCCTCCAGCTGCGGCAGCCCGGAGACCGTCACCGAGCCGATCACGCCGACACCCTCGACGTTGATCGGGAAGGAGCCGCCGTGCGCCGCGTACGCGTCGGGGTCGAGGCGGGAGGAGTCCTCGAACGTGGTGCCCTTGGCCCGGAACCGGGCGCCGACGAGGTAGGACGCCGCGCCGTAGCGCTCGACGACCCGGCGCTTGCGGGCGATCCACGCGTCGTTGTCGGGGGTGGAGCCCGGCAGCGCGGCGTGGAAGAGCTGCTGGCCCGCGCGGTGGATGTCGATGGCGACCGGGGCCTGGCGCTCCCGGGCCAGCTCCACCAGGAGCGAGCCGAGGGACCAGGCGTCGTCGTGGGTGAACTGACGGAAGACCAGTCGGCGTTCCTGCGCCTCCAGTTCCTCCACGCTCGGGGTGATCTCGGGGGCGAACCGGGGGGTGATCTCGCGTCCGCTCATCACAGGTTCACCGCCACACCGTCGCGGGCCGAGCGGCGGGCCGCCTCCAGGACGTCGAGGGCCGCGGCCGCCTCCAGCGCGGTCACCGGGTTCGGGCCGCCGTCGGTGAGGGCCTTCGCCACCGCCGCGTAGTAGGCGGGGTAGTCGCCGGGCAGTGTCGGTACGGGGGCGCCGCCGCCGGACAGCGGGGACTCGCCGGAGCCGAGACGGCCCCACAGCTGCTCGGGCTCCGTGCCCCAGCCGGCACCGGGACGATCGCCGTCCCGCAGTGCCGCCTCCTGGGGGTCCAGACCGTGCTTGACGTAGCCCGCCTGCGAGCCCAGCACCCGGAAACGCGGGCCGAGTTGGGCGGTCGTCGCGGAGACGTAGAGGTGGGAGCGGACGCCGCTCGCGTGCGTGAGGGCGATGAAGGTGTCGTCGTCCGCCGCCGCGCCCGCGCGCCGGACGTCCGACTCGGCGTACACCTGCGTGACGGGGCCGAACAGGACGATCGCCTGGTCGACGACGTGGCTGCCGAGGTCGTAGAGCAGACCGCCGATCTCCGCCGGGTCGCCGGACTCGCGCCAGCCGCCCTTGAGCTGCGGGCGCCAGCGCTCGAAGCGCGACTCGAAGCGCCAGACGTCGCCCAGCTCGCCGTCGGCGATCAGCTTGCGCAGGGTGAGGAAGTCGTTGTCCCAGCGGCGGTTCTGGAACACGGACAGCAGCAGGCCGCGCTCCTCGGCGAGGGCCGCCAGCTCGCGGGCCTCGGCCGCGGTGCCCGCGATCGGCTTGTCGATCACGACCGGCAGACCGGACTTCAGCGCGGCCGTGGCGAACGGGACGTGCGTCTTGTTCGGCGAGGCGATGACGACCAGGTCGAGGTCGGCGGAGCGGTCGAACAGTTCCTCGGCGTTCACGGCGACGCGGACGTCCGGGAATTCCTTGCGGGCCTGTTCCTGGCGCTCGGGGTTCGAGGTGACCACCGTGTCGAGGACCAGGCCCTCGGTGGCGGCGATCAGCGGGGCGTGGAAGACGGAGCCGGCCAGGCCGTAACCGATCAGGCCCACGCGGAGGGGGGTAGCAGTCATGCCCTCTACTTTCGCAACGCTGTTGCCAAAGTGCAAGCGCGGGGGAGAATGGCGGGGTGAACAGGACCAGGGGTGGCAGTGGCGGCGGGAGCGCCGACCGCGGCGGTGCGGTCGGCGGGACAGGGATCGGCGGCGGGAACGGCGGGAACGGCGGCGGCCGTACGGGCGCGACGGCCGGCGCCAATCTGCTCGCGCTGCGCAGCCACAACACCGCGCTGGTCCTCGACCTGCTGCGCACGGCGGGCACCGGGGGCGCGGACGGCATAAGCAGACTCGAACTCGCCGAGCGGACCGGGCTGACCCCGCAGGCCGTCAGCAAGATCACCGCCCGGCTGCGGGCCGAGGGGCTGGCGACGGAGGCGGGGCGGCGCGCCTCGACCGGCGGCAAACCGCGCACGGTGCTGCGGCTGGTACCCGAGGCGGGGTACGCGGTCGGCGTGCACCTGGACCGGGACGAGTCGCGGGCCGTCCTGGTCGACCTCGCCGGGAGCGTGGTGGCGGAGCGGGGCGGCCCGCTGGACCTGGGAGCGGGGGCCGAGGCCGTGGTCGCCGCGGTGGCCCGGGAGGCGGAACTCCTGGCCGCGGCCCGGCGCTCCGGCTCCCTCCTCGGGGTCGGCGTGGCCCTGCCGGGTCCCCTCGACCACACCCATGGCGTACTGCACCGGGTCACCGGCTTCCCCGAGTGGGACGGATTCCCGCTGCGGGACGCGCTCGCCGGACGACTCGGCGGGCTGCCGGTGGTCGTCGACAAGGACACCAACGCGGCGGCGCTCGGGCTGGCCGTCGGCGGCGAGGGCGACTCCTTCGCCTATCTGCACCTCGGCACCGGACTCGGCGCCGGACTCGTCGTGGGAGGCGGCGTGCACCGGGGCGCGCGCACCGGGGCGGGGGAGTTCGGGCACCAGGTCATCCAGCTCGACGGGCCGCCGTGCGGCTGCGGCGACCGCGGCTGCATCGAGGCCCTGTGCCTGGGTGCCGTGGCGCGCGGCGACATCGAGGAGGCGGCCCGGGTGCTGGGCGCGGGCGCGGCGAACCTGGTGGGACTGCTCGACATCGACCAGGTGCTGCTCGGCGGGCGTACGGTCGCCGCGGCGCC
Source organism: Streptomyces adustus (assembly GCF_009377175.1). Taxonomy (GTDB): domain Bacteria; phylum Actinomycetota; class Actinomycetes; order Streptomycetales; family Streptomycetaceae; genus Streptomyces; species Streptomyces adustus. The sequence continues at coordinate 5,609 of NZ_VJZD01000384.1, forward strand.
GGAGCGGTTCGTGCGGGGCGTGGCGGAGGTGCTCGACGCGCGGGCCCGGCGCGGGGGCGCGGCCGAGGGTGCGGTGCCGGTACGGGTGGCGCCGGGTGGGGCGCGCGCGGTCGCGGAGGGGGCGGCGCAGTTGCTGCTGGGGCC
>NZ_VJZD01000385.1 GCF_009377175.1 Streptomyces adustus
CCCGTGCCCCCCGCCCCGGACCTTCCCTGGCAACCGGCGGCCCAGGACGAGATCGACACCGCCCTGCTGCGGCGGCTTCGAGACGCCCTGGAGGCCCTGTGATCCGCGCGCGACGACAGCGTGCCGAAAGGAGACTGGTCATGGCCGTCGAAGCCGACGTCCTGAGCGAACTACGCCGACTGCGCACCCGTATACCCCTGCTCGCGGGATCCCTGGCGGCCAGCGCCGACGGTCTCGTCCTCGCGCAGGACCTTCCGGACGCCGAGACGGAGGGGCTGGCGGCCCTCACCGCGGCAGCCCTCGGCGTCGCCCACCGCATGGTCGACACCGCCCGGCGCGGCGAGTTCTGCGAGCTGCTGGTGCGCGGCACCGACGGCTACGTGGCGACGTACGCGGCGGGGCCGTCCGCCGTGCTCACCCTGCTCGCCGACGACCGCGCCAACGTCGGCCGGCTCCATCTGGAGGGCAGACGCAGCGGCGCGCGGATCGCCGCACTCGTCGCGGCCGAGGCCGATTCCGACGCGGGTGTGCGCCGCCCCCGGCGGGCGCTCCCGGACGATCCGCCGCCCCTCGCCGATCCGGGCCGCGCGCTCGGCACCCTTCCGCTGCGGATACCACAGCAGTCCCGGCACTGGCTGCGGCCCGAGGCCGGCAACTAGTGCCTACGAACCGTCTCACCCCTGCTCAACCTCCTTTGACCTGAGAGGACATGACACATGGCCAACCTGGAAGTCTCCCTCAAGGAGTGCCTCAGCTCCATCGACGGCGCGACCGCGGCAGCCCTCGTCGACTACACCAGCGGTATGGCGCTGGGCACGCTCGGCGGCGGCAAGGACTTCGACCTGGAGGTCGCGGCGGCGGGCAACACCGACGTCGTACGGTCCAAGCTGCGCACGATGGAACACCTCGGCCTCCAGGGCGAGATCGAGGACATCCTGATCACCCTGAGCGGCCAGTACCACCTGATCCGTCTGCTCAAGGGGCGGGACGGGTCGGGCCTGTTCCTCTACCTCGTGCTGGAGTCCAGCCGTGCCAACCTGGCGATGGCCCGGCACCAGCTGCGCAGGATCGAGAACGAGCTGGAGATCTGAGCACGCGGTCCCGGGTCAGCGACGTCCGCGTCGGCCGCGCACCGCGCGGTCGGGCGCGTCGGCGCCGGGCGGCCCGCTGAACCCACCGGGGACCAGTCGCGGCGCCGCCGCCCGGGACCCCGGAGACACGGGCGCCACACCCGGCTCGGCCGGCCTCCCGAGCGGCGCGGCCCGGCCCAGCACCCGGGTATGGGACATCAGGGGGGCGCACGCGGAGCAGACCTCGCTGAGCGTCCACACCTGACCCACCGAGGGATCGTGACGCAGGACGAGGAGCACCACGCCCCCGCACGACACCCGGGTGTTCTCGTGCAGCACGCAGCGCTGCTGACGGCACGAGCAGGCCGCGTCGGGACGCACCGAGGCCGCCTTCGCGTGGGCGGCGGCATGGGCTTCGGCGAACCGGCGCAGAGCGGTGATGTCGCGGGAGCGAGGAGGCATGCTGCACGCCGAGGAGCAGCTGACGGTGGCGGTACGGTCGCGATGTCCCGTCACCCGGATCGTCCAGGACCTGCCGGGACGACGGGCTGAGGGCGCGTCAGGGTAGGTGAGAGCCAAGACCTTGTGTCCTTCGCGGGAGGTGTCGGGCGGAAAGCCGCTGAAGGAGATCTACCCGTCCTGGCAGCACTCGCAGCATCGGCGCGACCACGGATTGACCCACGTCGGCGCGGACCGCCGCACCGGCGCACAACCCGTCGCACGGCGGCCCCGCGCTCCCTCCCCGCGCGCGGTCCGCCGTGCGGCGCTCCCGCTCGCTCCGGGGCGATACGGTCACTCCATGTCCGACGCCCGGTTGACCACCTCCTCCTTCCTCGTTCTCGGCATCATCGACAAGCTGGGCGAGGCGAGTGCGTACGACGTGAAGGTGGAGGCGGCCCGTACGGTCGCGCCGTTCTGGTCCGTACCGCACGCCCAGGTGTACGCGCAGTGCGACCGCCTGCTGGCGGCGGGCCTGCTGGCCCAGGTACGGCAGGAGAGCGGCCGCAACCGCCGGGTGCTGACGCTGACCGAGTCCGGCCGCGGCGCGCTGCGCGGCTGGCTCGACGACCCGGAGTTCGTGCCGGTGGAGGCCAGGGAGCGCGGCATCCTCAAACTGTGGTTCGGCGGCAGCCCCGACGTGCTGGTCCCGGAGCAGCTCGACGCCCACGCCCGCACCCTGCGCACCTACGAGGAACTCGCCGCGAGCGTGGGGGACCTGCTGACGCCAGGCCAGCGCGAGGCGCTGGAGTTCGGCCTGCGCTACGAGCGGATGATGGCCGACTTCTGGGAGTGGGTGGGGCGCCGTGAGGAACGTACGCGGGACCGTTGACCGCGCGGCCGGGTCACCCCTACCTTCTCGATAGTCCAGAAGAGACTATCGGCGGCCGGGGTCCGGCCGCGGGCAGGGAGCCGTCGTGCGTCGTCCAACGAGGGCCGGCTGGCGCCGGGGCGCCGTCGTCGCGGTGTCCGCGGTCTGCGTGGCCTACGCGCCGATCGCGATGACCGAGCTGTGGCCCTACGCCCGTCCCGGCGCACCGGCCTACGGCGAGTGGCTGCTGGGCCGCGCGGTCTCGCCCCGGTACGTGGCCGACGCGCTGGCGACCAGGATCGGGCCGTACCGGCACAGCCTGCTGCCGATGATCGTGCACTCCGTGCTCGGCGGCCTGCTCATGCTCCTGGGCCCCGCGCAGCTGCTCACGGCCGCCCGCGGGCGGCCGCGGGCGCACCGGCTCCTCGGCGTGGTCTTCGCGGCGACCGTGTACGCCTCGATGGCGGGCGCCGGACTGTACCTCGCCCGGACCGCACCCGCGGACGCGTTCAGCGGCGCCGCGTTCTGGATCGTGCTGGCCGTCATCCTGGTCGGCACGGTGTTCAGCGTGACGTTCGGCGTCCTCGCGGCCGTCGGCGGCTTCCCCGACCTGCACCAGCGCTGGATGCTGCTGTGCTACGGCTTCCTGCTGACCGCGCCGCTGCTGCGCCTGGAGTGGGGCGCGCTGCCGTGGCTGCTGCCCGGACTGCCCATGACGGACGTCAACCAGGTTGCGATCATGCACCTGGGCTCGGTGGTCGCCCTCGGCGCGCTCGTCGCCTCGCGCACCCTGGACCGGCGCGGGCGGCTGGCCGGCGCGGGCCGTACGTGGGCACCGCTGCCGGTGCTGGTCGCCGCCCATCTGGCCGGCGCGGCGGCCCTGGCCCGGATCGGGTACGCGCTCCTGGTGACGGCCGGCCCCGGGCGGCGGCTGCTGTGGGCCTACCTGCTGCCGTACGCGGTCGCCTACGCCGTCATGGCCGTCGGCGCCCGGCGCGCCGGGCGGCAGGGACGCGCCTGGGCCCGGGAGGAGTGGCTGCTGCACCTGACGGGCCTGTGCCTGGCCCCGGTGCTGTCGGCCGGTTCGGCCCCCCTGCTGGAACGGGGGCTGGGACTCGATCCGTACACGGCGCTGGTCGCCGGGGTGTCGATCGGCGGCGGCGTCCTGGCGTTCACCGCGACGACCGTGGTGAGCCTGCGGGTCATGTACGCCCGCGAGGTGCTCAGGCGGGCGGCTCCCGCGGTGACAGCGGCCGTGTCGCCGGTCGGCGGAACGGTGTCGTAGCCCGTGACCGATCGACCGCGATCGCCCGCGTGACCGAACACACCGGAAGCCGGCGTCGTCCGGTGAAGTCGACTCGAACGGATCGGAGGGACAGCACCGTGCCGGAAGCTCCCACCACGCCCGCCCCGGACGGACGGCCGCTGACCGCCGGGGTGGCGGTCCTGGCCACGGCGGTGGCGGTGATCAGCGTCCTGGTCGGCGGACTGCTGGCGGCCGTCAGCCTCACCGGTCACGTCCTCGGCGCCTGGCCGTCGCCCGGATCCCTCAGCCCGGGCCTGGTCGGCGCCGCGATGCTGGGCACCTCCCCGGGCCTGTTCGCCGTCGGCCGGGCCGCCCGCTGGCAGGACGTCCGTACGCTCGTGTACGCGCTCGGCGTCGTGCTCGTCGGCCTGTTCGCCGTGACCCTGCTCAACGCCGGCCGGCTGTACGTCGCCCACGGCGGCGGCATCGTCGCGGTGCTGTTCAGCCTGGGCTGGCTGTTCGTGCTGGGAATGCTGTGCGTGGCCGCGCTGGCCACCCTGACCTGGCAGCATCTGGGCGCCGCCCGCCCGGCGCGGCCCCGCGTGCTGCCGCTGCCCGCCTGGTCGAAGCCGCCGCTGGCCGTGCTCGGCTCGGCCTGGCTGGGCATCGGCACGGGACTGCTGCTGCGACCGGGGTTCTGGGCCGCCTTCGTCCCCTGGGACGTCGCCCGCCCCGACGCCCAGGCGCTCGGGGTATGGGCCCTGGCCCTGGGCACCGGTGTGCTCGGCGCCCTCGCCGAGGACGATCTCGCCCGCACCCGCCCCGCCCTGCTGGCCCTGCCCGGGACCGCGCTCGCCGCGACGCTCGTCCTCGCCGTCCACGCGCGCGACGTCGACTGGTCGTCCGGCCCCGCGCTGAGCCTGGTCTGCATGCTGGCGGGCCTGGCGTGCGCGGGCGCGAGCGGTCTGGTGCTGCTGTCGAGGTCGCCCGCCCCCGTTCAGTGAGGGAACACGCGGGGCGGGCGCAGGCTCGGCAGGTCGTCGCGGAACTCCGCTATGACGGAGCTGATCTGCCGGGTCAGGACGGTGTGCTCGATCCGGTCCAGATACAGGTTGCGGCGGGCCAGGCCGACCGCGTCGACGCAGAAGTACACGGCCATCAGCGGGTTGACGAACAGCCGGCTGTTCTTCGTCCGCTCGGTGAACCGTACGTCGCCGAACTCGCCGCGCACGGCGGCGGCCACGGATCCGTTGACGATGCTCGGGTGGTCCGGGGTGCTGTGCTGGGCGTGGGCGACCGCGTCGACGTAGAGGGCGCCCTCACGGCTGTCGTACGGCAGCGAGAACGCGCCCAGCCAGGCGCCCTCGCGCTGGAGAGCGGCCAGGTTCTCCAGCACCAGCGCGTGGTTGACCCCGTGATAGGCGTCCACGCCGAAGCCGAGGCACGCCACCAGCCGCTGCTCCACCTCGTCGAGACCGGCCACGGCGCCCAGGCTGGCCATGTCCTCCTCGGGGGTGCCGAGCCCGTCCTCGTCCCCGCGCATGAGGATGTCGGTGCCGCCGTCCACCAGCACGATCGCGTCGACGCCGCCGAGGTGGTCCAGGAGCGCGCGGTAGGCGGCGCGCAGCGGGGTGACGCCCGTACGGGAGAGCGCGTACACCGTGGACGGCATGCCGTGCGTCTCCAGCCAGCGGGCGAGGGTGCGCTCGGGGAAGTAGTCGCCGCGTGCGACGGTGTCCGGGCGGATCGCGGCCACGTCCTGCTCCAGCCACACGTCCAGGTCCAGTCCGTACAGGTCGGCGAAGGACAGGTTCGCCAGGTGGACCTCCTTGCCTGCCGCCCGCAGCGCCAGGGCCAGCGGCAGCCCGGCGTAGACGTCGAATCCGCCGCCCGCGCCGGCGACGAGGATCCGCCGGGCATCACGCAGACGGGTGAACAGGGGCGGCTCGTGGAGGGTGAACACCGGGGGAAGCTAGCAGGCATCGGCGCGGCGCGACGGTGCGGCGGGTGACTGCGCGGATGCGGGCGATCAGCTCCCGTACGCCGAAGGGCTTGGCGAGGTAGTCGTCGGCGCCGAGTTCGAGGCCCACGATCCGGTCGGCTTCCTCACCTCGTG
>NZ_VJZD01000386.1 GCF_009377175.1 Streptomyces adustus
GGCCGCGGTCATCAACCGGGTCGTGCGCCGCGGCGACCAGCGCCTCGCCAGCGCCCGCGAGATCGCCGAGGCCGCCCAGCGCGCGGTGCTGCCCGAGCCCGCCGCCCGGATCGGCGGGTACGACGTCGCCGCCCGCTACGAGGCGGCCCAGGCCGACGCCTTCATCGGCGGCGACCTCTACGCCGTGCAGGACACCCCGCGCGGCGTACGGCTGATCGTCGGGGACGTACGGGGCAAGGGCATGGGCGCGGTGGCGGCGGTGGCCGTGATCATCGGGGCCTTCCGGGAGGCCGCCGAGCAGGAGGCGACCCTGGAGGCGGTCGCACAGCGGCTGGAACGGGCGCTGGCGCGCGAGGGCACCAGGCGTGACGGGCCCGACGCCTCCGAGGGCTTCACCACCGCCGTACTCGCCGAACTCCCGCACGGGGACGAGACGGTGCGGATCCTCCACCGCGGACACCCGCCGCCGCTGCTGCTGCACCCGGACGGCACCGTGCGTCCGCTGCCCGCCCACGAGCCGGCCCTGCCGCTCGGCATGGGCGAGCTGGCCGACCGGCCCGACCGGGCGGAGGAGTCCCGGTTCCCCAGGGGCGCCACCCTGCTCCTGCACACCGACGGCGTCTCCGAGGCGCGCGACGCCCAAGGCCGTTTCTACGACCCCGAGGAGCGGCTCGCCGGACGCCCCTTCCGTGATCCCGAGGAACTGCTCGCCGCTCTCGCGCGGGACGTGCACCGGCACTGCGGAGGAGGTCTGGCGGACGACATGGCCCTGCTCGCCGTCCGACGGCCCTGACCGCGCCTTCGTCACATGGAGTGATCGAGCGACCCCCCTGCGCATAACATCTGAGTCACCATCAAAACCCCGGTGACTCCTGAGGTATGGCCCCCGCGTTCCGCGCAAGGGTCAACTCGCCCGATTTTCGCCGGTCATCGCCTTAAGTCCTGGCCAAAAATGTTATTGATCAAGCAGAACGGCTTGGAATCCAGCCCCCGTGCCCATTAACGTTCGATAACGCAGCGCGGTCGTCCCAGCCGTCACAAGGCGGCTCCGTGCGCACGCGCCGAATCCCGCAAGGGAACCGGGGAACCAACACCATGGGGTGAATCGCACGGCCACCGCTGTCAGTGACAGGCGGTATACGCGCGTAGGAGACCTTCCTGCTCCGAACCCGTCAGCTAACCCGGTAGGCGAGAAGGAAGGAAGGAGCACGCCCACGTGGCGTCCAACCCGCCTGCCCCAGAGGCCCCGTTCGTGCCGAGCCAGCCCAGCACCGAGGCCTTCGGCTTCGGCAGCTACCGCGCCGACGAGGGTCCGTGGGAGGAATGGAATCCCACCGCGGAGACCGTTCGCCCCCCGCGCGGCAAGCATCGCGTCGCCAAGCAGCGTGGCGGGGGACTCGCCCGCAGCTCCACCGTCCTGGGCGTCGGTGTCATAGCCGCCGTCGCCGGCGGCGGAATGGCCAGCGCCAACACCGGCAAGCCCCCGGTCTCCATCTCCCTGCCCGACCTTCCCTCCGTCGGCTCCCTGCTGTCGGACGAGAAGCCCGCCGACACCACGCAGGACGTCGCGGCCCCGCTCAGCGGCATAGGCGTGACCACCGCCGAAAGCGCCCAGGGCACCACCGACGCCGGTGAGGCGCTGCGCAGCCGGATCATGGCCCAGGCCGAGCAGCAGCAGACCCAGGTCGAGGCCAAGGCCGCCGCCGCTGCCGAGAAGGCCGCCACCGACGCGGCCGCCAAGGCGGAGCAGGAGGCCAAGGCCAAGGCCGAAGCCGCCAAGAAGAAGGCGGAGGAGGAGGCCGCGAAGAAGGCCGAGGCCGAGCGCCTGGCCGAGCTCGCCAAGCAGTACACGCTGCCGACCTCCTCGTACACGATCACCTCGACCTTCGGCGAGGCCGGCTCCATGTGGTCCTCCGGGTACCACACGGGCCTCGACTTCGCCGCGCCCACCGGAACGCTCATCAAGGCGATCCACAGCGGCACGATCACCGAGGCGGGCTGGGCCGGCTCCTACGGCTACCGCACGATCCTCACCCTCGACGACGGCACCGAGCTGTGGTTCTGCCACCAGTCCTCGATCAGCGTCAGCGTCGGGCAGAAGGTCGCCACCGGCGATGTCATCGGCCGGGTCGGCGCCACCGGCAACGTCACCGGTCCGCACCTGCACCTCGAGGTCCACCCGGGCGGCAGCGCGGACGGGATCGACCCGATGGCCTGGCTGCGCGGCAAGGGCCTCACCCCCTGACGTCCCGGCGCCCCCGGGCTTCCCGACCTCCGGCTTTCTGAGCTCCGGGCTCTTTGACCTCCGGCAGTCCTGGCGACATCCCCCCGACGCCAGGACTGCCGGTTTTCCGCTGTCCGGGCACGAGTCCCGGAATGCGGAGGGAACACCGGGCGGCCGGACGGAATATCACCTTCCAGGCCGGGCGTTGGCATTGAGCATGACTTCTCTTCGCAAGCTCGGTTCCTCCGACCTCGAAGTGTTCCCGCTCGCCCTCGGCGGCAACGTCTTCGGCTGGACCGCCGACCAGGACCAGTCCTTCGCCGTACTCGACGCCTACACGGCCGCGGGCGGCAACTTCATCGACACCGCGGACGCCTACTCGGCCTGGGTCGACGGCAACCGGGGCGGCGAGTCCGAGACGATCATCGGCGACTGGGTCAGGGCCCGTGGCAACCGCGCCGACGTCGTCATCGCCACCAAGGTCAGCCAGCACCCCGAGTTCCCCGGCCTGACCGCCGCCAACATCAAGGCCGCCGCCGACGCCTCGCTGCGCCGCCTCGGCACCGACCACATCGACCTCTACTACACCCACTTCGACAAGCCCGAGGTCCCGGTCGAGGAGATCGTCGGCGCGCTCGACGAGCTGGTGCGGGCGGGCAAGGTGCGGCAGATCGGCGCCTCCAACATCTCCCCCGCGCGGCTGCGCGAGTCCCTGGAGTTCTCCGACCGCGAGGGCCTGGCCCGGTACGTGGCCCTCCAGCCCCACTACAACCTGGTCTCGCGCGACACCTACGAGGGAGAGCTCCAGGACGTCGCCGACCGGTTCGGCCTCGCGGCCGTCCCCTACTACGCCCTCGCCTCCGGATTCCTCACGGGCAAGTACCGCCCCGGTACGACGGTCGACAGCGCGCGGGCCACCGGCGCCGCCAAGCACCTGGAGACCGACCGCGGCCGCAAGGTCCTCGCCGCCCTCGACGAGATCGCCGCCGCCCATGACGTCCAGGTCGCCACCGTCGCCCTGGCCTGGCTGGCCGCCCGGCCCACGGTGCTCGCCCCGATCGCCTCCGCGCGGACGGTGGAGCAGCTGCCGGCCCTGCTCGGGGTCGCGGAGCTGGAGCTGACGGAGCCGGAGCTCGCGCGCCTCACGGCGGCGTCGGCCTGATCCGGCCCGCCTGTCTCCCCCGGACGCCCCGGGACTACGACCGGTACGGGTTGTGGGCGGGGTACGCGGCCGCCGGATATCCGTACGCCGGCCAGGCAACCGGGGGGGACACCGGCATCATCACCGGTACCGGCGGGGCCGCCGCCCGCGCCGCGTAGTCCAGCGCGGGCCGCGCCACCTCCCGGCGCCGCCACAGCTCGTGCAGCAGTTCCCGCTCCCGTACGACGAAGTCGCTGCCGGCCCGGCCGCGGCGTCCCCTGCGCCGCAGGGCCGCGAGCGAGGTCGCGTACGTCTCGTACTCCGCCACCGTCCGCTCGGCCGGCTTGCCGAGGTGGTGCCCGGCATACTCGCGGGCCAGCCGCCGGGCCCGCATCGAGCCGAGCGCGTACGGCTCGGCCGGGCTGAGCCAGCCCGCGGCGACGTACGCGGGCAACTCCTCGTACATGGTCCGCAGTTCGCGTTGGCGCGTCCAGATCACCAGCCAGGTCAGCAGGCCGAACGCGGGCACCATGAACAGCCCGTACACGGCGAAGAACCCGTACTCGCCGAAGGTCGCGGAGCCGTTCCAGAACGCGTGCATGCCCATCGCGAGCAGCAGTCCGCACGGCGGCAGCAGCACCCGGCGCACGCGCTGCCGGTCCGAGCAGAGTGCGGCGAGGCCGAAGCCGATGCCGGTGAGGACCGTGAACAGGGGGTGCGCGAACGGCGACATGATGACGCGGACGAAGAAGGTCGCCGCGGTGACGGAGGCGATGCCCCGGTCCCCGCTGAGCTGGTCGGTGCCGAAGGCGGTGCCGAGATAGAGGATGTTCTCGGTGAACGCGAAGCCGGTCGCGGTCACCCCGGCTATGACGACCCCGTCGACGATGCCGGTGAAGTCCCTTCTGCGGAAGAGGAAGACGAGCAGCACGGCGGCGGCCTTGGCGGACTCCTCGACCACGGGGGCTATCACGGTCGCGCCGAGGGTGTCGGCGCCCGACGGATCGGCCGTCGCCGTCGCTATCCACTCGGTCGCGAAGCTGTTGGCGACGATCGCTATCAATGCCGCCGCGCAGGCGCCCCAGGCGAAGGCGAACAGCAGGTTGCGCCAGGGGCCCGGCTGGACCCGGTCCAGCCAGCGGAAGGCGGTGACGAGCAACGGCACCGGCAGGACCGCGAGTCCGAGCCCTACCAGGAATCCCTCGGTGCCGGTCTGCCTGCGCACCAGCGCCAGGATGACGAGCCCGGAGAGCGCCAGCAAAGTGATCACGGCGCCGTACCGCACCCCGGTGCGCTGCCACCAGCGTGGGTGTCGGACCCCGCCTCCGGCGGGGCCGAAGGGGTACGTCGGATACGGGGGAACGGTCGCCACGGCATTGACCCTAACGAGGGAGGGCTGGTCTTGCTGTTCCTTTTGTGCCGCCGGCCCGGCTGCCCGGACGGCCGTGTCCACCACGGCTGCCACGGGCGCCGTGCCTACAGCGGCCGCTGCTCCTGCGGCTCGCGGTGCTGTACGCGACGGAAGAGCAGATCGTTCACGACATGTCCCTTGTCCAGTCCCTGGCCCTCGAAACGGGTCACGGGCCGGAACGCGGGACGGGGCGAGAAACCGCCTTCGGCACGGGTGTTCTCGAAGTCGGGGTGCGCGTCGAGCACGTCCAGCATCTGCTCGGCGTACGGCTCCCAGTCGGTGGCGCAGTGCACGACCGCGCCGGGCCGCAGCCGGGTCGCGGCGAGGTCGAGGAACTCCGGCTGGATCAGCCGCCGCTTGTGATGGCGCTTCTTGGGCCACGGGTCGGGGAAGTAGACGCGCAGCCCGGCGAGGGAGTCGGGGGCGAGCATCTCGCGCAGCAGGATGATGGCGTCCCCGTTGGCCACCCGCACGTTGGACAGCCCGTGGTGGTCGGCCAGGTTGAGCAGGTTGCCCTGGCCCGGGGTGTGCACGTCCACGCCGAGCACGTTGGTGTCCGGGTCGGCGGCGGCCATCTGCGCGGTCGCCTCGCCCATCCCGAAACCGATCTCCAGCACCACCGGGTTGCCGTTGCCGAACATCTCACCGAGGTCGACGACGCGCTGTCCGTCGATGTCGAGCCCCCACCGGGACCACAGCCGCTGCAACGCGTCCGCCTGTCCCGTGGTCACCCGGCTGCGCCGCGGCTGGAAGCTGCGGATCCGCCGCTCGAAGTGCGACCCGGCGGGATCGGCCTGCGGGCCGTCGGGAAAGCGGGGTTCTCCCTTCGGCCGGGCGGGCACATCGGGGCCCGGCCCCTGCCGTGGTGCTTCGGGGGCGGACCGGGGCGCTTCGGGGGAGGTGTTCAGCTCAGACACAGTGAAGTCGATTTTAC
>NZ_VJZD01000387.1 GCF_009377175.1 Streptomyces adustus
ACGAGTGTGCTGAATCGCTCCGGCCCTCAGTGGACATGCGAGGAGGGCGGCGCCCCGGGGTTTCCGGGGGGCCGCCCTCCTGGCGTACCGGCTACTTCGTCGGAGTCGACGAGCGAGGCTGGGTGATCGGGGTCGTCGCCATCGACTGCGGGGAGTCCGCGTTGGCGAAGGCCGACGGGGCCGCGACCGCTGCGGCCGGGTCGACCGCCTCCGCCTCCACGGGGGACGTCGCGCCGCCCACGATGCGGATGTCGGCCTCGTCGAAGGCGCGCTTGACCCGCCAGCGCAGCTCGCGCTCCACGGCGAGGGCCTTGCCCGGCATCGTCTTCGCCGAGATCCGCACCACCATCGAGTCCAGCAGCACGCTGTCCAGGCCCAGGACCTCGATCGGGCTCCACAGGAGCTCGTTCCAGGGCTCCTCCTTGCTCATCTTCTCGGCGACCGCGTCGAGGGTGGTCTTCACCCGGTCGAGGTCCTCCGAGGCGCGCACGGTCACGTCGACGCCGGCCGTCGCCCAGCCCTGGGAGAGGTTGCCGACGCGCTTGACCTCGCCGTTGCGGACGTACCAGATCTCGCCGTTGGCGCCGCGCAGCTTGGTCACCCGCAGGCCGACCTCGATGACCTCGCCGGTGGCCACGCCCGCGTCGATCTGGTCCCCGACGCCGTACTGGTCCTCCAGGATCATGAACACGCCGGACAGGAAGTCCGTGACCAGGTTGCGGGCGCCGAAACCGATCGCCACGCCCGCGACACCGGCGGAGGCCAGCAGCGGGGCCAGGTTGATCTCGAAGGCGGACAGCACCATCAGGGCGGCCGTGCCGAGGATCAGGAAGCTCGCCACCGAGCGCAGCACCGAACCGATCGCCTGCGAGCGCTGACGGCGCCGCTCGGTGTTGGCCAGCAGCCCGCCCAGCGCCGTGCCGTCGACCGAATCGGCGGTCCGGGACATCCGGTCGATGAGCTTGGTGATCGCCCGCTGCACCGCGACTCTGAGCACCATCGCGATCACCAGGATCAGCAGGACTCTCAGACCGATCGCCAGCCACGTCGACCAGTTCTGCTCGACCCAGCTGGCCGCGTTCGTCGCGCTCTCCTGGGCGTCCTGGAGAGACGGCACCGTCACGGTCGGCGACTGCGTGGGAGTCGGCGACGGTGTGGAGCCGGCGGCCGGCAGGACGGCGGGCAAGGACACTGCAGGTACCTCCAGGTGCTGTGCTGCCACGTCCGGTGCGGCGGTCGAGGTCGACACGCACATCGAGGTCACGGAAGGGTCACCGGACGGACAGAATCACCACACTAACGGGGCACGGCGGGTGCTTCGGCGCGATACGCGAAGGAGAGACCCCGCTCACCCGGGCGTGAGCAGGGCTTGTTCCGGGGGCGCACGGGCGTGTGGTCGAAAACACTCCCAGCCCGTTACCGGGACATGGTGGCGCGTTCACCAGGCATGAGGGGAGACTGACTCCAGATCGTCCCGGCGCGAGCCACGCGCCGCCGACGCACAAGGAGGCATCCGTGCCGCACGTCCTGGTCCTCAACGCGTCGTACGAACCACTCGGCGTCGTACCGCTCCATCGCGCGCTCATCCTCGTCCTTGAGAACAAGGCCGTCTGCCTAGAGGAATCCGGCGCCTTCATGCACAGCGCAACCGTCACGATCCCCGCACCCAGCGTGGTCCGGCTCAAGAGATTCGTCCGGGTCCCCTATCGAGGGCCCGTTCCGCTCACCCGTCGTGCGCTCTTCGCCCGCGACGGCGGCCGGTGCATGTACTGCGGTGGCGTCGCAACCAGCGTCGACCACGTCATCCCGCGCAGCCGCGGGGGCAAACACGTCTGGGACAACGTGGTGGCGTCCTGCCGCCGCTGCAACCACGTGAAGGCCGACCGTCACCTCGTCGAGATCGGCTGGCGGCTGCGCCACAAACCCGCTCCGCCCACCGGCCTGGCCTGGCGCATCATCGGCACCGGGCATAGGGACCCGCGCTGGCTGCCGTACTTGCAGCCGTTCGGCGCGGACGACGCCATGGCCCGGATCGACGGCATCTCCGCCTGATGATCCGGGCCTTTGCGTTCGCCCTGCCCCCTTGAGCCGGCCCTGGGAGCCCCCCGGCGCTCCCAGGGCCGGACGTCCCGCGCGCGCCAGTCGCCACGGGCGCCGTTCGCGTGCCCCCGCTCCCCCGCCCACCGACAGGCTCCCGCGCGCCTCCGGTGCCGTCCGTGCGTCGGTTCACGTGCCGGGGCCGGTCATGTGTAGCGCAGCTCCGCCGGGCGTACCGAACGGTGCAGCAAGGGCAGCGAGGTGGCCGCCGCCAGCAGGCAGCAGGCGTACGCCGTCGGCGGGACCAGCAGCGCCGTGTACGGCACCGTCAGCGTGCCGTGACCCGAGACGGCGGAGGCGTACCCGACGCCGATCGCCATGCCGCCCACGCCCGCCGACAGGACCGAGGGGACGAGCGGCAGCGCGGTCTCCAGCAGCAGCGCCCGGGCGAGCACCCGCCGCGGCACCCCGGCCGCGGCCTGCGCGGCCAGGCCTCGCCGACGGGTGGCCAGGGCCTCCGCGGTGCCCACCGCCAGCCCGCACAGGACGATCGCGGCCGCGACCAGGATGCCGACGGCCGTGAGGCCGAGTCCCGTCGTGTAGTAGGTCATGTCCGTACCGAGCTGGTGCAGGCGGCGCATCTCGTCGAGCCCGTCGAGCAGGACCTGCCGTACCCCGACGAAGCCCGTCCCCACCACCGTCACCAGAAGCACGGCCGCGTGGGTGCGGGCCGAGGCCCACGGGTCGTCGCGCAGCCGCTCCGCCGCGATCAGCGCCGCCGCGGACCGGGCGCGGGGCGCCAGAAGTCGCCCGGTGAGCCCGGACACGGCCCCGGCCAGCCACACCGCGCCCGCCCCTACGGTGACGACCAGGCCGATCAGCGTCAGCGGCAGCCGTCCGGCCCCCACGCCCGGCGTGCCGGAGGAAGTGAGCGCCATCGCGGCCGGGGCCGGCAGGAGCACGAGCAGCGCCCCGCCCAGGAACAGCAGCCCCGGCCCCCGCCCGGAGGCAGGTCGCACCCGACGTACCCCGCCCAGCGGCGAGGCCGCCACCCGGCGCAGCGCCAGCGCGCCCGCCAGTGCGCCCAGCACCGGCACGCCCGGCGCGACCAGCGCGAATCCGGTCCAGGTGAGGGCGGTCGGCGCGGACCACAGGTGCAGCAGCACCGGTACGGCTCCGGCGGTGGCGAGCACCGAGCCCAGCAGACAGGCCAGCCCCGTCTCCAGCGCCGCGATCCGGAGCACCTGCGCGGGCGCGGCCCCGGCCAGCCGCAGCGCGGCCAGCCTCCGGTCGCGGTGGACCGCGCCGATCCGGGCGCACTGGCCGAGGAAGCCGAGCAACGGGATCAGCAGGAGCAGCAGTCCGGCGATCACTCCGGAGCGGGTGCCGGGCTCGTTCAGGAGCCCGTGCCCGACAGCGATGCCGTACCGGCCGCGCAGCGTGGCCAGGGACACGGCCGCGAGCGCGAAGCCGGTCGCCAGTGCGGCCCCGGCCGCCGTGAGACCGACCCGCCACCACTCGCGCCGGTCGGATCCCCGGGTCAGCTCCCAGGCCAGACGGAGGTCGGTCCTCACGCGGTCACCTCCGCCGGGAGCACGGCCCCGTCGCTCATCCGGATCTCGCGGTCCGCGTACGCCGCCGTCCGGTCGTCGTGCGTGACCAGCACGACCGCCGTGCCGCACTCGCGGGCCGTGTGCACCAGCGCGGTCATGACCTGCTCGCCGGCCAGGCAGTCCAGCGCCCCCGTGGGCTCGTCCGCGAACACCACCTTCGGCCCGGTGACCAGGGCGCGGGCCAGGGCGACCCGCTGTTCCTGGCCGCCGCTCAGCTCGCCCGGCCGCTGGTCCTGCTGCCCGCGCACCCCGAACCGCTCCAGCCACTCACCGGCCCGCTCCCGGGCCGCGGGCCGCGCCGTCCCGGCCAGCAGCAGCGGCAGCGCCACGTTGTCGACCGCCGTCAGCTCCGGGATCAGCTGTCCGAACTGGAAGACCACCCCGAAGTCCGTGCGGCGCAGTTCGCTCAGCCGCTCCTCGGACAACTGGTGGAGGCGCTCACCGCGGTATCCCACCGAGCCCCGGTCCGGTCGAACGATCCCCGCCAGGCAGTGCAGCAGCGTGGACTTGCCGCTGCCGCTCGGGCCGGTCACGGCGAGGATCTCGCCCGCGTACAGGTCCGCCGACGCGCCCCGTAGCGCCGGGTTCCCGCCGTACGTCTTGACCAGGTCACGGGCCGCAAGAAGCGGCACCGGGCCTTCCGCCTTGGTGTTCATGTCGCGTCGACCTCCGCGGTCAGAGTGGTCAGCCGGGCCGCCGTGGTGGTCATCCAACGGAGGTCGGCGTCGAGGTGGTTGAGGGCGTAGTCCGCCGAGAGCACAGTCGCCAGATCGGCACCCGGGTCGGTCTTGAGGGCGGTCAGCCGGCGCATCCGCTCCAGGTGGGCGGCGCGTTGCGCGCCGAGGTAGGCGGCGGGGTCACCGCCGGCCAGGATCGAGACGACGACCTTGGCGAAGATCTCGTTCGTCACGAACGGCGCCGGCGGCGCGATCTCCGCGGCCCACCTGGCCAGTTCGCGGTCGCCCTGCTCCGTGGAGCGGTACGTGGTCCGCTCCGGGCCGCCGTCCGAGCCGGTCCCCTCGACCTCGGCGAGTCCGTCGCGGACCAGGCGCTGCAAGGTCGTATAGACCTGCCCGTAGGCCAGCGGACGGGCCTGGGGAAAGCGTTCGTCGTGGCGTCGCTTGAGGTCGTAGCCATGGCTCGGCCCTCCGGCGAGCAGCCCCAGCAGGATGTGACGGGTGCTCATGGCGATCATTATGCACTCGCTATATGTATTGAGTGAATAGCGATCGGCGAGGCTTCCGCGCGTTGCGGGTCGAAGCGTGGAGCAAGGGTGTGGAATGTGACGACATGTACGTTCTACCCGCCTCGGACGTCTGCGACAGCCATCGGTGGGTAGGGCTGCGGTATCCCGTCCGGATGCCCTCCGGACCCGGTCCGGCGTCACCCGTACCCGACAAGGAGGCCCCCGTGGCCGCACCCGCATCCCTCCGTCCCCTGTTCCCCGCCCCCTCCAAACGCGAGGCCTGCCGGGCCTTCGGCGCGGAGCGGATCTGTGCCGAGCCCCCGCTGACCAGCGAACCGCCGCTGCCCGACGCGGAGCCCCTGACCAGCGAGCCCCCGCTCGCCGCCGCGGACATCGACGTCACGAGGCCGTAGATGACCGGACCCGGGACGGCCGCGCCCCTCACCGAGGACCTGTCACGGCTCGCCGCGCTGCACGGCGTCGCCACCTCCTACAGTCCCTCCCCGGACCGCACCGTCGAGGCCTCGGCCACCGCGGTCGTCAGCGCCCTGGCCGCCCTCGGCGTGGACGCCGGCACCCCGCAGGCCGCCCGCGCCGCCCTCGCCGTCCGGGAACGCGAGCTGCGCGCACGACTGCTGCCGCCCACCGTGGTCTGCCGGACCGGCACCGCCCCCCGCGCGCTCGACGCGCTGCCCGAGGGCACCCGGCTGCGCGTCGACACCGAACAGGGCGGGACCCGGACCATCGGGCCGGGCGAGCCCCGTACCGCCGTCGGCGACCTCCCGCCCGGCGTCCACCGGCTGACCGCCACCACCCCCGAGGGCCGCACGGCCCAGGCGCACCTCGTC
>NZ_VJZD01000388.1 GCF_009377175.1 Streptomyces adustus
GGCCAGGGCGGGAGCTTCACGGTTGAACGGGCAGGAGTTCGGCTGTGCGACCTGGCCCGGGTCGGTGGGGGCGGCGTAGAGGCGCGGGTCACTGGTAGTCCTTCTCGACCAGGCCTGGTGAGAGGGCCGGGGTGTGCTGGGTGAGGAAGGCAGTGAGGCGGCTGGTCTGTGTTGCCGCGCGGCTGGTGAGCTGGTCCAGGGGGAGGGCTTCGGCGTTCGCGAGGGCGGCTCGTTCCAGCGCGGGGACTTGTCGCGGGCGGGCGTGGGCGGCGTAGAGGGTGTCAAGGTGGGGTCCGCGTAGTTGCACGGGTCCTACGCGGTGTCCGTGCACGTTCATGGACACGTAGTGCTCGAACCGTTCCATGGCCGCGACCCGGTCCGGACTGGGGTTGTCGCCCCACTCGGCCGTGACGGGTGCGATCGCGGTCCTCGATCCGGCGGTGGTGGCCAGCGTGGACGCGTTCTGGACCAGGGACAGCCGCACCGGGGAGGGCAGGCGTGCCAGCAGCTGGGTCATGCCGTGGACGTGGCAGCGGTATTTGCGGAAGTCCTCGAACATCGCGGCGATGGTCTCCGGTGCCGCGCCGGTCAGGGTGATCAGTTCGTCGAAGTACGCCCGGAAGGGGATGCGTTCGTTCTCCGGGGTGTCGCGGCGGGAGCGTACGGCCCGCAGCAGGTCGCGGGCCAGCAGCGCGGTCACCAGCCGGTCGGTGGGTCCGTTGCCGCCCGGGCACACCCACACCACCATCCGGGTGTCCATGGCGGTGCGGATGTTGTAGACGCCGTCTGGCTGGCCGACGAAGGCGCGGGTGACGGGGTTGGCGGCCAGGCGTGCAAGGGGGTTGAGGACGACGGCGAACGCGTCCGCGGGCAGGGTCGGGAATATCGTCTGCCACCAGCCACGGGTCTCCTCGTCGAGACGGCCGGCCACGGCTTTGAGCGCGGCTGCGCGGAAGGCGGGATCGGTGAGCAGTGCCCGGACGTGGAAGATGGTGGCCTGGTCTGTGGGTCGGCCGGCCCGGCAGGCGGCCTCGTTGACGGCGGCCAGGACGGTGAGTGCGGCGGTCAGGATGGTCAGCGCGCGGGGTGCGCTGGCGTCGTCCCAGGCCAGTGCGGAGGCGAACGCGTCGGCGACTGCTTCGACGACCTCATGAGCCTTCTGGCTGTGGTGCATGCCGAGCGGGTTCCATGAACTGATGCGCGGGTCGGGGCCGAGGCCGTTGAGGTCGACGAGCGCGATCCGCGGCATCAGATGGTCGTGGGCCAGGAACGGCAGGGCGCGGGGCCAGGAGTCGCGGTGGGGGTCGATGAACAGCAACCCGCCTCCGGCGTGCGCCCAGCCGATTGCCTGGGCCAGAGCACGTTCGGTCTTGCCGCCGCCTGCCTTGCCCACTCCGACCTCGAACAGGGTTTCCTCGGCGTAGGTGGCGACCATGCGCTGTCGGCCGTCCGGAGTGCGGTAGAGGCCCTGCAGCAGCAGATCGGGGTTGCCGAACTCGAAAGTCGGCAGGCTGGCGGCAAGCACCGGCAGCCGGCAGTGCACGGTGGGCGGTTTGAGCAGGCCGGCCAGCTCCTCCAGGCGCACCCAGTTGGCGCGGGGCGGCTGGCAGTGGCCCAGTTTCCAGCGGCGCTCGAAACCGCGGCGGGTGGGCCAGTGGTCGGCGCCGATCCGACACGGGCCGATCCGCCAGCCGCGCATGGCCCACCTCGAGCGGCCGCCGAACACATCCAGTGCGGCCTGGAGCTGGGCGAGCCGTGCCTGGGCACGTCCTTCGGTGTTCGAGGCGCACATCACCAGCAGCTGCACGCGCACCAGGTGGTCGTCGTCGGCGAGTTTGCCCAGTTCCTCGGCCGGCTCGATCCTGCGGGGCACGGGCGGCATGACCAGCCGCCGCCCGCCGCCCGGCCCTGGCCTGTCGCTGACCAGTTGCTGGAGCTGCCAGGTCAGGGAGTCTTCGATGCCGGCGGTGTCCTGCCGCAGCCAGCGGGCGGCCCGCTGGGCCTCGCGCCGCTCCCTGCGGCGGGCGGCGCTCAGCAGTTGCAGGCGGCGTGCTCGCAGGGCCCATTTGGGGGCGCGCTGGATGTCGAGCCGGAGCTCGGCGAGGTCGCCGAGCTCGGCGCGCAGGTCGGACACGGCATCGACAAGCGGCTGCAGCGGGTCGGGGCTGAGCGGCACCTCGCGCAGCGGGGCCGTGGGTCTGCCGCGCAGGACGAACTCCGCGCGCACGGTGTGAGTGCGCGGCTTGTCGGTGATCGGCCGGGCCGTGTGCACGGTGACGTCGGGCCCGAACGGGGTGATGGACAGCAGCCGCTGGCCGCCTGCCGGGCCTTCGATGCGGTAGCGCAGCGGGCTGGAGCCGTCCACGCGCAGCCGGATCTGCACCGCCTTCGACCTACGGGGCGCCCACCAGGGCACGCTCGTGGAGGCCCGGGCGAGCTGGACGCCGCGCCGGAAGATCTCTTCCAGGCTCGGGTCGAAGTGCCGGTTGGGCACCATTTCCAGGGCCATCCGCTCGGCCGAGGCGCGCGCCGCGATCCGGCGCACCGCCGACTCGGCGGTTGCCGTAGCGGCGGCTATGGCCAGGGCGGGCAGGTACCAGTGGCCGGAGAGCCAGTCTGCGGCGCCGACAAGCGCGGAAAGCAGGCCGAGTACCTGACCCGTGTCCGTGACGCTGGCGCTGTCTGTCAGGTACGGGGCTGCGCCGACCATGTTGCTGCTCCCTTCTTTGTACGGATGCGGGTGAAGTGCCAGTCAGTGACGCGGAGATCGGTGAAGGTGCCGCCGCGGTCGGTACCGGCCCACACCAGGTGCACGACCGCCGTGTCCGGGCTTGTGCCGCGGCGGGCGATGGCGGCCTGGATGCGGAAGCCGGCCGTGGCGAACGCCGGGGCTACTGCCTGACCTGTAGGGGGGAACACCTGCGGCCACGCCGTGCGCCCGACGCCCGTGGCGTCCGCACGCAGCAGCGCCCGTCCGGCCCCGAGCAGCACGCGCTCGTCGACGGCTGGCAGGTCGGCGGGCCAGGCGGCCTCAAGGTTGTGCTGGATGAACCGGTCCCCAGCCGCACCCTCGCCGTGCGGCGGCAGAGCGGACTGGACGCCAGGCGGTGCCGATGAGGTGGGCGCAGCAGAGGAACGAGTGCTCACGGCCGACGGGCCGGTGCCGGCGGCAGATACTGCGGCCGCTGACGGCGCATGGGTGCTCGTGTGCCCAGCCGGCCCCGACGCCGGACCCGACGTCGGGTTCGGGAACACGTGACCGCGCAGCCCGCCCAGCAGCGCGATGGCGGCGACGGCGAGGATGACGGTGCTCAGCAACAGCAGGCGCGGCGAACGCGCCGGGGCAGCGGTCACAGCAGCCTCGCTCCGCCCGCATAACCCGGCATCGTGTTGACGGCGTCGAGGCGGACCATGGTGCCCGGGCGCGGCGCGTTGATCATCTGTCCGTTGCCCAGGTAGATGCCGACGTGGTGGATGGTGGCGTCGTGTCCGGGGGCGGTGGCGTAGAAGACGAGATCACCCGCCTTGAGCGCACTGGTGCCGAGCCCGGCCGGGATACGCCGGCCGGTACTGGCCTGGGCGGCCGCGGTGCGCGGCAGGCTTATGCCGGCCCGTGCGTAGGCGTACAGCGTCAGGCCCGAGCAGTCGAAGCCCTTGATGTTCGTGCCGCTCTTGCCGCTGGGGGAGCAGCAGATCCCGTACGACGCGCCGCCAGCGTTGCCGCCGCCCCACGAGTAGGGCACCCCTCGCTGGGAGAGCGCGGCCTCGAGCACCGTGCGGACCCTCCCCGGCACGTCGCTCAGGTCCGGGGATTTCGCGGCTGCCGTGTACTGGTCGATCCAGCCCAGCACGCCTGTGACGTACTCGCTGGAGTGGTTGTACTGGAAGACCGCGGCCCTCAGCTGCGACCGCTTCGCCAGATCACGGCCGCCTGCGCACAGGTAGACGGCGGCGCCGAGGGCTGCGTCGTCGGCGTTGTGCGGGTCGGCGACCTGGTCACCGTTTGCGTCCTTGCCTACTGATTCCCAGGTGGAGGGTAGGAACTGGAAGGGGCCGACGGCGCGCTCCCCGTCGGCGGTGCCGTCCCACTTGCCGTGGTCGGTGTCGGGGACGGCGGTGGTGTTGCCGCCAGTGCCGGAGCCGTTGAGGAGCACCCCGTAGATCTTCGGTCGGATGTCGCCGTTGTCGGCGATGGTGCGCCCGATGGCGTGGTTGGACTCGACCTTTGCGATCCCGGCCAGGATCGGCCAGCGCATGCCCCTACAAGCTGGTGCGTACGTTCCGACCTGCCGGGCGGCCTTCTTGTAGGCGGTCAGCATCCGGGCGGGAATGTCCGCGGCACTGCCGCCCTCGGCGATCCCGCCGTCATCCTGCCGGCCCGTCGTCAGCGCCACGTAGGCGCTGATCGCGTTTCCCACGGGGGCGGCGCAGCAGACGGCAGTGAACAGCAGCAGGACTGTCATGCATCCCCACCGCCCCAGACGGCGCCCTGGCGCCGTCACGCGTCCTCACCGTCCTCGGTCTGCCATTGGGCCCGCAGCTCGTGCAGCCGGTCGGCCTGGCGCTGAACCTCTCGCCCGTGCCCGTGCCGGTTGAGGAGCACCCCGTAGATTTTGGGGCGGATGTCGCTGTGGTCGGCGATGGTGCGGTCGGCGGCGTGGTGGGACTCGGCGTTGGCGATTTTGGCCAGGACCGGCCGGCGCATGCCCCGACAAGCGGGTGCGTACGTCCCGGTCTGCCGGGCGGCCTTCTTGTAGGCGGTCAGTATCCGGGCGGGAATGTCCGCAGCCGTGCAGCCCCCGGCGATCCCTCCGTCGCCCTTCAGCTCGGTCCGCAGCGCGGCGTAGGCGCTGATGGCGTCTGCGGCGGGAGTCGTGCAGCACACGGCGGTAAACAACGGCAGCGCGCACGCCCATCGCCCCAGGCGGCGCCTTGCCCGCCTCACCCGTCCTCACCGTCCTCGGTCTGCCATCGCTGCCGCATCTCGCGTAGCCGGTCTGCCTGGCGTTGGGGTTCGCCCTCGACCCCGTGCTGGCGCATCAGGTCCCTCATCCGGGCCCGGGCCTCGTCGCGGGCGGTGCTGCTCGCGCCCGTGCCTGCGGGACTGGCCGGTCTGGTCCTGCTGGGCGCAGGGTCCGCCCGCTGCTGCGGCTGCGGTGTCCTGTTGCGGGCCGGGGAGGCGGGTGTGTCGGATGCCGGGGAAGCCGGAGCTGTACGGCCGGTGGGAGTAGGGGAGCCTGTGGGGCGGGGCGTCGGCGCTGGACGGGCTGGCAGTCGGCGGCTGGCGAAGGGCCCGGGTCCGCCGCGGTCGTCGGTGTTCTCGCGCAGGACGCGAGCGACGTGCCGTCCTGTGTCACCCCAGGCCTGGGCGTCTTCTCGGACCGTGTTGCCCCACACCTGCACCTGCTGGCGGGCGTCCTGGGAGTAGCGTGAGCCTCCTGTGCGGGCGCGACGGACGCCTGCGGGCAGGCCGGCGGTTGCCCCGTAGGCGGCGCGGCCGCCCCGGTGCAGGATGCGGTAGCCGCGCAGGCGGACCAGCCGGTTGTGGGCGCGGGTCGACAGCAGGGTGCGGTCGGTGTGCTGGTCGTGCAGGACCTGGCCCGTGCGGCGGTCGACGATCTGGCCGTCGTCGTTGCGGTAGCGGTCGGGCGGTCCGCCGGGACGGCGCGGCCCTGCGCCTCCC
>NZ_VJZD01000389.1 GCF_009377175.1 Streptomyces adustus
GGTCCGCGTCCCCCGCCCCGGGCGCGGCGCCCGGGCGTGGCTACCCTGGGGGCATGGACTACGTCTCCGCGCTCGTGCCCCCGGTCGTGATGGCCGCGTTCTTCATCGGTCTCATCAGGGTGATCGTGAAGACCCAGGGCGGGGCCAACAAGGCCAAGGAGGACGCCGCCGTCGACGCGGCGCTCGCGCGTGCCGAGAGCGCCCGCCAGGCCGGCGCCGCGCAGTCCGAAGCCTGACGGGACCGAGCCGCGGGGCCGCGGCTCCGCCCCTGAGTGCCGGCGCCTCCCGACGGCGCACGACGTGTGCCCGCGCGGCCAGGACCCTCCCGGTCCTGCCCGCTGCGGGCACTTTCCCCGTCGTGCGCCCTTTTTGTTCCCGTTTGCAGCTTAAAGTGCACGTCCGGCACGCCATTGCCGGGATCTCCCACTATTGTTCTGAGCTGTGCCTCGCCCATTGGGAGAACTCGAAGACGCGGTCATGACGCGGGTGTGGAAGTGGAACCGCCCGGTCACCGTTCGAGAAGTCCTGGAAGACCTACAGCGGGAACGGACCATCGCCTACACCACGGTGATGACCGTTTTGGACAATCTCCATCAGAAGGGCTGGGTGCGCCGGGAGGCGGAAGGCCGGGCCTATAGATATGAGGCGGTCTCCACCCGTGCCGCCTACGCGGCCGCGCTGATGAACGACGCCTGGGCGCAGAGCGACAACGCCGCCGCAGCTCTCGTCGCCTTCTTCGGCATGATGAGCGACGAACAGCGGCAGGCCCTGTCGGACGCCATGCGCATCGTCCAGGTACCGGAAACGCCCGGACCCGCCCGCACCCCCGATACGGCCGGCGATGCCGGTGATACGGACGCGCCCGATACGCCGCCGCGGGAGAACCCCGGCTCGGCGGCGAAGGGCGGCGGGCGATAGCGTCCGCTCATGTCAGAGAGCCTCGAAGTCGCTAAAACCATCACGGTCCGGCGGGCCCGGACCGGCGATGTCCGGGCCGTGCGCCGACTCCTTGACGCGTACGCCCGGGACGGCATCCTGCTCGACAAAGCGATGGTGACGCTTTACGAGGACATCCAGGAGTTCTGGGTCGCCGAACGGGACGACAACGCCGAGGTGGTCGGCTGCGGCGCGCTGCACGTCATGTGGGAAGACCTCGCGGAAGTGCGCACCCTCGCGGTGAAGCCCGGCCTCAAGGGCCACGGCGTCGGCCATCGGCTGCTGGAGAAGTTGCTGGACACCGCTCGCCGGCTCGGCGTTCGCCGGGTTTTCTGTCTGACCTTCGAAGTGGACTTCTTCGTCGGGCACGGCTTCGTGGAGATCGGCGAGACGCCGGTCGACGCCGATGTGTACGCGGAACTCATGCGCTCCTATGACGAGGGCGTCGCGGAGTTCCTCGGTCTCGAACGAGTGAAACCGAACACCTTGGGCAACAGCCGGATGCTTCTGCATCTGTGATCGCCGGGCATCGCGCGGTTCCTCAAGGCATATTCCGCCGGGGCACAAGCACGGACAACCCAACGGACGCTGCCCAGGTTCCCTATGTCCGAAACGCGCATGTTTCCGGGGCCGGGGCGGCCCTTGGGTCTCTGCCGGGGGTTTGTGTTTTTCCCGCAAAAGCGGTTTGCTTTCCGACGTACTGCAGTAGTGGATATAACAAGGGGCGGCGAAACGGCGGACGCCGCAGACCCCCGGCCCTCACGTTTTCGATGAAAGGAAATCCGGTGGCACAGAAGGTTCAGGTCCTTCTTGTCGACGACCTCGACGGCGGCGAGGCGGACGAGACCGTGACGTTCGCGCTGGACGGCAAGACGTACGAGATCGATCTCACGACCGTCAATGCGGACAAGCTGCGCAGCCTTCTCGACCCCTATGTGAAGGGTGGTCGGCGTACCGGAGGCCGCGCTTCGGGTGGTCGTGGAAAGGCGCGCGCCGCGTCCGGTGGCAGCCAGGACACCGCGCAGATCCGCGCCTGGGCCAAGGAGAACGGTTTCGAGGTCAACGACCGCGGCCGTGTTCCCGCGATGATCCGCGAGGCCTACGAGAAGGCCAACGGCTGAACGCCTGCGCGCCGCAGCCTGGCACGGTGGCACCGCGTGGCCACCGTGTCCACGAGGCGTGCGAGATCGGGGGCGCCTCTGCCGCCCCCGCCGCCCCCCACGGCCGACAGCGTCGGCAGCGACGCCTCGACCTCGCGTCCCGGCACGGGGGGCCGCAACCACACCGCGGCCCCCTGAAGAGGCCGGCAGCCGTCCGGGAGGATCTGCGGGCCGCCGACCGGCCCCGGGCCGGGCGGTAGCGGCGCCTCCGTGCGTCCGCCCGCGCCGAGCGCCACCAGATCGGGCGCCAGCGCGCCCCACTCCAGCCAGTCCAGGAGTCCCGGCAGCTCCTCCGCGCTGCCGACGGCCGTCAGCAGCCGCATCCGGTCGCCCTTCAGGGCCACCGGAGAGTCCGGCGCCAGGTGCCTCAGGGCCGCGAGACCCGCCTCGGCGGGCACGTCCAGGACGTCGAAGCGCAGGCCCGTGACCAGTCGTACCGGTTCCCCGGGCACGGTCGTCCAGCCCAGCGCGTTCTCGTACCAGTGCCGCGTCCGGTCGTCCGGAGCCGGGAGCGGACGGGAAGGGGGCACCGCGGTGACTGAGCCAACCATGCCAAGTGCAACCGTCCCAAATCCCCCCGAGTTACGCTGGGTGCACCGATGGCTGCACAGAGTGAGAATTCAAGGGGGCGTGCGGGGGTGCGGGGAGGCGTGAGGTTGTTCGCCCGTAGCGGAGGGAATCGGTGCGCGCGGCATGGACTGTCGGCTCCCACGGGTAAGACATCCCTAGTGGGAGGGGGCGACACGCAGGAAAGGCCGTCTCACGTTCGCCATCGGCGTACTGCTGGTGAGGGTAACTGCCTGGCCTGCGGGAACATCGTCTCGCACCATCGGGTTGGAGCAGATGTCGGCGTTCGGGGTCAGGAGGCCAAGGACGGTGTCGGCAGTTGGAATGAGCGGTCCCCGCTCGCGGGACTAAGCTGCGGAAGGACAGGGAGGGGAAGTTCCCCCCACTGCCTGACCGCTCTGAGGAGCGATTAACGATGTTCGAGAGGTTCACCGACCGCGCGCGGCGGGTTGTCGTCCTGGCTCAGGAAGAAGCCCGGATGCTCAACCACAACTACATCGGCACCGAGCACATCCTCCTGGGCCTGATCCACGAGGGTGAGGGTGTCGCCGCCAAGGCCCTTGAGAGCCTCGGGATTTCGCTCGAGGCGGTCCGCCAGCAGGTGGAGGAGATCATCGGCCAGGGCCAGCAGGCCCCGTCCGGGCACATCCCCTTCACCCCCCGTGCCAAGAAGGTCCTGGAGCTGTCGCTCCGCGAGGCTCTTCAGCTCGGCCACAACTACATCGGCACCGAGCACATCCTGCTCGGCCTGATCCGTGAGGGCGAGGGCGTCGCCGCCCAGGTCCTGGTCAAGCTGGGTGCCGATCTCAATCGCGTCCGCCAGCAGGTCATCCAGCTGCTGTCGGGCTACCAGGGCAAGGAGACCGCCACCGCCGGCGGGCCTGCCGAGGGCACTCCCTCGACGTCCCTGGTCCTCGACCAGTTCGGCCGGAACCTCACCCAGGCCGCTCGTGAGTCCAAGCTCGACCCGGTCATCGGGCGCGAGAAGGAGATCGAGCGGGTCATGCAGGTGCTGTCCCGCCGTACCAAGAACAACCCGGTGCTGATCGGTGAGCCCGGCGTCGGCAAGACCGCCGTCGTCGAGGGCCTCGCCCAGGCCATCGTCAAGGGCGAGGTGCCCGAGACCCTCAAGGACAAGCACCTCTACACCCTCGACCTGGGTGCCCTGGTCGCCGGTTCCCGCTACCGCGGTGACTTCGAGGAGCGCCTGAAGAAGGTCCTCAAGGAGATCCGCACCCGCGGCGACATCATCCTGTTCATCGACGAGCTGCACACGCTGGTCGGTGCCGGCGCGGCCGAGGGCGCCATCGACGCCGCTTCGATCCTGAAGCCGATGCTGGCCCGTGGCGAGCTCCAGACCATCGGTGCGACCACGCTGGACGAGTACCGCAAGCACCTGGAGAAGGACGCGGCCCTGGAGCGCCGCTTCCAGCCCATCCAGGTCGCGGAGCCGTCCCTGCCGCACACGATCGAGATCCTCAAGGGTCTGCGCGACCGCTACGAGGCGCACCACCGCGTGTCCATCACGGACGAGGCACTGGTCCAGGCCGCCACCCTGGCCGACCGGTACATCTCGGACCGCTTCCTGCCGGACAAGGCGATCGACCTGATCGACGAGGCCGGCTCCCGGATGCGTATCCGCCGGATGACCGCGCCGCCGGACCTGCGCGAGTTCGACGAGAAGATCGCCGCCGTCCGCCGGGACAAGGAGTCCGCGATCGACTCGCAGGACTTCGAGAAGGCCGCCTCCCTGCGCGACAAGGAGAAGCAGCTCCTCGCCGCCAAGGCCAAGCGGGAGAAGGAGTGGAAGGCCGGCGACATGGACGTCGTCGCCGAGGTCGACGGCGAGCTGATCGCCGAGGTCCTCGCGACCGCCACCGGCATCCCGGTCTTCAAGCTGACCGAGGAGGAGTCGTCCCGCCTGCTGCGCATGGAGGACGAGCTCCACAAGCGGGTCATCGGCCAGGTCGACGCCGTCAAGGCGCTGTCGAAGGCGATCCGCCGTACGCGTGCCGGTCTGAAGGACCCGAAGCGCCCCGGTGGCTCGTTCATCTTCGCCGGCCCGTCCGGTGTCGGTAAGACCGAGCTGTCCAAGGCGCTCGCCGAGTTCCTCTTCGGCGACGAGGACGCGCTGATCTCCCTCGACATGTCGGAGTTCAGCGAGAAGCACACGGTCTCGCGTCTCTTCGGTTCGCCCCCCGGCTACGTGGGCTACGAGGAGGGCGGCCAGCTGACCGAGAAGGTCCGCCGCAAGCCGTTCTCCGTCGTCCTCTTCGACGAGGTCGAGAAGGCCCACCCGGACATCTTCAACTCGCTGCTCCAGATCCTGGAGGACGGTCGCCTGACCGACTCCCAGGGCCGGGTCGTGGACTTCAAGAACACGGTCATCATCATGACGACCAACCTCGGCACCCGGGACATCTCCAAGGGCTTCAACCTGGGCTTCGCGGCCTCGGGCGACACGAAGACCAACTACGAGCGCATGAAGAACAAGGTCTCGGACGAGCTCAAGCAGCACTTCCGGCCCGAGTTCCTCAACCGCGTCGACGACGTGGTCGTCTTCCCGCAGCTGACCCAGGCGGACATCCTGCGGATCGTCGACCTGATGGTCGGCAAGGTGGACGAGCGCCTGAAGGACCGGGACATGGGCATCGAGCTCTCCCAGTCCGCCAAGGAGCTGCTGTCCAAGAAGGGCTACGACCCCGTGCTGGGCGCGCGTCCGCTGCGTCGCACGATCCAGCGCGAGATCGAGGACACGCTCTCGGAGAAGATCCTCTTCGGCGAGCTGCGTCCCGGTCACATCGTGGTCGTGGACACCGAGGGCGAGGGCGACTCCGCGACCTTCACCTTCCGCGGTGAGGAGAAGTCGGCGCTGCCCGACGTCCCGCCGATCGAGCAGGCGGCCGGCGGTGCCGGACCGAACCTGAGCAAGGACGCGTAAGCCCCAGGGCGACGCCAGAAGCTGTCTCTTATACACATCTTA
>NZ_VJZD01000038.1 GCF_009377175.1 Streptomyces adustus
CTCACGCCCCGCGCCCCGCCCCGCTCCCGCATCCGCTCCCGCATCCGGTGCCGGGCCCGGGGGCGTGAGGGATGGCGCGGGGGCTGAACCGGGCCGTGCGGGCGTCCGTGGGTAGGGATGACCTCGACTTCCCGGACCCCGCACCGCCCTCCTCATAGGTCTAAACCAATTTCACGGCGGGCCTTGTCATCGGGCCCCCGTGTCTGATGAGGTGTGGTCTGGGACACAACGGACACCCTTCGAAAGGGAGATGTCGTGAGCAACGAGAGCCTGGCCAACCTGCTGAGGGAGGAGGGAGGACAGTGAACGAGTCCAACGAGCGTTCGTCCCTCTCCAACCTGCTCAAGGAAGAACGCAGGTTCGCGCCACCCGCCGACCTGGCCGCGAACGCCAATGTCACCGCGGAGGCGTACGAACAGGCCAAGGCTGACAGGCTGGGCTTCTGGGCCGAGCAGGCCCGTCGGCTGACCTGGGCCGAGGAGCCGACGGAGACGCTGGACTGGTCGAACCCGCCGTTCGCCAAGTGGTTCAAGGACGGCACGCTGAACGTCGCGTACAACTGCGTCGACCGGCACGTCGAGGCCGGACACGGCGACCGGGTCGCCATCCACTTCGAGGGCGAGCCGGGCGACAGCCGTGCCCTCACCTACGCCGACCTCAAGGACGAGGTCTCCAGGGCCGCCAACGCGCTGCTGGAGCTGGGTGTCCGCAAGGGCGACCGGGTCGCCGTCTACATGCCGATGATCCCCGAGACCGCGATCGCGATGCTGGCTTGCGCCCGTATCGGCGCCGCGCACTCGGTCGTCTTCGGCGGTTTCTCCGCGGACGCCCTCGCCACCCGTATCCAGGACGCCGACGCCAAGGTCGTCATCACCTCCGACGGTGGCTGGCGGCGCGGCAAGCCGTCCGCGCTGAAGCCGGCCGTCGACGAGGCGATCGGCAAGGTCGACAACGTCGAGCACGTGCTCGTGGTCCGCCGCACCGGCCAGGAGGTCGCGTGGCACGACGAGCGTGACGTGTGGTGGCACGAGATCGTGGAGCGGCAGTCGGCCGAGCACACGCCGGAGGCGTTCGAGGCCGAGCAGCCGCTGTTCATCCTCTACACGTCCGGCACGACGGGCAAGCCGAAGGGCATCCTGCACACCTCCGGCGGCTACCTCACCCAGGCCGCGTACACCCACCACGCCGTCTTCGACCTCAAGCCGGAGACCGACGTGTACTGGTGCACGGCCGATGTCGGCTGGGTCACCGGGCACTCGTACATCGTCTATGGGCCGCTGGCCAACGGCGCCACCCAGGTGATGTACGAGGGCACGCCCGACACCCCGCACCAGGGCCGCTTCTGGGAGATCGTGCAGAAGTACGGGGTGACGATCCTGTACACGGCGCCGACCGCCATCCGCACGTTCATGAAGTGGGGCGACGACATCCCCGCGAAGTTCGACCTGTCGTCCCTGCGGGTCCTGGGTTCGGTGGGCGAGCCCATCAACCCCGAGGCGTGGATCTGGTACCGCAAGCACATCGGCGCGGACCGCACGCCGATCGTCGACACCTGGTGGCAGACCGAGACCGGCGCGATGATGATCTCGCCGCTGCCGGGCGTCACCGAGACCAAGCCGGGTTCGGCGCAGACCCCGCTGCCCGGCATCTCCGCGACGGTCGTCGACGACGAGGCGAACGAGGTGCCGAACGGTGGCGGTGGCTACCTCGTCCTCACCGAGCCGTGGCCGTCGATGCTGCGCACCATCTGGGGCGACGACCAGCGGTTCCTCGACACGTACTGGTCCCGGTTCGAAGGCAAGTACTTCGCCGGCGACGGGGCGAAGAAGGACGAGGACGGCGACATCTGGCTGCTGGGCCGGGTCGACGACGTGATGCTGGTGTCCGGCCACAACATCTCGACCACCGAGGTCGAGTCGGCGCTCGTCTCGCACCCGGCGGTCGCCGAGGCGGCCGTGGTCGGCGCGGCGGACGAGACGACCGGGCAGGCCATCGTCGCCTTCGTCATCCTGCGCGGCACGGCGGACGCCGAGGACGAGAACCTCGTCGCCGAACTGCGCAACCACGTCGGCACCACCCTCGGCCCGATCGCCAAGCCCAAGCGCGTCCTGCCGGTGGCGGAGCTGCCGAAGACCCGCTCCGGCAAGATCATGCGCCGGCTGCTGCGGGACGTCGCCGAGAACCGCCAGCTGGGTGACGTCACCACCCTGACGGACTCCTCGGTCATGGATCTCATCCAGTCCAGGCTCCCGGCGGCGCCGAGCGAGGACTGAGGACGGCCCGAGGGGCGCCCGGCCACACATCGGGCGCCCCTTTTGTCCATGAAGAGGCATTTGCCGGTGTAATGGTCGGGTAACCTGACGGCTCAGGGTGTGCCGGGAAGTCTGGTCGGCGATGCCGTCGGCGACCCCGCGCGACGGCTGTCAGCAGCCGTACCGACCCGGAGGTGCCCGTCGTGGCCGCGCCCAGCACCAGTCGACGCAAGTTCCTCGGACGTCTTTCGCTGCCCGAGCGCACCTACGTCATGGACGCCCTGCGCGCCGAGACGGTCGGCGGCGTACTGCTGCTCGCCGCCGCGGTCACGGCGCTGATCTGGTCGAACATACCCGCGCTGCACGACAGTTACGAGAGCGTCAGCCACTTCGAGTTCGGCCCCGAGGCGCTCGGCCTGCATATGTCCGTCGCCCATTGGGCGGCCGACGGGCTGCTCGCCGTCTTCTTCTTCGTCGCCGGCATCGAACTCAAGCGTGAGCTCGTCGCCGGGGATCTGCGCGATGCCCGGGCGGCCGTACTGCCCGTGGTCGCCGCCCTGAGCGGCATGGCGATGCCCGCCGTCGTCTACGCCCTCACGAACGTCGTCGGCGGGGGCTCCATGGACGGCTGGGCGGTGCCCACGGCCACCGACATCGCGTTCGCGCTGGCGGTGCTCGCCGTCATCGGCACCTCGCTGCCGAGCGCCCTGCGCGCCTTCCTGCTCACCCTCGCCGTCGTCGACGACCTGTTCGCGATCCTGATCATCGCCGTCTTCTTCACCGCGGACATCGACTTCGTCGCGCTCGGCGGCGCGGTCGTCGGCCTCGCCGTCTTCTGGCTGCTGCTGCACAAGGGCGTCCGCGGCTGGTACGTGTACGTACCGCTCGCCCTGGTGATCTGGGGGCTGATGTACAACAGCGGCGTGCACGCCACCATCGCCGGCGTCGCCATGGGCCTGATGCTGCGCTGCACCACTCGCGAGGGCGAGGAGCACTCCCCGGGCGAGCAGGTCGAGCACCTGGCACGACCTCTGTCGGCGGGCCTGGCCGTGCCGCTGTTCGCCCTGTTCAGCGCCGGTGTGACGGTCTCCGGCGGCGCGCTCGGGGACGTCTTCACCAAACCGGAGACCCTGGGCGTCGTGCTGGGGCTCGTCGTCGGCAAGACGATCGGGATCTTCGGCGGCACCTGGCTCACCGCCCGCTTCACCCGGGCCTCCCTCAGCGAGGACCTGGCCTGGCCCGACGTGTTCGCCGTGGCCACGCTCGCCGGCATCGGCTTCACCGTCTCGCTGCTCATCGGCGAGCTCGCCTTCGCGGGCGACGACGTGCTGACGGACGAGATCAAGGCCGCCGTGCTCACCGGCTCGCTGATCGCGGCGACGCTGGCGACCGTGCTGCTGAAGCTGCGCAACGCCAAGTACCGCGCGCTGTGCGAGAACGAGGAGCGTGACGACGACCTCGACGGCATCCCGGACATCTACGAGGAGGACGATCCCGCGTACCACCTGCGGATGGCCGAGATCCACGACCGCAAGGCCGCCGAGCACCGCAGGAAGGCCCGGGAGACGGCCGAGGCCCGCAGCAGGCTTGCCGAAGTGGCGGGCGGGGCAGGCGATGAGGACGACGGTCCGGCATGATCTGACGAGACGGTACAAAAGAGCGGGACCGGACGCAGCCGGACAGACGTCGGACGGACTCCGCACCGATGTCGGTCGCAAGGCCGCACCATCCGCACGCAGACACAGGGAGACCTCGATGAGCGCACCCGACGGCAGCCCGGTCGGCGCCGAACGCAGCATCGGCCAGCTGTTCGCCTCGGCGACGACCGAATTGTCGGCGCTGGTGCACGACGAGATCGCGCTGGCGAAGGCCCAGCTGAAGCAGGACGTCAAGAAGGGCGCGACGAGCGGCGGCGCGTTCTCCGTCGCCGCGATGGTCCTGCTGTTCTCCCTGCCGATGCTGAACTTCGCCCTCGCCTACGGCATCCGGACCTGGAGCGGCTGGAACCTCGCCATCTGCTTCCTGCTGTCCTTCGCGGCGAACGTCCTCGTAGCGGCCGTACTGGCCCTGATCGGCGTCGTCTTCGCGAAGAAGGCCAAGCGCAGCAAGGGCCCGCAGAAGGTCGCCGCCTCGATGAAGGAGACGGCCGTCGTGCTCCAGAACGCCAAGCCGCACCCGCGCCCGCAGCCCGCCGCGCTGGAGGACGCGGCGCCCGCCGCCATCGAAGCTGTGGCACGCTCGTCCTCATGACGGACCCCGGCACCCCCTCGGCGCAGCCCACCTCGGTCGTACGCTCGGACGTACCCGGCGGACACGAGGTGACGCACCGGGACGTCGCCGCCAACGGCGCCCGCTTCCACATCGCCGAGCTGGGCGACGGCCCCCTGGTGATGCTGGTGCACGGCTTCCCGCAGTTCTGGTGGACCTGGCGGCACCAGCTGGTCGCCCTGGCCGAGGCGGGCTACCGGGCCGTGGCCATGGACCTGCGCGGGGTGGGCGGCAGCGACCGCACCCCGCGCGGCTACGACCCGGCCAACCTCGCCCTGGACATCACCGGCGTGATCCGCTCGCTCGGCGAGCCGGACGCCGCGCTGGTCGGCCACGGCCTGGGCGGCTATCTGTCGTGGACGGCGGCCGTGATGCGTCCGAAGCTGGTACGACGCCTCGCGGTCGCCTCGATGCCGCACCCCCGGCGCTGGCGCTCCGCGATGCTCTCCGACGTCAAGCAGTCCGCGGCGAGTTCCTACGTCTGGGGGTTCCAGCGGCCCTGGATCCCGGAACGGCAGCTCACCGCCGACGACGGCGCGCTGGTCGGCCGGCTGATCCGGGACTGGTCCGGGCCGCGACTGCCGGACGACGAGGCGGTCGAGACGTACCGCCGTGCCATCTGCATCCCCTCGACGGCGCACTGCTCCATCGAGCCGTACCGGTGGATGGTCCGCTCCCTCGCCCGGCCCGACGGCATCCAGTTCAACCGCCGGATGAAGCGGCCCGTGCGGGTGCCGACCCTCCATCTGCACGGCTCGCTGGACCCGGTGATGCGCACGCGCAGTGCGGCCGGTTCCGGGGAGTACGTCGAAGCGCCGTACCGCTGGCGTCTGTTCGACGGACTGGGGCACTTCCCGCACGAGGAGGATCCGGTCGCCTTCTCGACCGAACTGGTCAACTGGCTGAAGGATCCCGAGCCCGATCGGTGACCCTCGTGACGCGCCCGGTATCCGAACGTGAACAACTGTCCTACGAACAGCCAATTGCCCGACGCATAGGCCAATTGAGGGCCCGGGAGGCGGTTATCGACCTTGGGGCAGGGGCAGACGTCGGGGTATGGGCTGGACGCACGACTACAGTGACGCAGCACGCAACCGCCGCTCCGCCGGTGGTCTGAGCTCCCACCAGAGGGGCGCCCCGGAGCTCGCGGGCGCGAACCCCGGGGTGGGAATCCCGCGCATCCTGCGCCGCCGGGCCCGCTGGGTCTCGGTACGTCTGCGCCACCCGCGCGGCTGACCCGCGCGGGCGGCCGCACCGGCCCGGTGACGGTCCGGCACGAACGCCTCAGAGCGCGCAGCTGTCGCTGTCCACCTGCTGGTTCGCGCTCCGTCCCGCGACGATGTCCTGCCGGATCTCGTCCACGGTGAGCGCGTACCCGGTGTCGGCGTCGTCGAGCGACTTCGCGAACACCACGCCGTACACCTTGCCGTCGGGTGTGAGCAGCGGGCCGCCGGAGTTGCCCTGCCGGACGATCGTGTAGAGCGAGTAGACGTCGCGGCGCACGGTGCCCCGGTGGTAGATGTCCGGACCGTTCGCCGAGATGCGCCCGCGCACGCGCGCGGCACGGACGTCGTACGACCCGTTCTCCGGGAAGCCCGCGACGATCGCGCCGTCGCCGCTCGCGGCGTCCTCGGACGCGAACCGCAGCGCGGGTGCCTGGAGGTCCGGTACGTCGAGTACGGCGATGTCGCGCCGCCAGTCGTAGAGGACGACCGTGGCGTCGTAGCGCTTGCCCTCGCCGCCGATCTGGACGGTGGGCTCGTCGACGCCGCCCACGACGTGGGCGTTGGTCAGCACCCGGCGGTTGCCGAAGACGAAGCCGGTGCCCTCCAGGACCTTGCCGCAGCTCTCGGCGGTGCCGGTGACCTTGACGATGGAGCGCTGCGCGCGCAGGGCGACCGCGCTGTTGGCGAGGGCCGGGTCCGGCGGCTGCACATCGGTGATCGGCTCGTTCGAGAACGGGCTGAAGACCTGCGGGAAGCCGTTCTGCGCGAGGACCGAGGAGAAATCGGCGAACCAGTTGTCGGCCTGGTCGGGCAGCGCCCGGGACACCCCGAGGAGCACCTTGGAGCTGCGGACCTCCTTGCCGAGCGTCGGCAGGGTGGTGCCCGCCAGCGCCGAGCCGATCAGCCAGGCGACCAGCAGCATCGCGACCACGTTGACGAGGGCGCCGCCCGTCGCGTCCAGGGCGCGGGCCGGGGACCAGGTGATGTACCGGCGCAGCTTGTTGCCGAGGTGGGTGGTCAGGGCCTGCCCGACGGAGGCGCAGACGATGACGACGACCACCGCGACGACGGCGGCCGTGGTGCTTACCTCGGAGTTGTCGGTGAGCCAGTCCCAGATGACGGGCAAGAGATAGACGGCGACGAGACCGCCGCCCAGGAAGCCGATCACCGACAGGATGCCGACGACGAACCCCTGGCGATAGCCGACGATCGCGAACCACACGGCCGCGACCAACAGCAGGATGTCCAGCACGTTCACCGCTTCAGGCCTCGCCTCAACACTTTCCGGTTACTCCAGACGGCCGGGGGCCCGGAGGTTGTCCTCCGGATGGACACGACTTGGTGGACACCCTGTCATGACCGCCAGTCGAGTGGCACCGTCTTCTCCCGGTCCCAGGGCCGCTCCCAGCCCGCGAAGTGCAGCAGCCGGTCGATCACACCGGCCGTGAATCCCCACACCAGGGCCGATTCGACCAGAAATGCCGGACCCCGGTGGCCGCTGGGATGGACCGTGGTGGCGCGGTTCGCCGGGTCCGTGAGATCCGCCACGGGGACCGTGAAGACCCGGGCCGTCTCGTTCGGGTCGACGACCCCGACCGGGCTCGGCTCGCGCCACCAGCCCAGCACCGGGGTCACGACGAAGCCGCTCACCGGGATGTACAGCTTGGGCAGCACACCGAAGAGCTGGACACCGCCCGGATCGAGACCGGTCTCCTCCTCGGCCTCGCGCAGGGCCGCGTGCAGGGGGCCGTCGGCCTTCGGGTCGCCGTCCTCGGGATCCAGGGCGCCGCCCGGGAAGGAGGGTTGGCCGGCGTGGGAGCGCAGCGAGCCGGCCCGCTCCATCAGCAGCAGTTCCGGACCGAGGTCCCCCTCGCCGAACAGGATCAGTACGGCCGACTGCCGTCCCGCACCGTTCTCCGGGGGCAGGAAGCGGCTCAACTGGAGCGGCTCCACCGTCTCGACGGCGTGCACCACCGGGTCGAGCCACTCGGGAAGTCCGCTCCTGCTCAGCACCACCGGCCCGCCCTGGGTATTACTCGCCCGCGTCATCGCCACCCCCCTCGTCCTGCCCGTTCCAACGCGCCGCACCCCCGAGATCGTTCCGGCCGGCCCGTCCGACCTGTTCGGCCCGCTCGCCGGGCCCGTCCGCCCGGCCCGTCATCCGGCCCCCAGCGGCGGCGCCGGCCTGCCGCCCGCGTCCAGGTAGGACTGCGGGGGCTTCAGGCGCTGGCCCGGGAAGCCGCCCTTCTCGTACTTGAGCAGCTTCCGCGCCTTCTCCGGGTCCGTCTCGCCCTCTCCGTACGCCGGGCAGAGCGGGGCGATGGGGCAGGCGCCGCAGGCCGGTTTGCGGGCGTGGCAGATGCGGCGGCCGTGGAAGATCACATGGTGCGAGAGCATCGTCCAGGCGCTCTTGGGGAAGAGCGCCCCGACGGCTGCCTCGATCTTGTCCGGGTCGCTCTCCTCGGTCCACCGCCAGCGCTTCACCAGCCGCTGGAAGTGCGTGTCCACGGTGATGCCGGGTCGGCCGAAGGCGTTGCCGAGCACGACGAACGCGGTCTTGCGGCCGACGCCGGGCAGCTTGACGAGATCCTCCAGCCGGCCCGGGACCTCGCCGCCGAACTGCTCCGCCAGGGCCTTGGAGAGGCCTATCACCGACTTGGTCTTGGCCCGGAAGAATCCCGTGGGGCGGAGGATCTCCTCGACCTCCTCGGGGTTGGCCGCGGCGAGGTCCTCGGGGGTGGGGTATCTGGCGAAGAGCGCGGGGGTGGTCTGGTTGACCCGCAGGTCCGTGGTCTGGGCGGACAGCACCGTGGCGACCAGCAGCTGGAAGGGGTTCTCGAAGTCCAGTTCGGGGTGGGCGTAGGGGTA
This sequence comes from Streptomyces adustus, assembly GCF_009377175.1. Classification (GTDB taxonomy): domain Bacteria; phylum Actinomycetota; class Actinomycetes; order Streptomycetales; family Streptomycetaceae; genus Streptomyces; species Streptomyces adustus. The sequence continues at coordinate 8,615 of NZ_VJZD01000038.1, forward strand.
GACCTCGGCGAGCTCGCGGTCGATGCGCCGGGCGCGGCGGACGAGGGCGGTGTGCGATTCGGCCTTCGCCGGCCTGGCGGCCTTGACCGGTTCGGCGGTCTTCGCGGACGCGCCGGTCCTGGCGGACTTGGCGGTCTTCGCGGACGCGGCAGGCTTGGCGGTCTTCGCGGGCTTGGCGGACGCGGCAGGCTCGGCGGGCTTCGCGGGCGTGGCGGCTGCGGCCGGCTCCGCCGCCCTCGCGGCCGTCTTCTTCGCCCGAGCCCCCGTCACCGGCTTCTTCGCCGTGGCCTCGACGGCCGCCTCCGCCGCCTTCTCTCCACCATCGGACTCCTGTTCGCCCACAGCGGAATCACGCCCTGCACCCACCCGTACAGCCCCCTTGGCCTGTGCTCTCACCGGCTTTTTGGACACCCGGCCAGCCTAGAGCCCGGCACCGACATCCGCCTTGGACCCCGAAGATCGGCCCCCAATTGGCCCCCTGCCGCTTACCTCGGGACATGTGTGCGGCATCCTTGTGACAGATCACACTGTTTGGACCGTCCGGCAAAATGGGGAACACGGTCCCCTGGTACACCGGGGAGCAAGATCCCCTGAGCAGGTCGACAAGGAGAGAACTCGTGGACGATGTTCTGCGGCGCAACCCGCTCTTCGCGGCACTCGACGACGAGCAGGCCGCGGAGCTTCGCGCCTCCATGAGTGAGGTGACCCTGGCTCGCGGCGACTCCCTCTTCCACGAGGGCGACCCGGGAGACCGGCTCTACGTGGTCACCGAGGGCAAGGTCAAGCTGCATCGCACCTCCCCCGACGGCCGCGAGAACATGCTCGCGGTGGTCGGCCCCAGCGAACTCATCGGCGAGCTGTCGCTCTTCGACCCGGGCCCGCGCACCGCGACGGCCACGGCGCTGACCGAGGTGAAGCTGCTCGGCCTCGGTCACGGCGACCTCCAGCCCTGGCTGAACGCCCGCCCCGAGGTGGCCACCGCGCTGCTGCGGGCCGTCGCCCGCCGTCTGCGCAAGACCAACGACGCCATGTCCGACCTGGTCTTCTCGGACGTCCCGGGCCGCGTGGCCCGCGCGCTGCTGGACCTCTCCCGACGCTTCGGCGTGCAGTCCGAGGAGGGCATCCACGTCGTCCACGACCTGACGCAGGAGGAGCTGGCCCAGCTCGTCGGCGCCTCGCGCGAGACGGTCAACAAGGCGCTCGCCGACTTCGCCCAGCGCGGCTGGCTCCGGCTGGAGGCCCGTGCGGTGATCCTGCTGGACGTGGAGCGACTGGCGAAGCGCTCGCGCTGACCCGGCGTCGACCGGCCGGCTGACGACACCGCACACTGACCCGTCGTCAACCGGCCGCCGTCACACCGAGCCGACGCCGCCGAGCCGGCCCCACGTCCCGTACCGCGCCGAAAACGCGGAGACGCCGCCGCAGCCGTCGGGGCACAGTGAACGCGTGACCAAACCCGTTCGCCGCCCCGGCCTCGACGCCGAGGGACACATCGTCCGCGAAGGCTCCCTCGCGCGCGTGCCGCCCGGCTACGGCCCCGTCGTGGCCACGGCACGGCAGCGACTGCCGGAGGTGTTCGGCACGCGCTTGCACAGCGCGTACCTCTACGGCTCGATCCCGCGGGGCACCGCGCGCCCGGGGCGCAGCGACCTGGATCTGCTTCTCGTCCTGCACGCGGAGCCGACCGAGGCGGACCGGGCGGACGCACGGGCCCTCGACGCGGAGCTCGACACGAGGTTCCCGCAGCTCGACGGGTGCGGCACGCTGCTGTTCGGCCGCGAGCGGGTGCTGAGCGACCTGGAGCGCCACGACCTCGGCTGGTTCGTCGCGTGTCTGTGCACACCGCTGCTGGGCGAGGACCTCGCCGCCGCTCTGCCGCGCTACCGCCCCGGCCCGCTGCTCGCCCGTGAGACCAACGGGGACCTGGCCCTGCTCCTGCCCCGCTGGCGTCGGCGGATCGCCGACGCCGAGGACACCGAGCAGGCGCGGCGGCCCCTCGTCCGCTTCATGTCGCGGCATCTGGTCCGCACCGGTTTCACCCTCGTCATGCCCCGCTGGAACGGCTGGACCAGCGACCTGCGCGAGATGGCCGGGGCGTTCGGCGACTACTACCCGCAGCGGGCCGGGCAGCTCCGGGCCGCGGCCGTGCTCGGGTACGAGCCGACCGGCGACCGGGACGTCCTGCGGTCGTACGTCGACGACCTCGGCCCGTGGCTCGCCGAGGAGTACGCGCGCGTGCACGGCGTCAAGGCGGCCAGGCCCGACTGACACACCGGGGCCGGGAAGTCCGGTCAGAGGCGCCGGCCCGGGATGAGCCCGTGCTCCTCCAGGTACTCCAGCTGCGCCCGTACCGACAGCTCCGCCGCCGGCCACAGGGAACGGTCGACGTCCGCGTACACGTGGGCGACGACCTCCGCCGGGCTCCGGTGGCCGTTCTCGACGGCCGTCTCGATCTGGGCGAGCCGGTGGGCGCGGTGGGCGAGATAGAACTCGACGGCGCCCTGGGCGTCCTCCAGGACCGGTCCGTGGCCGGGCAGCACCGTGTGGACGCCGTCGTCGACCGTGAGCGACCTCAGCCGCCGCAGGGAGTCCAGGTAGTCGCCCAGGCGGCCGTCGGGGTGCGCCACCATCGTCGTACCGCGGCCCAGGACCGTGTCACCGGTCAGGACGGCGCCGTCGGCCGGGAGGTGGAAGCACAGGGAGTCCGAGGTGTGGCCGGGGGCCGGCACCACCCGCAGCTCCAGGCCGCCGACCTCGATCACCTGACCGGCGGCCAGCCCCTCGTCGCCCAGCCGCAGGGCCGGGTCCAGGGCCCGCACCTTCGTGCCCGTCAGCTCGGCGAAGCGGGCGGCGCCCTCCGCGTGGTCGGGGTGGCCGTGCGTCAGCAGGGTCAGCGCGATCCGCTTGCCGGCCTGCCGGGCCATGTCGACGACGGCGCCGAGGTGGCCCTCGTCCAGCGGGCCCGGGTCGACCACGACGGCCAGCTCCGAGTCCGGCTCGGCGAGGATCCAGGTGTTCGTGCCGTCCAGGGTCATCGCGGAGGCGTTGGGCGCCAGAACGTTGACGGCCCGTCGGGTGGCGGGGCCGGAGAGGACAGCGCCGCGCGGCTGGCCGGGAAGGGCTGCTGCGTCCGTCATTCGGGGGCTCCACCGGTCGGGATGTGCTTGGTGAACTCGTCGTGGCCGGGCCAGGAGAGCACGACGTCGCCGTCCTCCAGGCGGGCGCGGGCCAGCACGGGGGTCAGGTCGCGGCCGGGCGCCGCGGCCAGCGCCTCGGCCGCGGTGGCGTACGGGACCAGCTGGCGCAGGGTCGCCACGGTGGGCGGCATCATCAGCAGCTCGCCCTTGTCGTACGAGGCCGCCGCCTCCACCGGCCGGATCCACACCGTGCGGTCGGCCTCCGTGGAGACGTTGCGGGTGCGCTGGCCCTCGGGGAGGGCGGCCACGAAGAACCAGGTGTCGTAGCGGCGCGCCTCGAACTCGGGGGTGATCCAGCGCGTCCAGGCGCCGAGCAGGTCGGAGCGCAGGACCAGGCCGCGGCGGTCGAGGAATTCCGCGAAGGACAGGTCGCGGGCGACCAGGGCGGCACGGTCGGCCTCCCAGTCCGCGCCCGTGGTGTCGCCGACGACCGTCTCGGGGGTCGGTCCGGCCAGCAGGACGCCGGCCTCCTCGTACATCTCCCGCACGGCCGCGCAGACGATCGCCTGGGCGGCCCTCTCCTCGACGCCGAGCCGGTCGGCCCACCACGCGCGCGTGGGGCCCGCCCAGCGGACGAGGTGGTCGTCGTCACGGGCGTCGACACCGCCGCCCGGGTACGCGTACGCGCCTCCGGCGAAGGCCATGGAGGCGCGTCTGCGCAGCATGTGCACGGCGGGGCCGCCGTCGGTGTCCTTCAGGAGCATGACGGTGGCCGCGCGCCGGGGGACCACAGGGGTGAGGGTGCCCTCCGTGAGCGCACGGATGCGCTCGGGCCAGTCCGCGGGAAACCACTGCCCATTCGCCATGGGCGGAGGCTATCCCGTAGCGCGCGGATGTTCGAGGGCCACGATCACCGAGCCCGGCGGAAGAACCCCAGGAAGAACCCTGTAGGAGCCCCAGGGAGCCCTTGGCCGGGCCCCTGGGGAAACCCCGGCCGGAATAGCCCGGGGGAACGGGTTCACGCGTGCGTGAGCTCCACCTGGATCTCGACCTCGACCGGGGCGTCCAGCGGCAGCACCGCCACGCCGACCGCGCTGCGCGCGTGCACGCCCTTGTCGCCGAGCACCTCGCCCAGCAGCTCGCTGGCACCGTTGACGACACCGGGCTGGCCGGTGAAGTCGGACGCCGAGGCCACGAAGCCGACGACCTTCACCACGCGCGCGACGCGGTCCAGGTCGCCCGCGACGGACTTCACGGCGGCCAGCGCGTTCAGCGCGCAGGTGCGGGCGAGTTCCTTGGCCTCCTCGGCGGTGACCTCCCCGCCCACCTTGCCGGTGACCGGAAGCTTGCCGTCCACCATCGGGAGCTGGCCGGAGGTGTACACGTACACGCCGGACTGCACGGCCGGCTGGTACGCGGCGAGCGGGGGCACGACGGCCGGCAGGGTCAGGCCCAGCTCGGCGAGCTTCTCCTCGACGGCGCTCATGCCTGCCGCTCCCGCTTCAGGTAGGCCACGAGCTGCTCGGGGTTGTTCGGTCCGGGTACGACCTGGACGAGCTCCCAGCCGTCCTCGCCCCAGGTGTCCAGGATCTGCTTCGTGGCATGGACGAGCAGTGGCACGGTTGCGTATTCCCACTTGGTCATGTGGCCGACTTTATCCGCTGTGACCGGTGGGACAGGCGGCCGACCACGAGGGTCGGCACGAGCGGCGATACGAACGGCCGTACAGCAGCGGGCTCGGCGGTCGTCGCGGCGCTTTCCGGACCGTCGGCCATCGCCCCGGCGGCCTCCCGCCGTCCGGGAAACCGCAGCCTGGCGGCCGTGTCGCGGCCCCGCCGTCCACAGGCCATGTGGCCGAGTCGCACCCCTGTTGTCCACAGCCTGCCGGTTGGCTCGGGCGCGGACTGGTTACGCTCGAAGACGTGAGCAGGCTCCAGGTCGTCAGCGGCAAGGGCGGGACCGGAAAGACGACGGTCGCCGCCGCCCTCGCGCTGGCCCTCGCGACCGAGGGGAAGCGGACGCTTCTCGTCGAGGTCGAGGGCCGGCAGGGCATCGCGCAGCGCTTCGAGACGGAGGCGCTGCCCTACGAGGAGCGGAAGATCGCCGTCGCTCCCGGGGGCGGGGAGGTGTTCGCCCTCGCCATCGACCCCGAACTGGCCCTGTTGGACTACCTCCAGATGTTCTACAAGCTGGGCAGCGCCGGCCGGGCCCTGAAGAAGCTCGGCGCGATCGACTTCGCCACCACCATCGCGCCCGGCCTCAGGGACGTGCTCCTGACCGGCAAGGCCTGCGAGGCGGTGCGCAGAAAGGACAAATCCGGCCGGTTCCGGTACGACTACGTCGTCATGGACGCGCCCCCCACGGGCCGCATCACGCGCTTCCTCAACGTCAACGACGAGGTGGCGGGCCTGGCGAAGATCGGGCCGATACACAATCAGGCCCAGGCCGTGATGCGGGTGCTGAAGTCGCCGGAGACGGCCGTGCACCTGGTGACACTGCTGGAGGAGATGCCCGTCCAGGAGACCGCCGACGGCATCGCGGAACTGCGCGCCGCCCGGCTGCCGGTGGGTCGGGTCATCGTGAACATGGTGCGGCCCGAGGTGCTGGACGCCGCCGACCTGGAACTCGTACGGACCGTGCCGCGCGCCGCCGTGGCGCGCTCGCTGTCGGCCGCCGGACTCGGCGGGGCGCGGCGCGGCGGGCACGCCGAGCGGCTGGTGGATCCGCTGCTGGCGCAGGCCGAGGAGTACGCCGAACGGCACACGCTGGAACACGAGCAGCGGGCCGTGCTGGGCGAGCTGGGCCTGCCGTTGCACGAACTGCCGCTGCTCGCCGAGGGCATGGACCTGGCGGGCCTGTACGAGCTGGCCACCGAGCTGCGGAAGCAGGGGATGTCATGAGTCCGGACCCGGCGCACGCGCAGGACACCGCGCGACGTCTCGCCCCCGCGCGCGTGCTCGACCTCGATCCGCTGCTCGACGACCCCGGGACCCGCATCGTCGTCTGCTGCGGCTCGGGCGGGGTCGGGAAGACCACCACCGCGGCGGCGCTGGGTCTGCGCGCGGCCGAGCGGGGCCGCAAGGTCGTCGTCCTCACCATCGACCCGGCCCGTCGGCTCGCCCAGTCGATGGGCATCGACTCGCTCGACAACACCCCGCGGCGCGTGAAGGGCGTCGAGGGCAGTGGTGAGCTGCACGCCATGATGCTCGACATGAAGCGCACCTTCGACGAGATCGTCGAGGCGCACGCCGACCGGGAGCGGGCGGCCACGATCCTCGCCAACCCCTTCTACCAGTCGCTCTCGGCGGGCTTCGCGGGCACGCAGGAGTACATGGCGATGGAGAAGCTCGGGCAGCTGCGGGCCCGGGACGAGTGGGATCTGATCGTCGTCGACACACCGCCGTCCCGCTCGGCGCTGGACTTCCTCGACGCGCCGAAGCGGCTCGGGTCGTTCCTGGACGGACGGCTGATCCGGCTGCTGACGGCGCCGGCGAAGCTGGGCGGGCGCGCGGGCATGAAGTTCCTGAACGTCGGGATGTCGATGATGACCGGCACGCTCGGCAAGCTGCTGGGCGGTCAGCTGCTGAAGGACGTACAGACGTTCGTGGCCGCGATGGACACGACCTTCGGCGGCTTCCGGACCCGCGCGGACGCGACGTACAAGCTGCTCCAGGCGCCCGGAACGGCGTTCCTGGTGGTCGCGGCCCCGGAGCGGGACGCGCTGCGCGAGGCCGCCTACTTCGTGGAACGGCTGGCCGCGGAGAAGATGCCGCTGGCCGGTCTGGTGCTCAACCGGGTCCACGGCAGCGGAGCCGCCCGGTTGTCTGCCGAGCGGGCGCTCGCCGCCGCCGAGAATCTCGACCTCGCCGCCGACACCGCGGAGGAGGGTTCCGACCCCGCCGTCGAACCCGCCGCGGAAAATCTTGAAGACTCCCGCATTGTGGATCAGGACGGCGGGAAGGTTGGTCTTCGTAACTCTCCCGACACGTACGGCAGTTCAGAGTCCCCCGCGTCGCGGCCCGGCCCCCCGGCCCCGGAGCGGCCCAGCGAAGCCGACCAGCCCACCGGAGCCCATCAGAGCGTCGAGCAGCTCACCGCAGGTCTGCTGCGCCTGCACGCCGAACGTATGCAACTACTCTCCCGCGAGCAGCGCACACGTGACCGCTTCACCGCGCTCCACCCCGAGGTGGCCGTGGCCGAAGTGGGCGCGCTGCCGGGTGACGTGCACGACCTCACAGGGTTGCGGGACATCGGGAACCGGCTCGCGGCCAACCGGCCGGAGCTGCCCGAGGCCGCCGGCGACTGAGTCGCCGCCGGCCGAGCCGATGGTCCGCTCAGCTCACCGCCGCATAGTTCTCGTACACCTGGTCGTCGTCGAGCGACACAATGCCCGCGCCGCGCTCGTACTCCGCACGAGCCGTCTCCAGCAACCTGCGCCAGGAGGTCACGGTGGGTCGCCTGCGCAGCAGTGCGCGGCGCTCCCGCTCCGTCATGCCTCCCCACACGCCGAATTCGACGCGGTTGTCGAGCGCATCGGCCAGACATTCGGTGCGCACCGGACATCCGGTGCACACCGCCTTGGCCCTGTTCTGCGCTGCTCCCTGCACGAACAGTTCATCCGGATCGGTAGTGCGGCAGGCGGCCTGCGCACTCCAGTCGGTAACCCAGCCCATACCGGCGCCGTCCTCTCCCGAATCGAGGCTCCCCCACGGCGGCAGCGGCATATTCACCGCCGCCAGTTGAGGACGTTACGGAAGGCGAGGGCAGCGCAACACCCCCGTCGGGCCCAATCTTGAATGGCCCGAACGGACTATGGGTAAGCGGCAGATCACCCGGGGGAGTGAGCTGGCGACATGCGCGACTATCCCGACAGAAACGGGACAGTTCTGTCTAGTCACAACGGGCGCCATGTGACACAGGAGGCGGATTCGGACACGCCCCCACCAAAAAAGTCGGGGAACCTCCGGAACGATTCGGGGTCGCCGGACGTATTGATACGTAGCCCTACTGCTGTGACAGTTGGGAGCAGCTTAGGCCAAGGCATATACGCGTGTCCGGCGAATGAGAACGTAGGCTGCCCCCATGCCAAAGAAGCGCTCGGGCGGTGGCCTGTCGGCAACACAGCAGGCCGCCAAGTTCCTCGGTGTCAGCGTGCTCGCGGGAGCCCTCCTGGCCGGTATCGCCCTGCCCGCCTTCGGTGTGCTGGGCCTGGCAGCCAAGGGATCGGTGGAAAGCTTCGACGAGCTCCCGGCGAACCTGAAGACGCCACCGCTGAGTCAGCGCACCACCATCCTCGACGCCGACGGCGGCCAGCTCGCCACGGTGTACTCGCGCGACCGCACGGTGGTCGAGCTCAAGAACATCTCGCCGTACATGCAGAAGGCGATCGTCGCGATCGAGGACTCGCGCTTCTACCAGCACGGAGCCGTCGACCTGAAGGGCGTCCTGCGCGCACTGAACAAGAACGTGCAGAGCAGCGGTGTCGCCCAGGGCGCCTCCACGCTCACCCAGCAGTACGTGAAGAACGTCTTCGTCGAGGAGGCGGGCGACGACCCGACGAAGGTCGCCCAGGCCACCCAGCAGACCCTCGGCCGCAAGATCCAGGAGCTGAAGTTCGCGATCCAGGTCGAGGAGGAGCTCGGCAAGAAGAAGATCCTCGAGAACTACCTGAACATCACGTTCTTCGGTGAGCAGGCCTACGGCGTCGAGGCGGCGGCCCAGCGCTACTTCTCCAAGCACGCCAAGGACCTCACCCTGCCGGAGTCGGCGATGCTCGCCGGAATCGTGCAGTCCCCGAGCCGCTACGACCCGGTGAACGACGAGGCGGAGGCCACCAAGCGCCGCAACGTCGTGCTCCAGCGCATGGCCGATGTCGGCGACATCTCCCAGGCCGAGGCCGACCAGGCCAAGGAGACGCCGCTGAAGCTGAAGGTCAGCCAGCCCAAGAACGGCTGCATCACCGCCGTCCGGGGCGCCAGTTTCTTCTGCAAGTACGTCGAGAAGGTCTTCCTGAACGACCCGGTCTTCGGCAAGACCCAGGAGGCGCGGGCGAAGCTCTGGAACCAGGGCGGCCTGACCATCCGCACCACGCTCCAGCCGCAGGCCCAGGAGTCGGTGCAGGCCTCGCTCAAGAGCCACGTCAACAAGTCGGACAAGGTCGCCGCGGCGGCCACCCTGGTGGAGCCCGGCACCGGCAAGATCGTCGGGATGGGCCAGTCGAAGCCGTACGGCTACGGCAAGAACGAGACCGAGTACAACTTCTCGGTCAACGCCCAGATGGGCGGATCGAACTTCGGCTTCCCGACCGGCTCGACGTTCAAGCCGTTCGTGGCCGCGGCCGCGCTGGAGGGCGGCAAGCCCGCCACCCAGGAGTACTCGTCGCCGTACGACATGGACTACCCGAGCCCGGTCCAGACGTGCAGCAGCAAGCCGTGGACCAACCAGGACGGCGACAAGGTCGAGAACGAGAGCGAGTCGGAGTCCGGCCCGTACCAGATGAAGGAGGCGATGGCCAAGTCGGTCAACACCTACTTCGTGCAGATGATCTCCGACATCGGCCTGTGCCCCGTGGTGAAGATGACCGACGCGCTGCATGTCACGCAGGGCAACGGCACCAAGCTTCCCGAGACCCCTTCCATCGCCCTCGGCGCCGTCGGCCTCTCGCCGCTGACGATGGCCAGCGCGTACGCCGCCTTCGCCTCCCGGGGCATGTACTGCACGCCGATCGCGATCGAGTCGATCTCGCAGAAGCTCGGCAACCAGCGGAAGTCGCTGGAGGTCCCGAAGTCGACGTGCTCGCGCGCGATGACCGAGAAGACGGCCGACACGGTGAACACGCTGCTGCGCGGCGTGGTCGACTCCGGTACGGGCCAGCAGGCCGGCCTCACCGACCGTGAGAGCGCGGGCAAGACGGGTACGACGGACGAGCGCAAGAACGCCTGGTTCGTCGGCTACACGCCGAACCTGTCGGGTGCCGTCTGGGTCGGCAGCGCCTCCCAGAAGGTCCAGATGACGAAGATCACGATCGGCGGCGTCTACCGCGCGCTCGTCTACGGCGGTCAGGTCCCGGGCCCGATCTGGAAGGACGCCATGACCGGCGCGCTCTCGGGCAAGCCCGTCCAGTCCTTCAACCTGGTCGACATCCCGGACGCCCCGAAGGACAGGGACCAGGACAAGGGCGACGACCACGGCAACAACGGCAGCAACCCCACCAACGGCGGGTTCATCTCCGGTCTGACGAACGGCGGCAACAACGGCGGCAACCCGAACCCCACGTACTCGCTCCCGGACGGGTTCATCCAGGGCAACAACGGGAACGGGGGACGGCACTGAGCCGCCCCGCCGGGACCTGATACACGTCCTGTGAACGAGGACCGGCCCCTTCCCCCGCGCCGTCACGACGCGGAGGAAGGGGCCGGTGCCGTTCAGGGGCGGTGGCTCAGCCCGCCAGGAGCTGCTTGACGACGGCGGCCACCCGGCCGCCCTCGGCCAGACCGGCCACCTTCGGGTTCACGATCTTCATGACGGCGCCCATGGCCCGCGGCCCCTCGGCACCGGCCGCCCTGGCCTCCTGCACGGCCTGGGAGACGATCTCGTTCAGCTCGTCGTCGGAGAGCTGCTTGGGCAGGTAGGCACCGAGCAGCTCGCCCTCCGCCTTCTCCCGCTCGGCCGACTCCAGGCGACCACCCTGCTCGAAGGCATCGGCGGCCTCGCGGCGCTTCTTGGCCTCCTTGGTGATCACCTTCAGCACCTCGTCGTCGGAGAGCTCGCGCTTCTCCTTGCCCGCGACCTCCTCCTTGGTGATCGCGGTGAGCGTCAGCCGGAGCGTCGAGGAGCGGAGCTCGTCGCGCTCCCGGATCGCGGCGTTGAGGTCTTCCTGCAACTTCGACTTGAGCGTGGTCATGCGTCCGATTGTCGCAGGTGTGGAACCCGGAACGCCCGCTGATTTAAAGGGCCGGTCGCGAGCGGCCACGGGGACCCGCGCGGCCGGGTCGGAAGGCACCGCTCGAAACCGGGCCGGGCGACCTTGGGGGCTACCGCCGGGCCGCGGTGAGGCCGGGCGGCCGTAGGGACGGCCGAGTTCGGCGGGCGGACGGGGTCTGACACGATGGTCGTATGCGCGCGCGATACGGAGTACCCCTGGGCATCACGGCGGTCGTGGCCGGCGGACTCCTCTACTCTGCGGGCTTCGAGGCCCGCTCCTTCCGTCTCCGTCGAGTGACGGTGCCCGTCCTCCCCGCCGGAATGCGCCCCCTGCGCATACTCCAGGTCTCCGACATCCACATGGTCGGCGGGCAGCGCAAGAAGCAGCGCTGGCTGCGCTCGCTGGCGGGGCTGCGGCCGGACTTCGTGATCAACACGGGCGACAACCTCTCCGACCCGGAGGCCGTCCCGGAGGTCCTGGACGCGCTGGGCCCGCTGATGGACTTCCCGGGCGCGTACGTCTTCGGCTCCAACGACTACTACGGGCCGACGCTGCGCAACCCCGCCCGCTACCTGCTGGAGAAGACCAGCGGCCGGCACGGCCTGAACGGCAACGCGCCCGCCGTGGGCGTGGTCCACAACCCGTGGGAGGACCTGCGCGACGGCTTCGACGGCGCGGGCTGGCTCAACCTGACCAACACGCGCGGCACGCTGAAGGTCGAGGGCGTCTCGATCGAGCTGACCGGCGTGGACGACCCGCACATCAAGCGGGACCGCTACACCCAGGTGGCCGGCGGCCCGTCGGCCTCCGCCGACTTCTCGATGGGCGTGGTGCACGCCCCGTATCTGCGGGTGCTCGACTCGTACACGGCGGACGGCTACCCGCTGATCCTGGCCGGCCACACCCACGGCGGCCAGCTGTGCATCCCCTTCTACGGCGCGCTGGTCACCAACTGCGACCTGGACACCGACCGGGTGAAGGGCCTGTCCGCGCACACTGCGGACGGCCGCAGGGCCTTCCTGCACGTCTCGGCGGGCTGCGGCACCAGCCGCTACACGCCGGTACGGTTCGCGTGCCCGCCGGAGGCGACGCTGCTGACGCTGGTGGGCAAGGAGTAATCACGGGGGCGGGGCGGGGCCACGGATCGCCGTCGGACGGCCGGTGTGGTCCCCCTGCACGGGGCCGGGCACCGGCCGTCACCCACACGCACCACCCGTATCGCCCGACATGTCGGTTCTGCCTAGCTTGAGGGCATGACCGCGCCTATACCCAGGGACATCCCCGACCTCCCCGCCATCCCGGGCATGGTCGCGCCCACGCTGCTGCCGTCCGGCTACGTCCCCGCCTCGGCGGTGATGAACCCCGTACACCGCCCGCTGACCGCCGTCTTCCGCCTGCTGGTCGCAGGCACGGCGGCCGCGGGCGTGACGATCTGCCTGCTCATCGGCAGTCCGGTCCGGGTCCTGAGCCAGTTCGCGATCCAGAGCAACATCCTGCTGGCCGTGGTCATGGCCCTGTCCGCGCGGCGGGCCTGGTCGGCACGGCGCCCCCTCCCAGCCCTTGTGACAGGAGCCACACTCCTCTACACAATCGTCACGGCCCTGGTCCACCACCTGCTCCTGACCGACGCGACGCCCACGTTCTCCCTGACGAACGCGCCGGGCGTCCACACGCTCGGGCAGACGGTGGCGAACCACATCCTGGTCACGATCACCCCGGCCGCGGCCGTACTGGACTGGCTGCTCCTGACCGTCCCCGGTCTCCTGCACCTGCGCCAGGCCGGCGCCTGGCTCCTCTACCCCCTGGCCTACCTGCTGTTCTTCCTCGGCCGCGGCGAACTGATCCCCTCCGGCACGCCGGGCCGCTACCTCTACCCGTTCCTCGACGTGGACCGCCACGGCTACAAGCACGCCCTCGCCAACGCGCTCCTCCTGGGCCTCTCCATCTACGCCCTGGCCATCGTCCTCGTGGCCCTCGACCACGTCCGCCCCGACCCGATGCGCCACCTCGGCAAAACCGGATTTCGTCTGAGGCCACCCGTGGGCTAAAGTAAACGACGTCGCCGCGACAAGCAGGACAAGCAGCGACATCGGGGTGTAGCGCAGCTTGGCAGCGCGCTTCGTTCGGGACGAAGAGGTCGTGGGTTCAAATCCCGCCACCCCGACAGCCGAAACAGCAGGTGAGGCACCTCCCAGATCTGGGAGGTGCCTCACCTGTTTCTGTTGTTTCCGTGTGCGTGTTCATGCTTCGTGGCCCTGGAACCATCCCCGGCGCAATGGCGTGCAGTCATGGGGAGCGCCGGGGATGCCGTGCCCCATCGGGACCGGCCCCGTACGGGCCGACACACGGATACGAGTACGGGACACATGGCTTCGATCCACGATGACGTAGCGGAGTTCGCGTTACTGCTGACGCGGCTCAAGGAACGCACCGACCGCAGCTACGCGGCACTGGCCCGCCGGGTGGGCGTGCACGCCTCCACCCTGCACCGCTACTGCTCCGCAGAAGCGGTCCCGCAGGACTTCGCCGGAGTCGAGCGGTTCGCCGTGCTCTGCGGCGCCTCCCCCGAAGAACGCATGGAGCTGCACCGCCGGTGGGTCATGGCCGACGCCGCGCGGCAAGGACCACGCCCGTCCCCTGCCCGGCCGGCACCGGCGCCCCGCACCAGCGCGAGCGCGGCGGCGTCGATCGTCTCCGCCGGCGGTGCCGCATCGGCCGTCTCCGCGCGCGGCACCGGCCCGGCCGTGGAGGCGCCCGGGCCGAACCCACCGCGGAGCCGGCACCCCGAGCCGAACCCAGCGGGCGGCCGGCGCCCCCGGCGACGACCCGTGCGGTCGGCGGCGCTGGCGGCCTCGCTGGTCGCCGTGCTCCTCGGCCTCGCCGCATCCGCCGCCGGACCCCCCTCCGCGCCGGCCCCGCTCACCTGGACCGTCAACTCGCACACGCCGGGACTCTTCGGTTGCGGCGAGTCCTACGTCGTCGCCAAGCCGCCGGGGCAGGTCCCGCCGCCCCCTTACACGGAGGACATCGCGGCGTGGGCCGCCTCCCAGCGGGCGGTGCACGGGGGCACCACCGGCGTGCGGATCACGTTGCAGGGACGCAGCTCCGCCGCCGTCGTCCTGGAGGCCCTGCACGTGCGCGTGACCAGCCGCGTCACCCCCGCCTCCGGCCGGGGCAGCGTCTACTCCCTGAGCGACGGCTGCGGCGCCGCCATCGTCCCCCGCTTCTTCTCCGTGGACCTCGACGCGCACCAGCCCCTGGCCCGTTCGAGGCCCGGCGACAACAACGGGGTGGGCAGGCCGATCCCGGCGATCGACTTCCCCTACCGGGTGTCCTTGCAGGAGCCCGAGGTCCTGGTGGTCTCCTCGCGCAACGAGTCCTGCACCTGCGACTGGTACCTCGACCTCGACTGGTCCTCCCAGGGCCGCACCGGCACGATCCGCATCGACGACCGCGGCCGCCCCTTCCGCAGCACCAGCACCATCGGAATGCGGGGCTACCGGTACGACCGCGTCTATCACCGTCCCGGCGGCTGGGTCCCGGTCCCCGCCGCCGACATGGCGGCGACCGGCGACTGACGAGGCGGCCGGCAACGTCTCACCGGCCGGCCAACTGCCTTACGGACAGGAGCGGATGACGTTCCAGGGCGGTGCCGTAAACCCGTTGCTCGCATGTCTGGGGAAGGCACTACAGTTCGACCCGCTGCGTCATGTTCACAGCAACCGCACATAGAGCGCGCCCGGCCTCCGGATGTCCGAGGCAGCGCGGCCGCGCCATTCCCGTGGGGGGAACCCAGCAGTGAGAACACGCTCTTTGGCGTCGGCGGCCGTGTCCGCCGCACTGGGCGCCGCGCTCCTCGCCGCGCCCACGTCGGCGTTCGCGGCCGACGGCGACACACCGGGCCAGGACCCGGCGGCCGCCGCGACCACGAGCCCGACGGCCGAGCCCACCTCGGCGGACACGCCCACCGGCACTCCGACCGACACCCCGTCCGACACCCCGTCCGACACTCCTTCGGACACCCCGACCCCGACCGACCCGCCCTCCGGCGAACCGACGCCCACCCCGAGCGACAGTGCGCCCGTCGACGGCGCCGTCGCCCCGGTGTTCGGCGCCATCGGCTCCGACCCCTCCGACACCGGCTTCCTGACGGTCGCCGTCTCCTCGGACTCGGCGATCACCGAGGTGTCCGCCGACCTGACCGAGCTGAACGGCGCGAACCCGTCGACCGTCGCGGTCACCGGCTTCACGCTCGTCTCCGGCACACCCCAGGACGGCGTCTGGCGCTCGCCGCGCATGTCGCAACTGCCTTCGCACGGACGCTACGACGTGTCGGTCGGCGCCCAGGACAGCGACGGCGACAGCACCTCCTCGGCGCACGCCACCACCGTGGACGTCGAGCCGAAGCCGGTCTTCGCCGACCGTGGCATCAGCCCCGACGTGCTGGACGTGGAGCACACGCACGTCAAGCTCAGCGGCCGCATCTCGCTCTTCGACCCGATCACCGGCGACACCTCGCCGCTGGCCGGCCAGCAGCTGAACGTGACGGCCGAGTACGGCTACAGAACCCTCACCGCCGCCGACGGCAGTTACGCGATCGACATAGCACCGAGGCTGAACGGCACGGACGCCACGTCCGTGCCGGTCTCCCTCTCCTTCTGGATCACCAACCCCGACGGCACGAGCACCTATGTGGTCGTCGACTCGAAGACCCTGCCGGTCGTGGTCAGCCCGAGCCGGATCCGGCTGGACCACTCCAGCGCGCAGATCAAGTTCGGCGCCAAGGCCTCCTCGTCCGGTGTCGTGGAGTACCTGTACGACGGCACCTGGCGCCCGGCCAAGGGCGTCGCGCTGGACATGGGCTACTACGCCACGGCGACCAGCGGTGCCGACGGGCGCTTCACGCTCACCGACCCGTACATGCCGTACGACGACGTCACGTTCACGGTCGAGACCAGCCGCGACAGCTACCTGGCCGACCGGTATCTGACGCCCTCGCAGGCGCAGTTCAAGGTCGACGTCATCAACAGGACCAACATCTGCTTCTGTTCGAGCTGGATCGACGAATACTCCAACCTGCACATCCAGGGCAGCATGAACGGCAGCAACGGCAAGGTGCCGCCGAACCGGAAGCTGTACCTCCAGCAGTCGGCCGACGGCAGGACCGGCTGGAAGACGCTCGGCTGGTTCAACACGAAGGCCGACGGCACCTTCAACCTCGACGGGTACGTGGCGGTGCCGAAGGGCTACTGGCGGCTGTACTCGGCGGGGTCGGCGGACTACCAGGCCGGCTACTCCAACTCCGTGCACTTCAACCGCACCGCCACCCGGATCACCGGCTTCAACGCGGGTCCCGAGCCGGTGCGCAAGGGCCACACCGTGACCGCCACCGGCACCTTGCAGCGGCTCAGCGGCACGAAGTGGGCGGCGTTCGCCAAGCAGCGCGTGTACATCGTCTTCCAGGCCAAGGGCAAGAAGTCCTGGACGACCCTGGGCACCGTCAAGACCGACTCCCACGGCCGCTTCACCGCCCGCTTCACCGCGAAGCAGGACGGCACCTGGGTCGCGGTCTACCTCGCGTCCGGCTCCTACGTGGACGCCGAGAGCTACCACGACTACGTCGACGTGCGCTGAGCAATCCCGGCTGACGAGAACCGAGAAGGGCGCCCCGGAAACCTCCGGGGCGCCCTTCGCCGTCGCCGGGCCCGGGCCCGGCCGTCGTCAGGACCAGGTGGAGGTCCGGTTGTCGTGGAGGCCCGCCCGGACGTTCGCGGCGGTGCCGCGGTTGCGGAAGAGGTACCGGAGGTACAGCGGGATGGCGACGAGCGCGAGCAGGACCACCATCACGCCGCTCAGCGCGCCGCGCTCTCCGCTTCGTCCGTCGCCGAGGGGTGTACGTATCTGCCCGGGTCGAACGGGGTGAACCAGGACCGGAAGGACATGGGGGCGGCCCCCAGAGCGGCCCCCGGGGCGGTTTCGTCGGTGCCGTGCAGGGTGCCGTCGTAGAGCCACTCGTGGTCCATGTCCTCGTAGACGTTGGCCGCGAACGAGTCGAGGGCGGCCGCGACGTCGTCGTCCAGGAGGCCGTGCAGTTCCAGGGTGGTGATCGTCTCGCTCAGGAGGAACCTCAGGGCGAGTTCCTCGGCGACGCAGCTGAGCCGCTGGAAGCTGCCGTCGGTGAAGCGGGTGGTCATGGCGATGACCGTCACCAGGAAGCGGCGGGCGAAGTTGGCGTCGTACCTGAGCGCATAGCGGTCGGGCAGGCGCTCCAGATGCCACAGGGGGCCCTCGCACTCGGCGACGGTGGCGTCCTCCTGGGTCAGGACCTGCATGTCCTGGAACAGCCCGTCCACCAGGATGTCGGTCGCGTGGACCAGGGCGCCGGCGGCGAGTCTGGCGCTCTCCGCGGAGACCGCGCGCTCCTGACGGTCAGGTTCCTCTCCGAGCCCGGTCCTGGGCCCGGTCCCGAGCACGGTCCTGGTCCTGGTACCGGGCCCGGTCCTGGTACCAGTGCCGGCCTCGTCTCCGGCACCGGACTCGTCTCCGCCCCCGGACTCGTCCTCGTCCGGCGCGCCGAACACCGCCGGGGAGAACGAGCGGAGTTCGCCGGCCAGGTCCATCATCCGGGCCCGGGCGGCCGTCGCCTTCGCCTCGGTGTCGGGGAGGCCTTCGGGGTCCTCCGCCGCGCGGTCCTCGATGTGGCGGGCCCGGCGGGCGGCCGGGTCGTCGGGCGGGGCGTCGGGGCCGTCGGCCGCGTCGAGGCTCTTCCTGGCCAGATCCTCGTGCAGCTCGACCTCGCACCGCTCGATCGTCCAGTCGACCAGCAGCTCGGTGCGCTCCAGCAGTTCGTCCACCAGCGCCTGCACCGACTCCTCGGCGAGCTCCAGGGCCGGGGCGTCCACGACGACCTTCAGCAGGGCGCCGCCGGGGTGGACGGCCACGATGCTGTCGAGCAGTTCGACCTCCACGCCGTCGGGTCCTTCGACGGACCTGACGGAGTCGAATCCCTCTTCGATGAGTGCCACGGCTCCGGCACGTTGCAGCGGGTCCATCTCCGGAGTCCCCTCCGGGATGCAGGTGTCCACGGTCACTACGTACGTCACGGGTCCGAGCCTGACAGGAAGGAACCATTCTGCGCGACGGGTTCGGCACCTCCGGAGCGCCGGAAACGGCTCCGAGGCCGTCCTCCACCAGGAAGACGGCCTCTGCGTGCAGCGGCCGGTGTCGGATCGTCCGGCACCGGTCCCTCCCCTCGTGGGGACCGGTGTCGAGCGGTGCCGCGAACGGCGTCGGCCCGTACCGTCGCGGCGGGTCGGCACGGCCCCGGAAGAGCCGGATCCGCGGTCAGGTGCGAGCCCGCCCCCTGGGGGCCGGCTCCGCGGGTCCTGCCGGACTCATGCGCCGCGGCCTCGGCCGCCGCCCCGTGGTCCCGGCCGAATCCGGCCGAGAACGTACGGTGTCATGAGGTGCCTCTCCGAACGCCGGGCTGGTCGACCGCCTGTGCGACAACCCGTCACCGCTCCGCTACGGCATGATCCTGCCAGCCAAGGCGCCCACAGAGGAGGTTCCGGGGCCGGAACCATGCCTTCTTCGCAGGTCAGCCGTATAAAGTGGGTTTTCCGGTCCGGACGTTCCGGTGCGGGGAAGTAAGGGGTGGCGACCTTGAGTTCCGACTCGGGGGCACGCACGGCCTTCGCGGAACGCCTCGCGCTGCTGTACCGGGAGGCCGGCAACCCGCCGCTGCGGAGCGTGTCCGACGCGGTCGTGCGGTTGCAGAGGTTCGACGAACGCGGCCGGCCCGTACGGGTGTCCGTGCAGCGGATCAGCGACTGGCGACGGGCCCGGAACGTACCGGCCCAGTTCACCGCCCTCGCCGCGGTGCTGCACATCCTGATCCCCGAGGCACGGCGCGCCCGGCCCACGCCGGTGTCCGCGGGCCTCTACGACCTGGTCCAGTGGCAGCGGCTGTGGGAGCGGGCGGTGGCCGACCCGGTCGGCGACCCACCGGCCGCGGCGGCCGAGCCGGGACAGCCGCCGACCGACGCCTCGGCCGTCCCCGCGGGGGTGTGCCCGTACCGCGGGCTCGCGCCCTACCGCCCCCAGGACACCCGGTGGTTCTTCGGCCGGGAACGCAGCACCGACTCCCTGGTCGCCCAACTCCGCGCGGCGGAGCGCTCGGGCGGTCTGGTCATGCTCGTGGGCGCCTCGGGAGCGGGCAAGTCCTCGCTGCTCAACGCCGGTCTGGTGCCCGCGCTGCGGGACCGCGCGCCCGGCGGCGCCGAGAGCGCCACGGACGGCCGGGCCCGGGAGGTGCTCCAGCTGGTGCCGGGCGCGGATCCGCTCGCGGAACTCATCCGGCGGATACCCGGGCTGCGCGAGATCGTCGCCGACGCCCGGAACGCGGCCACCCCCGAGCCCGGAGCACGGAACGCGGCCACCCCCGAGCCCGGCGCACGGAACGCGGCCACCCCCGAGCCCGGAACGCGGGACGCCGCCGCCCACGAGTCCGGCGCGCAGCGGTTCGCGGCCGCCGCGCGGGAGGCCGACACCCCGCGCTTCGCCCGTGCCGTACGGGAGGCCGTCACCGCGTGGGCGCACCGCGGGTCGGCCCCGGCCGCCCGCCCGGTCGTCATCGTGGACCAGTTCGAGGAAACCTTCACCCTCTGCTCCGACGAGACGGACCGGCGTATCTTCGTCCGGCTCCTGCACGCCGCGTGCACGCCCGCCGACCCCACCACGCCGGCCGGCCCCGGCGCACCGGACGGCGGCCCGGACGCCTCGCCCCCCGTGCTCGTGGTCCTCGGTATCCGCGCCGACTTCTACGAGCAGTGCCTCGGCTACCCCGAGCTGTCCGACGCGCTCCAGCACCGGCACATGGTGCTGGGTCCGCTGACCACCACGGAGCTGCGCGAGGCGGTGACCGGACCGGCCAGGGCGGTGGGGCTGGAACTGGAGCCGGGGCTCGCGGAACTGATCGTGCGGGAGGTGAGCGCCGACGGCCCCCGCGGGGCGCACGACGCGGGGGTGCTGCCGCTGCTGTCCCACGCGCTGCTCGCCACCTGGCAGCGGCGCAAGGCGGGCCGGCTGACGCTGGCCGGCTACCGCGCGGCGGGCGGGATCCAGGGGGCGGTGGCGGCCACCGCCGAGCAGGCCTGGTCCGATCTCGACCCGGCGGCCCGCACGGCCGCGCGACTGCTGCTGCTCAGGCTGGTCCGCCTCGGCGAGGACACCCAGGCGACCCGCAGACGTGGCACGCGGCGCCAGCTGGCGGAGGAGTCGACGGACCCCGGCAAGACGGAGGAGTCGCTGGAGGCGCTGGTGCGCGCCCGGCTGGTGACGCTCGACTCGGAGACCGTGGAGATCACCCACGAGGCGCTGCTGCACGCCTGGCCGCGGCTGCGCGACTGGATCGACGAGGACCGCAACGACCACCTGGTGCGCCAGCAGCTGGAGGAGGACGGCCGGTCCTGGGAGGGATCGGCCCGCGACCACTCCCTGCTCTACCGCGGCTCCCGGCTGGACCAGGCCCGCACCTGGGCGAAGACCGCCGGGGACACCTTCCTGACCCGCAGCGCGGTGGAGTTCCTGGCCGCCTCGGTACGGCTGCGCAGGCGCACCGTGTGGATCGGCCGGAGCGCGGTGTCGGCACTGATCGTGCTGGCTCTGCTGGCCGTCGGTTCGGCGGTGGTGGCCTGGCAGCAGCGCAACGACGCGGTGTTCGAGCAGGTGGTCGCCGAGGCCGACCGCGTCCAGTACACGGATCCGTCGCTGTCGGCCCAGCTCGACCTGGTGGCCCACCAGCTGCGGCCGGACGACGAGGGCGCGAACAACCGGCTGGTCTCGATCGTGAACGCGCCGCTGGCCACTCCGCTGCTCGGCCACACCGGCGCCGTCTATCTCACCTCGTTCAGCCCGGACGGGCGGCTGCTGGCCACCGCCAGCTACGACCGGACCGTACGGCTGTGGGACGTGTCGGACCCGACCCGCCCGAAGCCGCTCGGCAAGCCCCTGACCGGGCCCACGAGTTGGGTGAGCAGCGCGGTCTTCAGCCCGGACGGCCGCACCCTCGCCGCGGCCGGCGACGACGGCATGATCCGGTTGTGGGACCTGGCCGACCCCGCCCGGCCCAGGCCGCTCGGCGAGCCGGTACCCGGTCACGGCGGGACGATCTATCTGCTCGCGTTCGCTCCCGACGGCCGCACCCTGGCCGCCGCCTGCGAGGACCGCACCGTACGGCTGTGGAACACGGCCGATCCGGGCCGCCCGCGGGCGATCGGCGCGCTGCGGGGGGCGACGGCCGCGGTGCGCTCCGTGGCGTTCAGCCCCGACGGGCGCACGCTGGCGGCCGGGGGCGACGACGACACGGTCCGGCTGTGGAACACGGCCGACCCGCGGCGGCCCGTGCCCGTCGGCGCGGCCCTGACCGGCCACACCGGCACGGTGCACTCGCTGGCCTTCAGCCCCGACGGGCGCACGCTCGCCGACGGCAGCGCGGACGACACCGTACGGCTGTGGAACGTGACCGACCCAGCCGCCGCCGTCCCGCTCGGCGCGCCGCTGGCCGGCCACACCGGACCCGTCTGGTCGGTGGCCTTCAGCCCGGACGGGACCATGCTCGCCGCGGCCAGCGCGGACAGCACGGCGAGTCTGTGGAACGTCAGCGACCCGGCCTACCCCTCGCAGGTCGGCGAGCCCCTGGCGGGCAGCAGCGGCGAGATGTACGCGCTGGGCTTCAGTCCGGACGGCCGCACCCTCGCCACCGGCAGCGGCGACAGCAAGGTCCGGCTGTGGTCGATACCGACGTCCGACATGATCGGCCGGATCGGGGCGTTCCGGCCGGACGGCCGGGTGCTCGCCACGGCCGCGCGCGACCAGCGGGTCCGGCTGTGGAGCGTGGGCACGCCCGGTCGGCCGGTGCTGCTGGGCAAGCCGTTCACGCCCGCGGAGAGCGACGTGCGCTCCCTGGTGTTCTCCCCCGACGGCCGCACGCTGGCGGTGCTGACCGGAAGTCGGGCGGTGCAGCTGTGGAACGTCGCCGACCCGGCCCGGCCGGTGCCCTACGCGCCGCCGGTGGCGCTGCGGACGCGGTACGCGGGCCCCGACGCGCTGGCGTTCAGCCCCGACGGGCACACCCTCGCGACCGCCTACGACGACCGCACCGTCCGGTTGTGGGACGCCACCGATCCGGCCCGGCTGCGGCCGCTGGGCACCCCGCTGACCGGCCACCGCGGGTACGTGTACACCCTCGCGTTCAGCCCGGACGGGCGGACGCTGGCCAGCGGCGGGGCGGACGACACCGTACGGCTGTGGGACGTGACCGACCCGGCCGCCGCCGTCCCGCTCGGCGCGCCGCTCGCGGGGCATCTCGGCCCGGTCAACACACTCGCCTTCAGCCCGGACGGGCAGACGCTGGCCAGTGGCAGCGACGACGACACCGTGCGGCTGTGGGACATCACCGACCCCGGCCGGGCCAGACGGCTGGGTTCCCCGCTCACCGGTCACACCGAGGCGGTCGTGTCGCTGACGTTCAGCGCGGACGGCCGCACCCTGGCGAGCGGCGGCAACGACAACACCGTACGGCTCTGGAACATCGCCGACCCGTCCGACGCCACGCCCATCGGGCAGTCGCTGAGCCCCAACGCCAAGACGGGCAACTTCCTGTCGTTCGGTCCGGGCAGCCGGCTGCTCGGGGTGTCCAGCGGCGCCGACACCGTACGGCTGTGGAATCTGGACGCCGACGCGGCCATCCGGCACATCTGCTCGACCACGCGGGGGGTCCTGACCCCGGAGAAATGGCACGAATACCTGCCCCGGCTCTCCTACGACCCCCCGTGCGCCCCCTGACATCTCGGTGATCCCGATCACAGCACCTGAGGGGACGAGCCGTCGCCCTCCGCCGAAGGAGCAGCCTTGTTAGGCTTGGTCGTAGCCCGATCGCTGGTGCATCCCCCGTCGCCAGCGGTCGGGCGCTTGCGTGCCGGTGGCCCCGGCCCGCGCCTGCCCCGCTCGTCCGAACCCCTGGAGAGGTGGTGAGTGCCGCGGTGAACGGGCGCGTCGTCATCGTCACCGCCGTCCACCCGCCCTCGGCCCGGTTCCTGCCGGAGGCGTACCGCTCGCTGTGCGAGCAGCGGCTGCCGCGGGGCTGGGACTGGCAGTGGGTGATCCAGGAGGACGGCCGCACCGACGCGGTCCGCCGTCACGTCCCCGACGACCGGCGGATCTCCTTCGGGCAGGGCCGCCCCGGTGGCCCCGGCGTCGCCCGCACGATCGCCCTGGCCCGCGCGGACGGCCCGTACGTGAAGGTCCTGGACGCCGACGACCGGCTCGCCGAGGGGGCGCTCGCCCGCGACCTGGCGGTCCTCGAAGCCGATCCCGGTATCGGCTGGACGACGTCCCGGGCCCTGGACGTGCTGCCCGACGGCTCGACGGCCGGTTTCCCCGGCGACCCCGACGACGGGCCCGTCGAGCGGGGCGCCGTGCTCGACTTCTGGAAGGCGAACGACTTCCGTGCCCCGGTCCATCCGGCGACGCTCTGCGTGCGCCGGGAACTGCTGCTCGCCCTCGGCGGCTGGATGGCGCTGCCCGCGTCCGAGGACACGGGTCTGCTGCTGGCGCTGAACTCCGTGAGCCGGGGCTGGTTCTCGGCGGAGGTGGGGCTGCTGTACCGCAAGTGGGAGGGGCAGGCGACCGGCCAGGCGGCCCACACCGACCCGGCCGAACGGGCCGCCCGGATGACGGTCGTGGAGCAGCGGGCGCGGGCGCTGGCCGGGCTGCGGTGGGGGTATCCGGCCGCGGACTGACGCCCGGCCGCGCCGCCGGGGCCTGTCCGGCGGATCACGTCGCGGGAAAGCAGCGGCGCCTTGTCGGATCCCGCGTCTGCGGCATGACTCCGTCGGACAGGGCCTAGGGAAGTATCTCCGCGTCCACGCGGGAGAAGATCAGGTCGCTCTCGGCGTTGACCGGGCCGCGCAGGCGGACCGCGATGCCGGGGGTTCCGCCGAGCGCCGCGGGGTAGCTCTCGGCGGCGTAGTCGTTGGCCAGCCGGTAGACGTGGAAACCCGCGTCGGTCATCGTGCGCAACAGTTCCCCCGGGGAGTCGCCGAGCGCGGCCATCCGCTCGGGAGTCACCTCGACGCAGATCTCCGCGTCGGGCCGGAGCCGGTCCAGCAAGGGCGCCAGGCCGCGTACGACGCTCCCCTCGGCGCCCTCGACGTCTATCTTGACGACCCGGGCGGCGGCGATCTCGGCGGGTTCGAGCAGTTCCGGCAGCGGCCGGGCCTCGATGTCGAAGGTGGACTCCGCCGGACCGTCGTACGGGACGATGCTGTTCGCCCCCGTGTTGGCGGAGCTGGCCAGGACGAAGGTCAGGGTCCGGCGGCCGTCCGAGACCGCCGCGTTGACCGCGCGGACGTTGCGGCAGCCGTTGAGCCGGCACTGCTGCGACAGCCTGCGGTGGAAGTCCGGGGAGGCCTCGATCGCCACCACCCGGCCGGTGTCACCGACGAGTTGTGAGGCCAGCACGCTGAACACCCCGACGTTGGCGCCGACGTCGACGAAGCAGTCGCCCGGCCCCAGCCGACGCCGCAGCCAGCTCGTCAGATGCGGCTCCCACACCCCGAAGAGATACAGGTAACGCTGGATCAGGTCCCGGGTGTCGACCGCGAACCGGGCTCCGGAGCGGGTCTCGACGACGCGTCGGCGCGGGTGCTCGCGCAGATAGGGGTTGAGGTGGCGCGCGGCGAGCCGTCCCTTGCCGAACGAGCCGGGGGCGTCCCGTACGTAGCGACGGCCGAGCGTGACCAGCAGCTCCGCGACCGGACCGCTCATCGGGGCGAAGGCCGTCATCCACACTCCCGTCGGATCGATCGGAACCCGGTGCTGCGGCCCGCGCGGCCGCCTGCCTGATGCCTGCCCGTGCGGGGACCCGGCGAACCGCCCGGCTCAGCTCCCGTCGCGGTCGAAGGGCAGGTCCAGCATCCGGATGGCGTTGCCGCGCAGCAGCTTGTACGTCACCTCGTCCGGCAGACCCGCCACATGCTCCTGCGCCACCGCCTTGGTGTGCGGCCAGGTCGAGTCGACGTGCGGGTAGTCCGTCTCGAAGGTCGCGTTGTCCACGCCCACGGTCTCGATCGCCTCGATGCCGTGCCGGTCGCGGAAGAAGCAGCAGAAGATCTGCCGGTAGTAGTACGTCGAGGGCGGCTGCGGGATCAGGTCCTTGACCCCGCCCCAGGCGCGGTGCTCCTCCCACACGTCGTCGGCGCGCTCCAGGGCGTACGGGATCCACCCCATCTGCCCCTCGCTGTAGGCGAGCTTCAGCCGCGGGAACCTCACCAGCACCCCGGAGAAGAGGAAGTCCATCATCGACGCCATGGCGTTGTTGAAGCTCAGCGCGGCCTGCACGGCCGGGGGCGCGTCCGGGGAGGCGGCGGGCATCTGCGACGACGAGCCGATGTGCATGTTGACGACCGTGCCGGTCTCCTCGCAGGCGGCGAAGAACGGGTCCCAGTAGCCGGAGTGGATCGAGGGGAGCCCGAGATAGGTGGGGATCTCGCTGAAGGTCACCGCCCGCACCCCGCGGGCCGCGTTGCGCCGGATCTCCGCGACGGCCAGGTGCACGTCCCACAGCGGGATCAGGCACAGCGGGATCAGGCGCCCGCCGCTGTCCCCGCACCACTCGTCGACCATCCAGTCGTTGTAGGCGCGCACACAGGCGAGTCCGACCTCCTTGTCCCGGGCCTCCGCGAAGGTCTGGCCGCAGAAGCGCGGGAAGGTCGGGAAGCACAGGGAGGCCTCGACGTGGTTGAGGTCCATGTCCGCCAGCCGGGCCTTCGGGTCCCAGCAGCCGCGGCGCATCTGCTCGCGGGTGATGCCGTCGAGGGTCATCTCGTCGCGGGAGAAGCCGACGGCCGCGATGATGCGCTTGTACGGGAAGATCTCGCCCTCGTACTCCCACCAGTCGGTCTGCTGGCCGTCCGGGTCGGTGGTGAAGCGGTACTTCCCGCCGACGTACGCCAGGTCGCCGATCCCGGCGGTGAAGGGCTTCGGCCCCTTGTCCCGGTACTTGCTCGGCAGCCAGGTCTCGAACAGGTGCGCCGGCTCGATCACGTGGTCGTCCACGCTGATGACCCTGGGCAGTTCCGCGGTGCCGCCGTCCTTGCCGACCATGACCAACCCCTCACTGCCGACCCACCATCGAATCTGACGGTCCGTCAGTTCAAGTTAGGTGGTGCTCACCTCGACCGCAAGGGGCAGCCGGACGGTTCCCTCCCCCGGCTCCCGCGGACCCCGTCAGGTGTTCCAGGTCTCGTCGTACGGGTCGTGCGGCACCGGCACCGGCTCGGCCGCGATGACCTCGATGAACGGGATCGGGCCGTTGTTGACGGGGTCCTTCACCCGCCGGGGGGTGTAGGTGCCGGTGATCCGGAGCCAGGTGTCCGGCTGGAGGACCGGCGGGATGTGCCCGGTCAGGCCGACCTTGACCGGCTGGGCGTCCGCGGCACAGCAGTTGAGGGCCATCCGGACCAGGTACGGGGTGCCGTCGCGGTCGAGGGCCACGAAGCCGGTGAGCTGGATCCGGCGGCCGGTGAGGGTGCGGCCGTGGTCGTAGACCGCCCGGCCCGCGTAGTCGACCACGCTGAGGCGCAGCGGGCCGGTGGCGGGCAGCGGTGAATAGGCGAGCGGCTGTTGCAGCGCCGTACCCGTGCGGGTCGCGCTGTAGGAGCCGAGGGCGGGCGGGGCGACCAGGATGAGGGCCAGCAGGGGAAGGACCAGGAGCCACGAGATCCGGGGCTCGCGGTGGACGTGGGTGTGACCGTGGCCGTGGGCGGCTTCGGCCGCGGAGGCTTCCTCCGGCGTTC
Organism: Streptomyces adustus; assembly: GCF_009377175.1. Classification (GTDB taxonomy): domain Bacteria; phylum Actinomycetota; class Actinomycetes; order Streptomycetales; family Streptomycetaceae; genus Streptomyces; species Streptomyces adustus. Next base: position 35,533 of record NZ_VJZD01000038.1, read on the forward strand.
CGGCCGTCGCGGTCGGCGCGGGCGATTTCGCCGCCTCGGCGACCAAGGCCGTCGCGGCCGTCGCGGCCGTCGCGGCCGTCGCGGGTGCCTTCGTCGCGCGTCGGTCGTACCACGCGGTCGCCAGCGCCGTCACGATGAGCACCGCGCCCGAGGCCAGCAGCAGCGGCTGGAGGCCCGCCTTGACGTAGCGCAGATAGAGGTCGGTCGTCCCGGCGTGCAGCAGGGCCGCGCCGAGCAGGAACATCACGGCTGCCTGGGCAAGGCGGTTCACAGGAGCACCGTCCCGGTCAGGACCGCCACGGTGATCGCGAGGACGAACGTGGCGGGAGCGAAGCGCAGGGCGAAGGCCCGGCCGAAGGTGCCGGCCTGCATGGCGAACAGCTTCAGGTCGATCATCGGGCCGACGACCAGGAACGCGAGCCGGGCGGTCAGCGAGAACTGGGAGAGCGACGAGGCCACGAACGCGTCCGCCTCCGAGCAGATCGACAGCAGCACGGCGAGCACCGACAGCGCGAGGACGGCGAGCACCGGGTTGTCGGCCGCGGTCCGCAGCCAGCTCGCGGGCGCCACCGCCTTCAGGGTCGCCGCCGCCATCGCGCCCAGCACCAGGAAGCCGCCCGCGTGCATCACGTCGTGCCGGACCGAGCCCCAGAACGCGGCGCCCCTGCTCTCGCCGTCGTGCGGCGCGTGCGCGGGCAGCCGCAGCCAGTCGGTACGGCCCAGGCGCTGCCACAGCCAGCCCATCACACACGCCACCACCAGGCTCGCGACGAAGCGGGCCAGCACCATCTCGGGGTCGCGGGGGAAGGCCACGGCGGTCGCGGTCAGCACGATCGGGTTGATGGCCGGGGCGGAGAGGAGGAAGGCCAGGGCCGCGGCGGGGGTGACGCCCCGGCGCACCAGCGCGCCCGCCACCGGCACCGACGCGCACTCGCAGCCCGGCAGCACCGCACCCGCCATCCCCGCGACGGGCACCGCCAGCGCGGGGCGGCTCGGCAGGGCGCGAGCGAAGAAGGAGGGCGGCACGAAGACGGCGATGGCCGCCGACAGCAGGACTCCGAGGACCAGGAAGGGCAGGGCCTGGACGACCACCGCCACGAACACCGTGGTCCAGCTCTGCATCACCGGTGCGGACAGCGCCCGGCGCAGCGGGCCCTGGAACACCACCAGCACCAGCAGGAGCATCGTCAGGGCGAGGGTGGAGTCGAGCCGGCGGGCCTCCCGCTGCGGCTCGCGGGGGCCGGTGTCGGGGCCCGGGCCGGCCTCGGGATCGAGACCGGCACCGTCGTCGGCTCCCGGCGGGGCCGTGTCGGTGATCGCCACGGGTCGGGCACCTCCGCTTTCCGCGTTCTCCGGGTTCTCCGGGTTCTCCGTGTTTCCCCCCATTACTACGTGGCCGTGGGGGGCGGTGTTCAGGTCCCGTCTGGAACCATCCGTCCCGGTGGGGCAGTCTTCTCCCTCGTGGCGAGCGTTCCGAATCAGGGTCTGCCGACGGACGTCGGCGCGCACATGGTGGTCTGCGGCGACGACGGGCTCGCGCACCGGCTCGCCGCCGAGCTGCGCGGGGTGTACGAGGAGCAGGTCACGCTCGTCGTCCCGCCGGTGCAGCGCACGACCCGGGCGCCGGCGGTCGAACGGGCCAGGGCGGTGTCGGCGGCGCTGCTCGACCGGGTGGTGAGCGCGGCGGTCAACCGGGCCTCGGGCAACGGCGGTGGCGGTGGCTCCGGCAGTGAACCAGGCGCACGCGAGCGGACGTTGACGGCGGACGAGCCGTCCGAGGTCGTGCTGGCCGAGGCCGGGGTGGCGCAGGCGGCCGCGCTGGCGCTGGTGTACGAGGACGACGAGACCAACATCCGTGCGGCCCTCACCGCCCGGCGGATCAATCCCCGCCTGCGGCTCGTGCTGCGGCTGTACAACTGGCGACTCGGCCAGCACATCGAGGAACTCCTGGACCAGACAGCCGCGTTGGCGGCCGCCGCGGACGGTACCGCGGGCCCGGGCGACGCCTCCACCATCGTGCTGTCCGACGCCGACACCGCGGCGCCCGCGCTGGTGGCCTCGGCCGTCGCCGGCACCACCAAGGTCGTGCAGACGGAAGGGCTGTTGCTGCGCGCGGTGGACCGGCCGCCGCCGGGGCCCGGCCAGGCGGCCGATCCCGGGCTGGCCACGCTCGCCCTGCTGTCCCCGACGCTCAACGACCCTTCGGGCACGGACGGTTCCGAGACCGGCGGCGAGCACGAACCGCAACTGCTGCCCGACGCGGCCACGGTCCGGGCCGCCTCCGGGCGCGGGACCGTCGTGCTGGAACAGGTGTCGTACTCCGCGCCGCCCGCATCGGCGTCGGCCGGCCTCGGCAGGGGCGTCGTACCGCCGTTCACCTCGCTGTTCTCGCGGCAGCTGCGGCTGTCGCTGGCCGGGCTCGCGGGCTGTGTGCTGGCGCTGGCGGTGGCCCTGTGGCTGGTGACCGGGATCCATCCGCTGGGCGCGCTGTATCTCACGCTGCTGGACCTCTTCGCCATCGACGACCCGGCGATCGGGGCGTCCACCGAACGGCAGGTGCTGCAACTGCTGTCCGGATTGGTCGGGTTGCTGCTGCTGCCGGTGCTGCTGGCGGCGGTCCTCGAGGCGCTCGGCACGTTCCGCAGCGCGGCCGCGCTGCGCAAGCCGCCGCGCGGGATGAGCGGGCATGTGGTGCTGCTCGGGCTCGGCAAGATCGGCACCCGGGTGCTGAAGCGGCTGCGGGAACTGAACATCCCCGTGGTGTGCGTGGAGAGCGGACCCGAGGCACGGGGACTGGCGCTGGCCCGGCGGCTGCGGGTGCCGGTGGTGCTGGGGGACGTCACCCAGGAGGGCGTCCTGGAGGCTGCCAAGATCCATCGGGCCAACGCGCTGCTCGCGGTGACGAGTTCGGACACCACGAACCTGGAGGCGGTGCTGTACGCGCGGGCCCTGCGGCCCGATCTGCGGGTGGTGCTGCGGCTGTACGACGACGACTTCTCGACCGCCGTGTTCCGGACCCTGCGGGCCGCGCATCCCCAGGCGCTCACCCGCAGCCGGAGCGTCTCCCATCTGGCGGCGCCCGCTTTCGCCGGGGCGATGCTGGGGCGGCAGATCCTGGGGGCGATCCCGGTGGAGCGGCGGGTGCTGCTGTTCGCGGCGGTGCGGGTTGCCGACCATCCGCAGCTGGCCGGGAAGACGGTTGCCGAGGCGTTCCGGGCGGGAGCCTGGCGGGTGCTGGCGCTGGACCCGACGGGGTCGTGCGTCCCGGCGGGGTCCGGGTCCGCCGGTGCCCGGCCGGAATCGGGAACGGATGCGCCCGAGGCGGGGCAGGGCGAGTCGGGGCTGGTGTGGAACCTGCCCGACACCTATGTGCTGGGGAACGAGGACCGGGTGGTGCTGGCGGCGACGCGACGGGGCATGGCGGAGCTGCTGGGCCGCCGGACCCGCAGGCAGGGCGGGGTGTAGGAGCACCCGCACCCCGCCGGGCGGCGCCGGTTCCCGTTCGCGCCCCCACGCCCGCCCGTTCCGGGCTTCGGGGGCGGTGTCCCGGAGGCCGGCCGGGGCGGGCGGGCCCGTCCTGGTCCGCCGGACGGGCCCGGATCCGTACGGTCGTCAGCCGCCGAGGTGTCTCTCCGCGAACTCCAGTTCAAGCCGTACCTGCTTGATCCGCTCGTCCACGACCAGCGAGCCGTGGCCCGCGTCGTAGCGGTACACCTCGTGGACCGCGGCGCGGCTCTCCAGGCGCTTGACGTAGTTCTCGATCTGGCGGATCGGGCAGCGCGGGTCGTTGACGCCCGCCGAGATGTAGACCGGGGCCTTGACCCGGTCGACGTAGGTGAGCGGGGAGGACGCCTCGAAGCGGTCCGGGACCTCTTCCGGGGTGCCGCCCAGCAGGGTGCGGTCCATCGCCTTCAGGGCCTCCATCTCGTCGTGGTAGGCCGTGACGTAGTCGGCGACCGGGACCACGGCGATGCCCAGGGTCCAGGCGTCCGGCTGGACGCCGAGGCCCAGCAGCGTGAGGTAGCCGCCCCAGGAGCCGCCGGTGAGGATCAGCCGGGAGGGGTCGGCCAGGCCGGAGCCGATCGCCCAGTCGCGGACGGCGGCGATGTCCTCCAGCTCGATCAGGCCGACGCGGTGCTTCAGGGCGTCCGTCCAGGCCCGGCCGTAGCCGGTCGAGCCACGGTAGTTGACCCGGACCACCGCGTACCCGTGGTCCACCCAGGCCGCCGGGGCCGCCGCGAAGGAGTCGCTGTCGTGCCAGGTCGGGCCGCCGTGGATGTCGAAGACCGTGGGCAGCGGGCCGGTGGCGCCCGCGGGCTTCTGGATCAGGGCGTGGATACGGCCGCCCGGCCCCTCCACCCAGACGTCCTCGACCGGCACCGAGCCCGGGGACTTCAGGCCCGGCGGGTCCAGGACCACGCCGCCGCCCGTCGAGCGGACGGTGGACGGCTCGGCCGACGACGACCACAGGTACTCCACCGTGCCGTCCGGGCGGGCCGTCGCCCCGGAGACCGTGCCGGGCGGCGTGGAGACCCGCTCCAGCGCGCCGGTGGCGAGGTCGTAGCGGAAGAGTTCGCTGCGGGCCTCGAAGCCGTGCGCGATCAGCAGCCCGCTGCCGTCCGGGTACCACTCGGCGCTCACATCGCCCGGCAGGTCCAGCATCAGGTCGCTCTGGGCGCCGGTGGCCACGTCCCACACCAGCGGCTCCCAGCGGCCGCGCCGCTGGTGGCCGATGAGCAGCCGGGTGTCGCCGTCGACCGGGGCGAAGCCGAGCACCTCCAGGCCCAGTTCCCGGGTGCCGCCCTCGGTGTCGTCCAGTTCGGCGACCGCCGTGCCGTCGGGGCGCAGCACCCGCAGCGCCGAGTGCATCGCGTCGCCGTGCTCGGTGTGCTCGATGGCGATCAGCGAGCCGTCGTGCGAGAGGTCGCCGACGCCCGCCGACTCGCGGTGCCGGTAGATCTCCACCGGGGGCTCGCCCACCCGGGCGAGGTGCAGGGTCGTACCGTCGTCGTCCGTGGAGCGGCCGACGACGGCCGTGCGGCCGTCCCTGCCCAGGGCCAGGCCCGCCGGGTACGACGGGTCCAGGCCGGGCGCGGCGAGCTCGTCCTCGCCGCCCTCGAAGGGCTGGCGGCGCCAGACGCCGAACTCGTCGCCGTCCTTGTCGTCGAACCACCAGATCCAGGCGCCGTCCGGGGAGAGCACGCCGTCGGTCGTGCCGTTCGGCCGGTCCGTGACCTGACGCTGCTCGTCCGTCGAACGGTCCCAGGCGTACAGCTCGTACGTCCCGGTCGCGTTCGACACGAACACGGAGCGGTGCGGTGCGTCCTCCGCCCAGTCGGGCAGCGACACCCGCGGCGCCCGGAAGCGCTTCTCCCAGTCCGGCATCTCCTCGCGCTGTACCTGCTGATCCGGCGAGACGGACCCGTTGCTCTCAGTCATGGCCCCATATTGCCCGTCCCGCGCGCCGATCCACCGGCGAGGTCCCCAGGCTGTGGACAACTTCAGGCAGTCCCTTACCGTTCCGCTTTCCTTCTCTTACCTTTCCCGCCCCGGAAGGTCCGCCGCTCCCCCGCCGACCGGCCTCGCACGGGCGCCCCGTACCGTGGTCGGTGTGTACCGGTTCCTGCTGACGCCCCGCTGGTGGGGGATCAACCTCTTCGTGCTGCTGGCCATCCCCTTCTGCGTCTTCATGGGGTCCTGGCAGCTGAGTCGGTTCGAGTCCCGGGTGGCCGACCACCGCGAGGCGGGCGCGCAGGCCACGGCCGACCGGACGCAGACGCCCCGGCCGCTGGCCGAGCTGCTGCCCGTGGACAAGGAGACGTCCGGCGACCGGGTCACCGCGACCGGCCGGTACGGCAAGCAGCTGCTCGTCCCCGGCCGTGAGCTGGACGGCCGCGCCGGCTTCTACGTGCTGACGCTGCTGCGCACCGACGACGGCAAGGCCCTGCCCGTGGTCCGCGGCTGGCTGCCCGGCAACGCCGACCCGGCGAAGGCCCCGGCCCCGCCGGCCGGCGACGTCACCGTCACCGGCGCGCTCCAGGCGTCCGAGACCCCCGGGGACAACGGCGTCAGCGCGCGCGGCGGGCTGCCCGCCGGGCAGACGGCGGCGATCAGCGCGGCGTCCCTGGTGAACCTCGTGCCCTACGACGTGTACGACGCCTGGGTCACGCTGGACCGGGGGGACTCGGGGATGAAGGCCGTGCCCGCGGCCGCCCCGGCGGACACCGGGCTGGATCTGAAGGCGTTCCAGAACCTCGGCTACACCGGCGAGTGGTTCGTGTTCGCCGGCTTCGTGGTCTTCATGTGGTTCCGGCTGATGCGCCGTGAGGTGGAGTTCGCGCGGGACGCGGAGCTGGGGCTGCTGCCCGAGGGGGAGCAGCCGGCGGCCGTCTGACCGGGCCGCCGCCGAGGATTTCCCCGACGGCCCGTCTCGTCACCGGATCCCGCACGGCCCCGGACGGCCTCCGGCGTCACCGGATCCCGCGCCGGACCCGGACGGACCGGGCAGCACCGGATCCCGGGCCCGTGACCGTGCCGGCCGCCGTCGCTGTTACGACGCCGCCAGCACGCCCGTCCGGTAGACCGTGCCCGCGCAGGCGTTGGACACCGTCACCGAAGCCGTCGGCGAGCCCGCCTCCGGGGTGTACGAGACGGCCACGCCGCCGTCGACCGTGCCGTCCGCCCTGATCATCTGGGCGGCGGTGCCGGTGTCGCTGCCGGTGGTGGAGCCGGACGCGGCGCTCGCTCCGGTCGGGCTCGGGCTCGGGGCGGGGGTGGAGCCGCCGCTGTCGGTGCCGCTGCCCGTGCCGGTGGTGGGACAGGTCGCGGAGGGCACCCAGGCGAACTTCACCTCGTAGGCGGAACCGGGTGCGATGGTCAGCTGGGGGACGTAGAGCGACGGGTCGGGCAGTCCGGCCGCCGCGTCGCCCGCGGCGTGTTCCACGACGGTGATCCGGGTGGCGTCCGCGGCACCCTGGGCGAGCAGCGAGACGCTGCCGGGCCCGCCGACGGTACAGCCCGTGGTGGAGACGTTGGCGATCCGGAAGGTGCCGTAGACGACGCCGGCCGAGTCGGGGACCTCGGCGGTCGCGCTGCTGGAGCCGAGCTGGTCGGCGGTGCAGGCGGCGACGGTCTGCGTGCTGCTGGCCGAGGGGTCGGCGGACGCGCCGGTGGCGGTGCCGGGGTCCTTGCTCTGGCCGCTGTCCTTGGAGTCGCCCTGGCCGGTGCCGGAGGTCTTGCCGCCGGCCCCGCCCGAGGTGCTGGAGCCGCCGTCCGGGCCCTTGCCCGAGGTGGCGCCGCCCTGTGCCTGGGAGCTGTCGGCCGCGATCGACGGGTCGGCGTCGGAGCCGCCGGAGTAGGAGACGTGCAGCAGCGCGGGGATGGCGGTGCCGACGAAGAGGGCGGCGGCCGCCAGACCGACGGCTGCCTGCCGCTTGCGCGCCCGGCGGGCCGGTACCGCGCGCCGCAGGTGGTCCAGGGTGCCGTCGCGTGGCTCGATGTCCCGGACGGCTTCGTGCAGCAGGCTGCGGAGCGCCAGCTCGCCCGAGTCGAGCCCGGCCGGGCTCTTTTCGTCAGGGCTGTGGTTCACGGTTCCGTTCCCAGCGTGCGATTGCTTCGATCCTTGCTCGTGCAGTGACGTCATCGGCTCGTGCCACGCGTACGGCTCGTGCCGCTCATGGGAGTCCCTGCCCTCGGCTTCTTCCCTCACGCCGCCGCCTCCATGGCGACGCGCAGGGCCGCGATGCCACGGGACCCGTACGCCTTCACCGAGCCCAGCGAGATCCCGAGCGCCTCGGCGACCTGGGCCTCGGTCATGTCCGCGAAGTAGCGCAGCACCAGGACCTCGCGCTGGCGGCGCTGGAGGCCCTTCATCGCCTTGATCAGGGAGTCGCGCTCCAGCTGGTCGTAGGCCCCTTCCTCGGCGCTCGCCATGTCCGGCATCGGCTTGGAGAGCAGCTTGAGGCCGAGGATGCGCCGGCGCAGCGCGGAGCGGGAGAGGTTGACGACCGTCTGGCGCAGATACGCGAGGGTCTTCTCCGGGTCCCGTACGCGCTTGCGCGCCGAGTGGACGCGGATGAACGCCTCCTGGACGACGTCCTCGCAGGAGGCGGTGTCGTCGAGCAGGAGCGCCGCGAGCCCGAGCAGCGAGCGGTAGTGGGTGCGGTAGGTCTCGGTGAGATGGTCGACGGTGGTGCCGGCCGCCACGGTGTCGTCGGCGCCGTCACGCTGGCTCGGGATGCGGGCTGGCCGCGCTGCGGGCACGGGCGAGATCACCGGCATGCCGCCGGGCATGCGCGGCGGTCGGGGCGGGCGCAGCATGATGCCGCGGGGCGCCGCTGTGAGTTCGAGTACCTCTGCCACGCCAGTTGGACACGCTCCCCCCGGTGAGGGTTGTACGTGCCGGGCGTCAGTTTTGCGTCGGCCGCGCCGGCCGACGGTCTCGCGTCAGGCAGCACAACGAAAGTTGCCTCTATCGCCCTCATGCGTCCCGCTCTTCCCCTATGTCCATACGCGGGCGTCCCCACTCCCGCGCCACGGTGTCCCCACGCCTGGATCACACACGCCCCCAACACCCGGAAGGGCGACCGCAAAGACGCTCCCCGCCCTCGGCGCGGTTGCGGAGGACGGGGAGAAAATCTTCGGCCGTGCGCACTTCATGATCAAGTGGTCCGGACCACTTGTCCACCCCCAGCCGTCTCACACGTACCGCACACGCGACTCATGGATAGTACAAAGAAGATGGCCGCCGCCAGGCATTTTCCCCGGCGGGCGACCGGCTCAGCGGATCTCGGCCGCCACCAGTTCGGCGATCTGCGCGGTGTTGAGGGCGGCACCCTTGCGCAGATTGTCGCCGCACACGAACAGTTCCAGCGCGGTGGGATCGTCCAGCGACCGGCGCACCCGGCCGACCCAGGTCGGGTCCGTGCCGACCACGTCGGCGGGCGTCGGGAACTCGCCGGCGCCCGGGTCGTCGTACAGGACGACCCCGGGGGCTGTGGCGAGGATCTCCCGGGCCCGCCCGACGGTCACCTCGCGTTCGAAGCGGGCGTGCACGGTGAGCGAGTGCGTGGTCACCACCGGCACCTGTACGCACGTCACCGCGACGGGCAGCTCCGGCAGTCCGAGGATCCTGCGGGACTCGTCCCGCACCTTCATCTCCTCCGACGACCAGCCGTCCTCGCGCAGCGATCCGACCCACGGCACGACGTTCAGGGCCACGGGCTCGGGGAAGGGCCCGGTGTCGTCCCCGACGGCCCGGCGCACATCACCGGGGCCGGACCCCAGCTCGGTGCCGACGACCAGGGACAGCTGCCGTCGCAGGGTCTCGACGCCCGCCCGGCCGGCGCCGCTCACCGCCTGGTAGGAGGAGACGGCCAGCGCGTGCAGCCCGAACTCGGCGTGCAGCGCGCCCAGCGCCACGATCATGGACAGGGTCGTGCAGTTCGGGCTGGCGACGATCCCGCGCGGCCGCACCCGCGCCCGGTGCGCGTTGACCTCGGGCACCACGAGCGGCACCTCGGGGTCCATCCGGAAGGCGGCGGAGTTGTCCACGACCACCACGCCCCTGGCCGCGGCGAGCGGGGCCCAGTGCGCGGCGACCTCGTCGGGCACGTCGAACATGGCGACGTCGATCCCGTCGAAGGCCTCCTCCGACAGGGCCACCACCTCGACCTGCTCGCCGCGCACGGCCAGCTTGCGGCCGACCGAGCGCGGCGAGGCGATCAGACGGATCTCGCCCCAGATGTCCGCGTGCTGGGACAGGATCTGGAGCATGACGGTGCCGACGGCGCCGGTCGCTCCCACGACCGCCAGCGCCGGCCGTCCGGAGCGACCGGTTGCGGTCATCAGCGGCCGGTGCCTCCGTAGACGACGGCCTCGTCGCTGTCGGAGTCCAGACCGAAGGCGGTGTGCACCGCGCGGACGGCCTCCGGCACGTCGTCGGCACGCGTGACGACCGAGATGCGGATCTCGGAGGTGGAGATCAGCTCGATGTTCACCCCCGCGTCGGACAGCGCCTCGAAGAAGGACGCCGTGACACCCGGGTTGGTCTTCATCCCGGCGCCGACGAGGGAGATCTTGCCGATCTGGTCGTCGTAGCGCAGCGAGTCGAAGCCGATGCCCGACCGGTTGCGCTCCAGGGCGTCGATGGCCTTGCGGCCCTCGGTCTTCGGCAGGGTGAAGGAGATGTCCGTCAGGCCGGTCGCGGCGGCGGACACGTTCTGCACGACCATGTCGATGTTGACCTGGGCGTCGGCGATGGTGCGGAAGATCGCGGCGGCCTCGCCCGGCTTGTCCGGCACACCGACGACCGTGATCTTGGCCTCGGAGGTGTCGTGCGCGACACCGGAGATGATGGCCTGCTCCACCTTCTTGTCCCCTTGCTTCGGCTCGTTGCTGACCCAGGTGCCCTGGAGTCCCGAGAAGGACGAGCGCACATGGATCGGGATGTTGTAACGGCGGGCGTACTCCACACAGCGGTGGAGCAGCACCTTGGAGCCGGACGCGGCGAGCTCCAGCATGTCCTCGAAGGAGATCCAGTCGATCTTCTTCGCCTTCTTCACCACCCGCGGGTCGGCGGTGAACACGCCGTCGACGTCGGTGTAGATCTCGCAGACCTCGGCGTCCAGGGCGGCGGCCAGGGCCACGGCCGTGGTGTCGGACCCGCCGCGCCCGAGCGTGGTGATGTCCTTCTTGTCCTGGCTGACACCCTGGAAACCGGCGACGATGGCGATGTTGCCCTCGTCCAGCGCGGTGCGGATCCGGCCCGGCGTGACGTCGATGATCCGGGCTTTGTTGTGGACCGAGTCGGTGATGACGCCTGCCTGGCTGCCGGTGAACGACTGGGCCTCGTGGCCCAGGTTTTTGATCGCCATGGCCAGCAGTGCCATGGAGATACGCTCTCCGGCGGTCAGCAGCATGTCGAACTCACGCCCGGCAGGCATCGGGGATACCTGCTCGGCGAGATCGATCAGCTCGTCCGTCGTGTCGCCCATCGCGGAAACGACGACGACCACCTGGTGGCCGTTCTTCTTCGCTTCCACGATTCGCTTGGCGACGCGCTTGATGCCCTCGGCATCGGCTACGGAGGAGCCTCCGTACTTCTGCACGACAAGGCCCACGTGCGCTCCTCGCTCAGTTTTGTCTGATTTCCCGCACATACGCCGGTGTACTGCGGGGTCGGCTCAGTCTAACGAGCGCCCGAATTTCACCTCCGCGGTATCGCATGGTGAGATGTCCGGCCGCTCGTTCGTACCCGGGGACTCCCTGCCCGCTGACACCCGTGACACACCGGCGGGGGACTGTGATCCAGCTTGCAGAGGCGACCGGGCACCCGCCCGGCGGGCGGAGCCGGGATCCCGGGCCGGGTATCCCGCCCCCTCGCGCCCTAGGAGACCGGCCCGAGCCCGAGCGGGCCCGCGATCTCCTCGGCCATGACCCGGCCGGCCTCGATCTCCAGCGCGTCGTCGCTCACGTCCATGTCCGTGTCCAGACCGTCCAGCTCCTCCAGGGGCTGGTTCAGCCGGATGTGGGCCAGCAGCGAGTGCAGCGCCCTGAGCGTGGCCGAGGCCGTCGAGCCCCAGTTGGAGAAGTAGGAGAACTGCCACCACCACAGGGCCTCCGTGATGCGGCCCGCGCGGTAGTGGGCCATACCGTGGCGCAGGTCGGTGATGACGTTCGCGAGGTCGTCGGAGATCCGGGCCGGGACCGGCGCCTTGCGGGGCTCGTAGGGGTCGAAGACCTCCGAGTAGACGTCGATCGGGTCCAGCAGCCGGGCCAGGTTCTCGCGCAGGTCGTCCACGTCCGCCTCCGGGCCCGAGTCGGGCTCATAGCGCTCGTCGGGGACGATGTCCTCGTGCGCGCCGAGCCGGCCGCCCGCCAGCAGCAGCTGGGAGACCTCCAGCAGGAGGAAGGGAACGGTCGAACCGGGTTCGTCGCCCTTCGCGACCTCGGTGACGGCTACCAGGAAGCTCTCGATCTGGTCCGCGATCTGGACCGCGAAGTCGTCCGGACTCGGCTCGATCGCGTGCAGCGTGGCGTCAGACATCTAGGAGTCGTCTCCCCTCGAAGGCGCGGCCGAGGGTGACCTCGTCCGCGTATTCCAGGTCGCCACCCACCGGGAGGCCGCTGGCCAGGCGGGTGACCTTCAGGCCCATGGGCTTGATCATGCGGGCGAGATACGTCGCTGTCGCCTCGCCCTCCAGATTCGGGTCCGTGGCCAGGATCAGCTCGGTGACCGCGCCGTCGGCCAGGCGGGCCAGGAGTTCCCGTATCCGCAGGTCGTCCGGGCCCACGCCCTCGATCGGGCTGATCGCGCCGCCCAGGACGTGGTAGCGGCCGCGGAACTCACGGGTGCGCTCGATGGCCACGACGTCCTTGGGCTCCTCGACGACACAGATGACGGTGGCGTCGCGGCGGCTGTCGCGGCAGATCCCGCACAGTTCCTCCTGCGCCACATTGCCGCAGGTCGCGCAGAAACGGACCTTCGCCTTCACTTCGAGGAGAGCGTGCGCCAGCCGACGGACGTCCGTCGGTTCCGCCTGGAGGATGTGGAAGGCGATCCGCTGCGCGCTCTTGGGACCGACGCCCGGGAGCCGCCCCAGCTCGTCGATGAGGTCCTGGACCACGCCTTCGTACAACGGACTGCCCTTCCTGGGTTTTCGAGGACTTTCAGTACGTACCGTAGTTGGCCGTCGCCCGTTCGAGGAAGGCGGTACGGACCCGACTCGGTACGAACGTCAGAACGGCAGGCCGGGGATGCCGCTGCCGCCGCCCAGCCCCTGGGCCAGCGGGCCGAGCTTCTGCTGCTGGAGGGTCTGCGCGTTCTCGTTGGCCGCCTGGACGGCCGCGACGACCAGGTCGGCGAGGGTCTCGGTGTCGTCCGGATCCACCGCCTTCGGGTCGATCTTCAGGGCGCGCAGCTCGCCGGACCCCGTCACGGTCGCCCGCACCAGACCGCCACCCGACTGACCGTCGACCTCCGTCCGCGCCAGTTCCTCCTGCGCCCGCGCCAGGTCCTGCTGCATCTTCTGGGCCTGCTGGAGCAGCTGCTGCATATTGGGCTGGCCACCACCGGGAATCACGATCAGCTCCTGGTTTCGTACGGCTGTCGGGGCGAGGTTTTCCTCGCCTGGCACGAGCCTACGTGGTCCAGCCAGGCATCGCCCTAGCACTCTTTCGAGTGACACGATTGTCCGCCCTATACCTGATCAAGACCCTCTTCCAGGCGTAAAAGCATGGAAACCGGCCTCTTCGCCACCCATTGGGCGGTAGGAAGGATGCGGCGCATCAGCATCAGACGTCACGGTGTCGCGATGTGAGGATGTCAGTACGTCACACAACGTGATCGGTCGGGATCAGTAGGGAGTGCCGGGTGGGTCAGCCGGAGATGCAGCCCGAGGGTCCGCCTCAGGACGGGCGGGGCGAGGGCCCTGCCGGGCCGCGGCCGGGCGACCTGACCGGGCGGGCGTTCCCGCTCGGCGACTGGGGTGAGCCCGCCGAGCGGCTGGACGAGCTGTACCGGTGGGTGGAGCGCGGGGCGCTGGAGACCGCGTCCTGGTACCTGTCCGACCGGGTGGGCAAGCGGCGGGTCGCGTGGGGCCTGCGCACCGGTACCGCGGTCGGGGCGGTCTCGGGGGCCGCGCTGCCCTTCCTGGACTTCACCGGGGTCCTCGACGGGGCGGCGCCCTGGGGGTATCTCGCGCTGCTGCTGGCGGGGGCGTGCGTGGGCGTCGACCGGTTCTTCGGGGTGACGTCGGGATGGATAAGGGACGTGGCGACCGCGCAGGCGGTCCAGCGGCGGCTCCAGCTCCTCCAGTTCGACTGGGCCTCGGAGAGCGTGCGGGAGGTGCTGGGACCGGCGGAGGGCACGGCCAGCGAGGCCGCCGAACGCTGTCTGGGCGTGCTGCGGCGGTTCTCGGAGGACGTGACCGAGCTGGTGCGCACGGAGACCGCCGACTGGATGGTGGAGTTCCGCACCGGGTCGGCACCGCTGGGCATCCAGTCGGCGATGGCCTCGGTGCCCCGGCAGGACACCGGGTCCGGACCGGGCCGCTTCCCGCTGCCACCGGGCCCGACCCGGCCGAACATGCCCCGGCAGCGCCCGCCCGAGCCGCGCTGAACCGGCGGCCGGCGCAGGCGCGTGCGCGGGCGGCCTACGCGCAGAGCTTCATGCCCTCCGGCGTCCAGCACGGGATGTGCCCGTACGTGCGGATCACGTCCTGGCCGTTGCCGCGCGAGAGATAGGTCAGGAAGCTCGACGCCAGCGAGTCGGCCGGGGGCCGGCCGTAGGTGTAGGCGTACTCGATCTCCCGGTAGGGGTAGGCGCTCGTGCCGTGCTCGATGGCGTCGACGGACGGCGGGTCGGCGTCGAGGTTCACATGGTGCAGGCCCGGCGCGCGGTCGGCCGCGTTGAGCTCGCTGTAGCCGATCGCGCCGGGCAGCTCGGCGACCGTCGACAGCACCTGGTCCGTCGAGTCCAGCTCGCAGCGGATCACCGGGGCCGTCCGGTCGTCCTTGTGGACGCAGTCGACGGAGGAGTTCGCGATCTCGCCCCGGCCCAGCACCCGGCGCTGGAAGACCTGCCGGGTCCCGGAGTTGGCGTCCCGGCTGACCATGCGCACGGCCAGGTCCGGCCCGCCGAGCTGCCGCCAGTCGGTGATCTCGCCGCGGTACAGACGCCGTACGTCCCGCGTCGACAGGTTCTTCAGCGGGACGTCGTCGTTGACGACGAGCGCGAAGACCGACACGGCGATCCGGTTCTCGCGCAGCTCGGGCATGTCGCCGGGCTTGGGCCCGTCGGAGAGGGCGATCAGGGACGGCGTGCCCGTGCCGTCCTTGCCGTCCTTGCCGGCCGCCGCCAGGTCCCGGATGCCGGCCGTCGAACCGTGCGCGTCGACCACCACCGTCGCCCCCTCGCAGTCCTGCTGGTACTTCTGCGCGACTTCCTTCAGCACCGGGGCGAAGGCCGTCGAGCCGGTGACCTTCAGGGTGCCGTGCGCGCAGCCGATGGGCGGCGGGGTCCCGTCGCCGGACACGACGATCCCGGCGAGGGTCAGCACGCTGAGCGTGAGCATGATGGTGATCATCCGGGCCGCCCGGCTGAACAGGGGCGGCTTCTCGTCCGGGGTCGCGCTGCGGTTGGGGTGCACCTCCCCGTCCCGGATGCCGCCGCTGAGCCGGATCTCGCAGCCCACGTCGCCGCCGGAGAGCAGCACGAGCAGCTTGAAATGGTCGCCGCGGTTGAGCGGGACGCGCGGGATGCGCAGGGTGTTGCCCTCGTAGCCGAGCCCGGCGGCCGGGGTGAAGTGGTCCATGAGGTGGTCGGTCCCGGACGGCTGGGTGACCGAGACCCCCCGGATGGTGCGGTCGGTGAACACCGCGGTCAGACCGTGGAGTTCGCGTCCGGTGTAGTCGTTGTCGGCGATGCTCTGCGAACCGTCGTTCTCTATCCGCAGCAGGACGAGCGTGGCGTCCGTCATCCCCGGGGCCTCGTCGAACAGGCCCAGCCGTCGGTTGGCCCGACCCGATCTGACGTCGTCGCCGATCGGGTTGTCCATCTGTACGCGGTAGCCGATCCGCTTGCGGCGCGGCACCCGGCGCTCGTACCAGACCATGACGCCCGACGCGACGATGCCGAGGACCGCCGTCCCCACGGCCACGACGTTCTCTGCGCTCAGCCACTCCACCGTGGGTGCCCCCGCTGCCCCGAGCCGAAATCGTGCGGTCACCGTAAGGCCGCGCGAACGGGCATTCCAGGCCACGCCTGCGAAGTTCGCCGTACGTTCAACTACGCCCAGGACCCAGGGCACTTGCTCACCCTCTGACGTACGTCAGCGACTCCCCCGTGCTGGTGTTCACGCGCTCCAGGCCGCCGCTCGGCAGCAGGGTGACCTCGGTCGCCGCACCCGGCGAGCAGGACGCACGCGGCTCGCCGGACGTCACGGTGGACGGACCGATCTCCAACGGGCCGTCCGCGCCCGGCTTCCGGGTCAGCCGCGCGGTGAACTCGCAGTGGTACGTGCCCTGTCCGGCGGGTCCTTCGGCGACCAGCGTGAGGACCGCCTCGCCCACCCGGCCCTGCTTGATGGTCAGCCGGCGGGTGTTCGGGCCGTCGGCGCCGTCGATCGTCGCGGCCCAGGTGCCGAGGTACGCCTCGGGCACGGCCCCGTCGGCGGGCGGCTCGGAGGCGGGCCCCGAACTCGCCGGGCGGCTCCCGGAGGGGCCGGGGGCCGTGGGGTGCGCGGAGGCGGCGGCGGTCGGTGCGGCGGTGGGGCCGCCCGCGGTGGGGCCGCCGCCGCTCATCAGGGCGAACACCGAGGCGCCCGCGGCCAGCGCGACGACCAGGGCGATCACGACGAGGAGAGCCGTGGAGCGGCCGTCGCGCGGCTGTTCCTCCTGAGGGCCGCCGGGCTGGTGGAAGACGGTCGCGCCGACGGGCGGGGGACCGTACGAC
>NZ_VJZD01000390.1 GCF_009377175.1 Streptomyces adustus
CAACAGCCCCCGCACATACGCCTGCCCCCACCGCCGCTGATCCGCACGGAAGAACCCGTCGAACAGATCCGCCGCGAACGCCTCCAAGTCCTCACGGACCCCGGCCATCTCCTCAGGTGTCACACCAACCCAACGACACCAACCCACCAGCAGACACTCCAACCACGAGCGAATCTGACCAAGCCCTACTAGTACTGGCCAGGATTCCGGCCTCGAGCTCGGGATGCCCGCAGCCAGGCGACCCATTGCCCGGCGTCGCGGCCAGCCCGCTTGCCGAGCGGCGGCCGGTGGCCGGTATCCACGGGAACCGTAGACATCCGCCTACAGTGCGAAGCAGGCCAGCACCCGGTGCATTGTGAACGATCTTCCGGCGTTGGTCGCGGCTCAATATCCAGGGCCTGGTCCTCCCCGATGGTGAAGTGCGCCTGCGTCCGATGTTCGGCCGCATCCCGCAACTTGGCAACGATCTCCCCCTCTCCCCACGGACAACGATCGCCTGGCGAGCTGCCGGGGGCCGCCGGTCTCAGTATCGACACCTGCGAGCGGGGCCGCGGAGTTCGAGAACGTCGGAGCCGTCATGCGGCTGCGTCGAGCACTGTTCATGCATCGTTCTGCGAGGGCTGCGGGTTCTGCGAGAGCTGTCGCTCCAGCTCCGTGCGGATGTCAGCGCACAGTTCCCCGGTGCGGGCCCAGTTGATGATCAGCTCTGACACGTGATGGAGCTTGATGTCCGTCCGCTGGGAGACCTCACGGAGCACATCCCACCCCTGCTCCGGCGTCAGCTGTTTTGTGGCGAGGACGACTCCGATGGCTTGGTCGACCACGGCGTGCGCGCGCATCGCTTCGAGAAGCTGCGCCTTCTCTTCCTGCAGCTCCTGCACACGTTCCGCTTCGTGGCCCTTCACCTGTTCCGCCAGCCAATTGTGCAACTGGATCCGACTCATCCGCGGATGGTCCACCGTCGCGCCTCCATCCGCTCCCAGATCGGTTGCCGGTTCTGTCATTTCCCTGCCCGACCGCGCCGAGGGCATCCCGCACAGGACCGGTCAGGGACCCAGCCGTCGAGGGGGAGCCGACGTGGGGGCGCTGCTATTGACTCTATTGGGCGACGCGGCGGATGTCCGTAGCGGGATTTCTTAGGGCCGGGGAAAGAATGTCGGCATGCGGAAACACTGGGCGTATCAGTTCCGGGACAGCCCAGGGCGTGACGACGTCGAGGCCCTGGCCGAGGTCAACGGGATGCCTCGGCAGGTCTGGGTGCGGCAGTGCCCCAACACCGACGGGCTGGTGGACGGGTACGTCCTGGGGTACGCCGACCCGTCGGCGCAGACTGCCGTCTACACCTGGGTGCGGCGTGGGGAGCCTGATTCAGTCGCCGCTTACCTGTTGGAGCTTTTGGCCGAGGTTTGCCCCAGGGAGAGTCCCTGGTAGGTCCGCGAGGAACGAGTGGATGAACCCGGACTTCGGCAGGCAGGGGATGGGATGGCGCTGAGAGCAGGCTCCGACAAGCCCGACATTGCCTTTTTACATACATGTCAGCTTTGTGGGTACGCGTTGGCATCTATCCTCTGGAGGTTGTCATGGCTCTGCCCCGCCGTGCCGACGTACTCTTGCCGGTACACCGAGGTCCTCGATCTCCTGCCTGCTTGCCGAGGCCATCGACACCGCGGGTGCCGACCTCGCCCTCCACGGACGCGCGCACGCTGGCATCGAGACCGGCGGCGGAGTGACTGCGCAACTACGCCCGGCCTGTCATCGGAGCGGCGTTCCACGTCCACCGCCTGGACCCGTGACGGATCCACCGCCGAAACCCGTGATGGCCCGGGACGGACCGCTCACCGGGGTACCCGGCTGCCGTAAGCCGTAGTCGGACCGTGAGAGAGGAGCCTGTCATGGCCAAGCATGTACGCGACATCATGACCAGCGAGCTGGTGACCGCCGAACCGCAGGCGTCGGTGAGCGCCGTGGCCCGGATGATGCGGGACGAGGACGTCGGCGTGGTCCTGGTGACCGAAGACGGGCATCTGCGGTGCCTGGTGAGCGATCGCGACCTGGTGGTACGAGCCTTCGCCGAGGGAGTGGACCCGGACGAGACCACGGTGATGCAGGCGGCCAGTGAGGATCTGGTCACCGTCACCCCGGACGACACCCTGGACCGGGCGGTGCGGCTGATGCGCGAGCACGCCGTGCGCCGGCTCCCGGTCGTCGAGGACGACCGGCCGGTGGGCATCCTCGCCCTGGGCGATCTGGCGATCGAACGTGACGAGACGTCGGCCCTGGGCGACATCAGCGCGGCCCGGCCGAACACCTGAGGCGCCCAGCCGACCGAGCGCCGGCCCGGCCCGGGCACGCCACATCCCGGGGCTGCAACCCCCGGACGCCAGAAAAGCCAGGACCGATGCCGGCACAGCAGGGCGTCGCCAGAACGATGTCTTCACCCGTTACTGCCAGCGGCACCCCGCACCGGTATCCGTGAGGCGCCGGTCCGGACGGGATGCCGCTTGGGCAGGTTGCTGGCGTCGAGTTGCCGGGACACTCCGGTAGCGCACCTCCTTGCTGTGGGCACTCAGCCGCCGCCCGCGGTTCCGGCGGAGTATCTGGATACTCGCACTGTCACCAACCCGTCTCGGACGATGCCCGGTGACACCGACGCCCGTCCGAGTCAGCCGAGGAGGGACGTCGCGATGTCTGCGCAGTCCGGGCCCGGGGCCGCTCGTGAGGAGCACGGCGCAGTGGAGGGGACGGGCGGGCACGCCCCGGAGACAGGCTCCGCGGGTGATGTACCGGCGTTCTGGTCCCAGTTCCCTCAGTCGTCGCGCCGGGATTCCCGCGGGCGGCGTCGGCGGTCGTGGGTGACCGTGGGCTTCGGTCTGGGCCTGGGGGCGAGCTTGGCGTGGCTGGCGGTCCAGACGGTCCTGCGGGTGAGTTCGGTGCTGACCTTGCTGCTGCTGGCCGTGTTCATCGCGATCAGCCTGGAACCGCTCGTCGTGTGGTTCACGCGCCGGGGTCTGCGGCGCGGCTGGGCCGTCGCGATCGTGCTGACGGGGTTCATCGTGGTGCTCGGCGGTTTCCTGGCTCTGGTCATCCCGCCGGTGACGAGAGAGATCTCTGCACTGGTCGACGCCGTACCGGGCTGGCTGCAACAGGTGCACGACCACCAGTCGACGATCGGGCGCCTGGAGGACCACTATCACCTGGTCGAGAGGGCCAAGCACGAGATCGACTCGGACAGCGGAGCGACCGGCCTGGCCGGCGGAGTCCTGGGCGCAGGCCACATCGTCCTCAGCGCTCTCACTTCGGGGGCGATCGTGATCACGGTGACCGTCTACTGCATGGCGGCATTGCCGGCCGTCAAACAGTTCTGCTTCCGCTTCGTGGCGGCCAGCCGCCGCGAGCGTGTCGAGGGCGTGGCCGAAGAGATCATGAACCGGACAGGCAAGTTCATGCTCGGCAACCTCGTCACCTCGGGCATCGCCGGAGTGGCGACCTTCGGCTGGTGCGCGGCCCTCGGTGTCCCGTATCCCGCCGCCCTGGGCATCTTCACCGCCCTGATGGACCTGATTCCGATCGTCGGCTCCACTCTCGCCGGCATCGTCGTCAGCCTCGTCGCGCTGTCGGTGTCCCTTCCCATAGCGATCGCGACAGCCGTCTTCTACATCGTCTTCCGGGTCGCCGAGGACTATCTCATCGTGCCGAGGGCCATGCAGTTCGCCGTCGATATCCACCCGCTGGTCACCATCCTCGCCGTGCTGGTCGGCGGCGCGCTCCTGGGCATCATCGGCGCCCTTGTCGCCATCCCGGCGGCCGCTGCCATAGGCCTGGTCCTCGACGAGTACGTCTTCCCCAAGAAAGAACGGACATGACGCAACCTCGCGGACGGCGCTGCCCAGACCGGCGCAGGAAAAGGCCCCTACGGCCGTTTCGTCCGCCTGAAAGGACACGAGAGGGGGGTACGCCTACTGGTGCCACGTCCGGCCCGTCCGCCCACGGATCCTGTCCGGCGACGTGCCCGAGGAGCACTGGGCGATCACTTGACCGTGTGGAACGCGGAGTTCGAGCCGACGCGGGAGTGGAGCTCGATCGGGCTCAACGGAGCCGACGAGCACCTGTTGAGCGTCCGAAGTGGCGCCAAATCGCCTCCGCGCAGCGGGGGAGCCTCAGGGTGAGGCAGGAACTGGATGCGGTCGTGCAGCGGCGCCTGGAGAGGCTCGGAAGGGGCAGGTCAGGCAGTCAGAGCCTGTTCGATGGTGGGGTGGCAGGAGATGAGGGTGTCGACCCCGACCATCCGCAGCTGGCGCAGGACAGGCTCCTGGGCACCGGCGATGCGCAGCCATCCCTGGGCGTCACATGCCTTGCGGTGGGCGGTGATGAGGACGTTGATGCCGCTGGAGTCCATGAAGGTCACACCGCTGAGGTCCAGCACGATCCGTAGCGGGGACATCGTGCTGTCCGCGGACAGCAGAGCGCTGCTGAACACGCCCCGGACGTCATAATCGATCTCACCCCGCACGCTCGCCACATGGACGCCGTCGACCATACGGCGGTCGATGGACAGCCGGTCGGCTTTCCAGTTCTCGGTCACCGTCTCCTCGATTGGGTAGGCCTGTCCTGGATCGCATGATCCTGCCCACCACCGGGTCTGGTACACCCCGCAGTGCTGGCGCCGCACGCGGTTCGGCCAATGGGTCTCGCGACCCTGAGGCAACCGCTCGAGAGGCGCTCCCCGGTGCCCTCGACGGTGTCCGCTGTTCGGAGTCAGGTGCGGATGAGATGCGGCCACCGGTGACCATCGCGGGGGTGAAGACGGAAGACCAGGCGATGACCGCAGGCAGAGCGTAGTCCTGCCCGCGAGCCGGAGCATGGCCTCATGGACGGCGCCGCGGGGCGATCCCCCGAACGGCTGCGCAGGCGGTCCGGGATCCTGCTGGTTCCTCGGGTGAGCAACGCCCGGGACCCGTGGCGGGTCGCACCGTTCAACGATGCCCGTGAACAGGCGTCACGCCGGCGCGAGCCGCAGCCTGCGATCCGGGCAGAGGCAGACGTCAGCGACCAGGACGGACCCGCCAGCCGTTCGCGTGTCTGATCGGTCCAGGGCGTGGTCAGGTGTCCGCCGCAGCCGTAGCTGTAGTGACAGCGGGACGCGCACGCCTGCCGGGTCATGCGAGCCGATATGTGTGTGGTGGACCTGCCCCCGGGCGGCGGGACCATCGTAGGGCCGCCCCGGACGCTGCATGCCCTACGCGCGTCGAAGCGCGCGCAGACCTCCATCACATCACGTGCGCCCCGGCCGCGACGGTCCGGGGGACGACCACTCCGAGCGGGACCTGCCGGTAGTTGGAGCCGTCTGTGGAGCAGACACCCAGGCTGCCGGCATCGAAGCGGACCTCGCCGTCCACCCCGCGCGCAGGGCCACCACCAGGTCGCCGAGAAGCTCTGCGGGGATGCCCTTGGCTCATGGCCTGCCTCCGGTCCGGTGGCCAGCCGCCTGGGTTCCCGGCCTGGAACCCGGACGTGCGCAGCCCGGCCCGGATACCGCTCGCTGCGGGGGTCAGGACTTGCCGCGGCCGGTGATGAGGTCGCGGGCCCGGTCCACCAGGCCGGCGCCGGGCGCGAGAAGTTTGTTGGCGGGCGGGGTGTTCGGGGC
>NZ_VJZD01000391.1 GCF_009377175.1 Streptomyces adustus
GCCCCACCCACGGCGCACGCCCGGTGTGTCGGTGCTCTTCCGGTGTGTCGGGGCTCACCCGGCCGCGCCCTGGGCCTGTCCGGCGGAGCAAGTCGCAGGAAAGCGGCCCTAGGCCGAGTGCAGCCGCAAGGTGCTGACTCCGCCTCCGGTCAGCAGTTCCACGATGCGTTCGCCGGCCGGCTTGCGGACGGACACACCGCAGCCGGGGCAGGTGAAGGAGTAGAAGGTGGTGCGGCTGCTGGCGCCGATCGCCAGGCGCAGAGCGCTCGCGGCAAGTTCGAAGCGGCCCCGGCAGTCCGGGCAGCCGGCTCTGAAGACCACCGGCCCCACACTTCTCATCCCCGCGAACGCGGCCGCCACCGACATGCCCCGGACTCCGGACCTCAACGACTCGCTCAAGAACTCCGCTCCCGCCTGTCGTCCTGCCCGGCATGCTCCCCGCGCGGCCCCGCGCCGTTCACCCGCCGGACCCCTCGATCCCGTCGTACGCCGCCAGCGCCTCGCGGGCCGCCCGGCGCGCGCTGTCGGCCAGCTCCGGCGGCGACACGATCCGGCCGTCCGGGCCGAGCCGCAGCGCCAGCCGTCTGAGCGAGGCCGGGTCGGGCGTACGCAGAGTGATACGCAGGCCGCCGTCGGGAAGTTCATCGGCGCTGTCGTGCGGGTAGTACTCGGCGACCCAGCGCCCGCCGGGACCGACCTCGACGACGACCTCGGGATCCTCGGCGGCCGGCTGGACCAGCCCCTCCGACAGGTCCCTGAGCTCGACCTCGGGCGGCGCGGACGGCTCGTCGAGGACCCGGATCTCGGCGACCCGGTCGAGCCGGAAGGTGCGCCGGCCCTCGGAGCGGTAGCACCAGGCCTCGACATAGGTGTGGCCCACGCTGACGAGCCGGATGGGATCGATCTCACGCTCGGTGACCTCGTCCCGCGCGGGCGAGTAGTAGCGGATCCACAGCCGGCGCCGCTCGGAGATCGCCCGGTCGACGTCGGCGAAGACCCCGCCCTCGGACTCGAAGGTCACCGACAGCCGGGAGCTGGCCCCGGCCGCCTCGCCGGCCGCCGCCTCCACCTTGGCGGTCGCCCGCAGCAGCGCCTGCCGGTCGCCCTCCCGCAGCCCCGGCAGGGTCGACACGGCGCGGGCGGCCACCAGCAGGGCCGTCGCCTCGTCCGCGGCCAGCCGCAGCGGCTCGGCCGCGTCCGCCCCCAGCGCCGCCGGGTTGTGCCACCAGATCCGCTCGCCGTCGGTGTCGATGTCGAGCAGGTCGCCGCCGCGGAAGCTGGTGCCGCACATGGGCAGCACGTCGAGGTCCGAGACCAGCTCGTCCTCGGTGATGCCGAAGGCACGCGCCACGTCCTCGATCCGGGCGCCCGGACGCTCCCGCAGATACGTCACCAGCGAGAGCATCCGCCGGGTCTGGTCGATGGCGTTCGTGGGCCTGACCGGTTTGCCTGCCACTGTGTTGCTCGCTCCCCCTCAGCCCTTGGCCACGGCGCGCAGCCGCTCCAGCACGTCGGCCCGCAGCTCCGCGGGCTCCACGACCACCACGTCCGGCCCGAACTCCACCAGCCAGGCGTCCAGCCCGTGTCCGTACGGAATCTCCAACTCGTCCCATCCCTCCGCGAGTTCCCGCACCGCGGTGGCCTTCGCCCGAAGGGGGTAGCCGGCGCCCTGGCGCAGCCGGATCAGGGCGCTGCGGTCGGCGGTCTCCCCCGCCCAGCTCGCCACGGTCTCGCGCACGGTGACCACGTCGGGGACCTCGGCGGTGAAGCGGCCGCCCCGGCTGCGCACCTTGCCGGTGATCCGGGACAGCCGGAACACCCGCTCGGCCCCCCGGTCCCGGTCCCAGCCCGCCAGGTACCAGTGGCCGCGCCAGCACTCCAGGGCCCACGGCTCGACCTGCCGGGGCTCGGGGCGGGCGGCGGTGGCCTTGCGGTAGTCGAAGACGACCGGACGGCGGTCGCGGCAGGCCAGCATGAGCGGCTCGAAGGCGGCCTCGTGCACCGGGATGCGCGGCTCCAGGGCGCCATGGGCCTCGTAGGGGTCGACGTCCTCGGGCAGTCCGGCCGCGCGCAGCTTCTGCAGGGCGCCGCTGGCGGCACCGGCCAGCCGGGCCTGCTGCCAGACCTTGGCGGCCAGACCGAGCGCGGCGGCCTCCTCGGCGTCCAGGGTGATGGGCGGCAGCCGGTTGCTGTCGCGGCGGGCCAGATAGCCCACCTCGCCGTCCAGGTTCTCGACCGTCTCGATGACCAGACCGAGCTCGCGCAGGTCGTCCTTGTCCCGCTCGAACATGCGGTTGAAGGAGTCGTCGCTCCCGGCCTCCAGATAGGCCTCGATGGACTCGCGCAGCTCCCGCTTGCTGAGCGGCCGTCGCGTCCCCAGCAGACACAGCGCCAGGTTCATCAGTCGCTCGGCCTTGGCAATGGCCATCGATGCCCTTCGCCTTCCTTGTGGTGCTTCCGACCGATGACCGTACCGCCCAGGGGTGCCACGGCAAAAGCCGAGGGCCCATGCCCGACAGGCATGGGCCCCAGGTGATCGGGTCCGATCTCTCGACGATCAGACTCCGAGCAGGTCGACCACGAAGATCAGCGTCTCGCCGGGCTGGATCGCCGGGGTCGGGCTCTGGTCGCCGTAGGCGAGGTGGGCGGGAATGGTCAGCTGGCGACGGCCGCCGACCTTCATGCCCTCCACACCCTGGTCCCAGCCCTTGATGACCCGGCCGCCACCGAGCGGGAAACGGAACGGGTTGCCCCGGTTCCAGCTCGCGTCGAACTCCTCACCCGTGCTGAACGCGACACCCACGTAGTGCACCGTGACGGTCTGCCCCGCCTCGGCCACCGGGCCGTCGCCCTCCCAGATGTCCTTGATCTCGAGGTCCGCCGGGGGGTTGCCCTCCGGGAAGTCGATCTCGGGCTTCTCGATGCTCACGTCTCTAGCTCCTGCTTGTCTGCGATAAAGCAACGATCACAGTCTTACATCACGCGGCCTCACATCTTCGCGAGGATGTCCACCGTGAAGACCATCGTGGAGTCCTTGCCGATGCCACTGCCCTGCGGCGGGTTGTCCCCGTAACCCAGGGACGGCGGGACCACGATCAGCACCCGGCTGCCCACCTTCTTGCCCGTCAGCCCCTGCGCCCACCCCTTGACGACCTGCGAAAGACCGAACGACGTCAGCGACTTGCGGCCGTACGTCGAGTCGAACTCCTTGCCGTTGTCCCACAGCACACCCTTGTACTGCACCAGCACACTGTCCTGCGCCCCCACCGCGGCACCGTCACCCTCCAGGACGTAGTTCGCCACCAGATCCTTCGGCGGATCCACCTTCGGCACCTCGATGGACGGCGCGTTGCCGTCGGTGTTCGTCCCCACCTTCGGCAGCTTCGCGTCGTCCTGCGCCACAGCCTTGCCCTTGGCGGAGCTCTTCGCGTTGAACGTCTCCTGGAGATCGACCACGAACACCAGCGTGTCGGTACCCTTGATACCCGCCTGCGAATTCCCGGACTTGCCGTAACCCCAGGTCGGCGGCACCGAGAACTCGACCCGGCTGCCCGCCTTCTTCCCCG
Organism: Streptomyces adustus; assembly: GCF_009377175.1. GTDB lineage: Bacteria > Actinomycetota > Actinomycetes > Streptomycetales > Streptomycetaceae > Streptomyces > Streptomyces adustus. Next base: position 3,567 of record NZ_VJZD01000391.1, read on the forward strand.
TCAGCGCATACCGCCAGCCATCGATGATGCTGCCCTGCGCCAACTGGATGACCAACGGCGTCTTACGGTCCCAGGAGTTGTCGAACACCTTCGCCGTGTCCCAGATCTGCCCCAGGTAATTCGCCTGGATGTAGTCGTTCTCCGCGACCGTCTGACCGCCGCCCGCGATCACCGTCTTCACCGCAAGCTGATCCGACGGCGTACCCGTCCCCTTGGCCACCGTCGGCTTCTCACCGAACTTCGTCCCCGCCGTGATCGCCGGCAGCGGACCGTCGACGATCTTCGGCGGCGGCGCCGACGACGGAGCCTCGGCAGACGGCGACTCACTGACGCTCGTCTTGCTCTTGTCGGACTTGTCCTCACCGCACCCGGCGAGCGTGACCAGCCCAGCGGAACCTGCGGCAAGGATGAGAGAACGTCGGCGCACGGTGAAAGCCTCGTAATCGGTCGATCTTGTGGATGGCGTGCGCGCAACTCTACGGCGTCAAAAGGGCGCCGTACGGAAAACGTACGGCGCCCGCGTTGCGTCCCGGCACAGCGCACCGGCCGCCCCGCTCACATCCCGGCGATCAGCTTCTCCACCCGGTCGTCCACCGAACGGAACGGGTCCTTGCACAACACCGTGCGCTGCGCCTGGTCGTTCAGCTTCAGGTGCACCCAGTCCACCGTGAAGTCACGACGCTGCTCCTGGGCCCTTCGGATGAAGTCACCGCGCAACCTCGCCCTGGTCGTCTGCGGAGGCACCGACTTGCCCTCGAAGATCTTCAGGTCGTTGCAGATACGGGCGGCCTGCCCCTTCCTCTCCAGCAGGTAGTACAACCCACGGCGACGATGGATGTCGTGGTACGCGAGGTCTATCTGCGCCACCCTCGGATGCGACATCGTCATGTTGTGCTTCGCCCGGTACCGCTCGATCAACTGGTACTTCATCACCCAGTCGATCTCGGTGCCGATCCGGTCCAGATCCTCCGCCTCGATCGCGTCCAGCGTACGGCCCCACAGCTCCAGGACCTGCTCGACCGTACCGGTGCGAATACCACGGCGCTCGCAGAAGTCCACGGCCTTCTCGTAGTACTCCCGCTGCACCTCCAGCGCGGAGGCCTCCCGGCCGCTCGCCAGACGCACCTTGCGACGCCCCGTGATGTCATGACTGACCTCACGGATCGCCCGGATCGGGTTCTCCAGCGTCAGATCCCGCATCACCGTGCCCGCCTCGATCATCCGCAGCACCAGGTCGGTCGCCCCGACCTTCAGCAGCATCGTCGTCTCCGACATGTTCGAGTCGCCCACGATGACATGCAGCCGCCGGTAACGCTCCGCGTCCGCGTGCGGCTCGTCACGCGTGTTGATGATCGGCCGGGACCGGGTCGTCGCCGAGGAGACGCCCTCCCAGATGTGCTCCGCCCGCTGACTCACGCAGTACACAGCCCCGCGCGGAGTCTGCAGAACCTTGCCCGCACCACACAGCAACTGGCGCGTGACCAGGAACGGAATAAGGATGTCCGCGAGCCGGGAGAACTCCCCGTGCCGCGCCACCAGATAGTTCTCGTGGCAACCATAGGAGTTGCCCGCCGAGTCGGTGTTGTTCTTGAAGAGGTAGACGTCGCCCGCGATTCCTTCCTCGTGCAGGCGTCGTTCCGCGTCCACCAGGAGTCCCTCGAGAATGCGCTCGCCGGCTTTGTCATGAGTGACCAGCTCGGTCACGTTGTCACACTCGGGTGTCGCGTATTCCGGATGTGACCCGACATCGAGATACAGGCGGGCACCGTTTCGCAGAAAGACATTACTGCTGCGGCCCCATGACACGACACGGCGGAAGAGGTACCGCGCCACCTCGTCAGGCGACAGGCGGCGCTGTCCCCTGAACGTGCACGTGACGCCGTACTCGTTCTCCAGCCCGAAAATGCGGCGGTCCATGACTGAACATTACGCCCGATCCCCCGAGCTGAAACGGGGTTCGACAGCACGATTTGGATCATTTTCCGATGAAGCCGCAACCACAGCACCCCCCACAGGAACTGCGAGGACCCGCCCCGTGGCCAGCAGAACCAGCAACGAC
>NZ_VJZD01000392.1 GCF_009377175.1 Streptomyces adustus
GGGGGAGGGCGACGGCGGCGGACGGCAGAGCCCGCCCTGACCGCCGCGCCGATCGGGCGTACGTGGTGCGCCACCCGCGGACGGCGCGGTGTCGCGTAGGCGGCCGACGCCCGTCCGGTGTCCGGCGCGTCCGGCCCGGCCCTCGCGAGGATCACGGCGTCCCCGCGCGTCCCCGCGCACCGCCGCGCACCGCCGCGCGCAGGCGTGACGCGCTCGTTCCGTCCGGCCGGTGCGGTGGCGGCTCCCGCCGCCCGTCGCCGATGACGCGTATCCATGCCATGCCGGACCCCTGTCGCGTGCGGCTGTACGGCTCCGTTCGGCCACGCCCGCCATCGGTCAACACCCTTGTGTGGCAAGCGAGTTCACTACTTGTTCGATCCTACGAACCTGCTCCGGGTCGGGTTACCGTCTCGTCCGGCATCTGATAGTAAACCTTCCTGTCAGTGCAATCAGGTACGGACCAACTCCACCCCCCACCTCCAACTGGAGTCCCCGTGAAGCACATAACCTCCGGGACGACGGATCTCACCGTCGTCTCCCGCCGTACGGCCCTCGCCCTGGTCGGCGCCCTGGCGGCGGCGCCGCTGCTCGGTTCCGTCCGAGCCGCCGCGAGCCCCGTGACCGCGGCCGCCCCGGGCCTCGACGACCCGGCGAAGAAGGAGATCGCCATGCGACTGGTGTCGAGCGCGGAGAACTCCTCGCTCGACTGGAAGGCGCAGTACAAGTACATCGAGGACATCGGCGACGGCCGCGGCTACACCGCGGGCATCATCGGGTTCTGCTCCGGCACCGGCGACATGCTCGACCTCGTCCAGCTCTACACCGACCGCAAGCCCGGCAACGTCCTCGCCCGGTACCTGCCGGCGCTGCGCGCGGTGAACGGCACCGACTCGCACGACGGACTCGACCCGTCCTTCCCCGGCGACTGGCGCAGGGCCGCCCAGGATTCGCGCTTCCAGCAGGCGCAGGACGACGAGCGCGACCGGGTGTACTTCAACCCGGCGGTCCGGCAGGGCAAGTCCGACGGACTGCGCGCCCTGGGCCAGTTCACCTACTACGACGCCATCGTGATGCACGGCGACGGCGACGACCCCACCTCGTTCCGCAGCATCCGCAAGCGTGCCCTGGGCCGGGCGAAGCCGCCCGCGCAGGGCGGCGACGAGACGGCGTACCTCAACGCCTTCCTGGACGCGCGGGTGTGGGCCATGCGGCAGGAGGAGGCGCACAGCGACACCAGCCGGGTCGACACCGAGCAGCGTGTCTTCCTGCGCAAGGGCAATCTCGACCTCGACCCGCCACTGGACTGGAAGGTGTACGGCGACAGTTACCACATCGGCTGAACGTCCGAGCGAGTGACCGAACCTCCGGGTGAGCGACCCGCCGACCACGGTCGGCGGGTCGCTCCGCGCAACTTTCCCGTCCCTCTGCCCAGTTGACTCGTGCCGACCTCTGGTCCAGGCAACGTACCGACCGGTATACAAACCGAGTCGAACGCGCGAACACCGCAACGGCGCGGTGTGGCACGCCGACCTGGAATCTGGGGGAGCGCTCCATGAAGCAGCACGGCAGTCCGGCCGCAACAGCCCCGCGTCACCGCCGCGTCACCGCCCTGGGAGCGGCGCTCGGCGTCTGCGCCCTCGGCCTTGCCTCGGCCGCACCGGCCTCGGCCGACGGACGGCACACCGGCCATGGCACGCGGTACGTGGCGCTCGGCGACTCCTACACCTCGGGACCGCTCATCCCCCGGCAGGTGGACGCGAACTGCGCCCGCTCGGACCACAACTACCCCTCACTCGTCTCGGCGGCGCGCAGGACGACCGCGTTCAAGGACGTGAGCTGCGGCGGCGCGACGACCGAGAACATGTGGAAGGCCCAGGGGACGAACGGCCCGCAGCTGGACGCGGTGCAGCACGACACCGACCTCGTGACGGTGCAGATCGGCGGCAACGACGTCGGCTTCGGGTCCATCATCGCCACCTGTGCCCGGCTCGGCGCGACGGACGTGACCGGCAACCCGTGCCAGCGCTACTACGCCTCCTCCGGCACCGACCAGTTGGTGCTCAACATCCTCGACACCATGCCCAAGGTCGCCGCCGTGCTGCGCGCGGTGCACGCCAGGGCGCCGCACGCCCGGGTGCTCGTCGTCGGCTACCCGGACCTGCTGCCCGACGACGGCAGCGGCTGCTACCCCTCGGTGCCGTTCGCGGCGAAGGACTTCCCCTACCTGCGGGACACCGGCAAGCGCCTGAACCTGATGCTGCGTCTGGTGGCCCTGCTGAACCGCGCGGAGTACGTGGACACCTACGGGCCCACGGTCGGCCACGACATGTGCAAGGCCCCGGCGGACCGCTGGATCGAGCCCCTCCAGCCGGCCTCCCCGGCCGCTCCCGCCCACCCCAACGCCAAGGGTGAGGAGGCCATGGCGCGTGCGGTGACCGCGGTCCTCGACTCGGGCCGCGGGCACCGCTGACCGGCGCGGTCCGGGCGGTCCCGGGGGCTGCGCCGACCGCCGGGGCCGGGGTCCGCGGCCGGCGCGCGTACGGCCGCCGGTTCTGGCAGTATCGGCCCATGACGATCCGCACCCGTACCGACCGCTCGTGGGGCTCGCTGTGGTCGAAGGGCTCGGTGCTCTCCATCGGGTCGGTGGACTCGGTCCTGTCCGTGTGCTCCGTGGGCAGCGCCCTGTCCGTGGGGTCGGTCGGCAGCGTGCTGTCGGTCGGCTCCCTCGGCTCCGCCGTCAGCGTGGCCTCCGCCGGTTCCTGGCTCAGCATCGGATCCGCGCTCTCCGCCGTGTCCTCCGGGTCGGTCCTGTCCTGGCGCTCCGACGGCGCGACGGCCGCGGCGAGGACCCTGGCGGTGGCGGGGATCCTGGCGGTGGCGGCCGGCGGCACGGTCCTGCTGGCACGCACCGCCCGGCCGGGCGGCCGTCCCGGCCCTCGCCTCGGCTCCGCGTAGAGACGCGAGGCTCAGGCCGATTCCTCCGCGGACGCCTCCGGCACCGCGGCGGGTTCCTGGGTGTCGGCCGCGGAGTAGTACACGGACGTGCCCTGCTTGGTGCGCTGGGCGTGGCTCTTGGCCACCAGTCCTTCGAGTGTCGTGCGGACGACGGTCGTCTTGACGGAGCGCTCGGGGTGCTGCTGCCCCAGCGTGGTGGCGATCTCGGCGGCGGAGCGCGGTTCGCGCTGCTCGACCAGGTGCGCGCGGACGATGTCGACGAGGGTGCGCTGGGCGGACTCCGTGGCCGCCTCCGCCTTGGGCGCCGCGTTCTTGCGGGCCGTCCGCGCGCCCTTGGCGCGCGCGGGGGAGCTCTTGCGCGCCTCCCGCGTCCGCCGGCCGGTGCCCGTCGCGTCGGCCGTCTTCTTGCGCGGCGCCGGAACCACCGCCGCGGTGTCGGCCTCGGTCTCGACCACCGTTTCGACCGCCGGCTCGGCCGGCGTCTCCACCGCCTCAGCCGTGCCGCCGAGGACCTGACGGATGCTCACCAGGACGGTGTGATCCTGTTGCATCGTGGCCAACTGCTCCTGGAGCGCGGCGATTTCACCGGCAAGGCGTTCCTGCTCCTTGACGTTGCGTTCCAGGTCGGCGGCCACCTGGGTGGCGTACTGCGACGTCAGTCCGGTCGTGCCCGTAGTGGTTTCGGACATGCTGCTCACACCTCTTTCATGGGCCCTCCGGCCCCGGGGACGGCAAGTCGTGGCCGTATGCAGAACCAAATGTGCTTGCTCTTGGGGCTGGTGCCGTAAGAGTAGTGGCAATTACGGCCGCACAGCCGGTAGTAGAGATAGTACGGAACGCGACAGCGTGTCGTGCCCACCTCGTATGTCCGGGAATCGCCTCTACGCACTCGGGTCACCCCTGTCACACCACCTGGCTTCGCCGTTGACAGTCAGCAGACGCGAGAGCTAACTTCGCGGCACGAAGTCAGATCGGGAGGCAGTGCACTGTGGGACGGACACGTACGTACGAGTGGGACGATCCCGGCGTGACCGCGGCGGCCGCCGCGCGCGAGGCCGGTATCGACTTCCTGCGTGCCATGCAGGAGGGCCGGGTGCCGGGGCCGCCCATCCTCGCGACCGTGGACTTCTCGCTCGACGAGGTGGAGCCGGGGCGGGTGGTGTTCTCGCTGACGCCGGGCGAGGAGCACTACAACCCGATCGGCAGCGTCCACGGCGGTGTCTACGCCACCCTGCTCGACTCGGCGGCGGGCTGTGCCGTCCATTCCACGCTGCCGCACGGCATGGCGTACACGTCCCTCGACCTGACCGTGAAGTTCCTGCGGCGGATCACGGTGGACACCGGCCGGGTCCGCGCCGTAGGCAGGGTCGTGCACGGCGGACGCCGGACCGCGCTGGCCGAGGCCACGCTGATCGACGCGTCCGACCGTCTGCTCGCCCACGCCACCAGCAGCTGCATGCTCTTCGAGGTGTCCGCCCCGCAGGCCTGAGGGCCGCCCCGCGGGGCCGGACCCGCGCGGGGCGCACTGGGCGCACTGGGCGCAACACGTCTCGGGTTACCTGGCGGCGTGGCGTTGACGGTACGGGGCCGTCGCACGGTGAGGATGGCAGCCGGTACGGGTGCGGACGGCTGCCGCGTCCGCCGTGGAGACTCGGCTCGGAGGCGGATGTGACGGTGCGTCGGGTCGGTATGGTCGTCCACGGAGGGCGCTCGGCGGCCATGGACGCCGCACGGACCGTCCGCGAGTGGTGCGCCGAGCACGACGTGCAGTGCACGGACATCGACGTGTGGCGGGACGGCGGGCGCCACAGTGCCCAGGAGGAAGTGGAGGCCGCGGGAGACCCCGACCTCATCGTCACCCTGGGCGGAGACGGGACCTTTCTGCGCGGTGCCCGGCTGGCCGCCGAGCACGACGCCCTCGTACTGGGCGTCGACCTCGGACGGGTGGGCTTCCTGACGGAGGTTCCCGTCACCGTGGTGCGGGCGGCGCTGGACGCCGTACGGGAGGAGCGGCTGACGATCGAGAACCGGATGCTGCTCACCCTGCGTGCCTCGCGCACGCTGGAGGTGCCCTCCGGCATGCAGGAGCTGATGCGCTACGGGCGCGGTCCGATGCTGCCGCCGCCACGCGTGCGTACCGACTGCGAGGCCGGTGACGACTGGGGCATCGCGCTGAACGTCGCGGCGCTCAACGACGTCGTCGTGGAGAAACTGGCGAGAGACCGGCAGGTGTCGGTCGGCGTCTACATCGCCGGCCGGCTGCTGGCGTCCTACTCGGCCGACGCGCTGCTGGTGGCGACCCCGACCGGCTCGACGGCCTACAGCTTCGCCGCCGGCGGTCCCGTGGTCTCGCCCCGCGCCGAGGGGCTCGTGTTCACGCCCGTCGCCCCGCACATGGCGTTCAACCGGTCGGTCGTGGCCGCGCCCGACGAACCCATCGCCCTGCGCGTGCTCGAACGGTCCGGTCAGGCCGCCGTCAGCATCGACGGCCAGTTGCGGGGCGTGCTCGACCCGGGGGACTGGATCGGCGTGTACGCGGCGCCGCACCGGCTGCGGGCCGTGCGGCTGGGCCCGATGGACTTCTACGGCCGGCTGCGGGAGCGCATGAACCTCACCGACGCCCCGGCCGCGGTGGCCGACGGAACCCCCGCCCCGCTCTGGCC
>NZ_VJZD01000393.1 GCF_009377175.1 Streptomyces adustus
GAACGGGTGTCAGGGGCAACGGGGGCCGGGGACACGGAGGCGTTCGCGCGGCAGCTGCGGGAGCTCAAGGACCGCTCGGGACTCAGCTACGGGGCGCTTGCCAAGCGGCTGCACATGAGCACGTCGACGCTGCACCGTTACTGCAACGGCACCGCGGTGCCGATCGAGTACGCACCGGTGGAGCGCCTCGCCAGGGTCTGCCGGGCAACGCCGGCGGAGCTGGTGGAGCTGCACCGGCACTGGATCCTGGCGGACGCGGCACGAGGGCGCAGAGCGGAGCAGGTCGCGGCGACGGGTTCGGCTCAGGGAGCCGGTTCGGACGGTTCGGCGGATGCGGTGGGTTCGGCGGATGCGGTCGGTTCGGCGGATGTGCCGGAAACGGCCGAAATGGTGGACGACGGCTCAGCGGCATCGCACGCAGGGAGCACCGGCGAGAACGGTGAGCCGGTTGTCGTCGATGTGCCGCGCGAGCTCGCGCGGCCGCATCGCCCCCGTCGTGGCCGTACCGTGCTGATCGCCTCCGCCGCGGTGGCCGCCGTGCTGGGAGCCGTGGTGCTCACCGTGCATCCGCTGTTCGGCGACCGGAACGCCACGGGTCACCGGCAGGCGGCCGGTGCCACCGCCGCGGTCACCGGCACGACCGACGCCGGGACTCCGTCCGCCGCACCGTCCCCGAGCGCGACGGGACACGAGCCCTCCGCATCGTCCTCCCCCTCCGCCGCCGAGTCCGGAGGGGCCGGGAAGGGCGACGGCAAGCAGGGCGCGACCCGGCCCGCCGGCGGCAGCGCCACCGGCGCCGTCCCGCTCACTGTCAGCACCCGCCCGTACGTCTACGACAGCCCGTGCAGCCAGCACTTCCTCGTCGACAGCGAACCCGGGCAGGTCGGTCCGCCGGCGCCGAGCGAGCAGGACGCCCCGCGCTGGGCCGCCGCGTACGGGGCGGTCTCCTCGGGCGAACAGCGGGTCGCCCTCACCGTTCAGGGCACCGGCAAGGACACCGTCGTACTGGAGGCGTTGCACGTACGTGTCCTCGCCAAGAAGGCGCCGCTCGCCTGGAACGACTACGCGATGGGCGTCGGCTGCGGAGGCGGCGTCGACACCAAGTCGTTCGACATCGGCCTCGACGACGGCAGTCCTGCGGTCGCCGTCAAGAACGGCCAGCGCGACTTCCCGTACAAGGTCAGCGAGTCGGACCCCGAGGTCTTCTACGTCACCGCCCACACCGAGGCGCACGACGTCCGCTGGGACCTCACCCTGGACTGGTCCAGCGGCAGCCGCCGCGGCACCGTCCACATCGACGACAACGGCATCCCGTTCCGCACCAGCGCCGGCGCGGGCCGCCCGGGCTACGACTACCCGCTGGGCGGCGGCGAGTGGATCAAACGGGAGAGCTGACAGGAGGCGGCGCGACATGCGCGTGCGCGGTCACGCGACAGCGTTCGAGAAACCGCACGGTCCCTGCGACTCGCCCGGCCGCGCTCGCGCGGGAGCACCCCGCAGCGCGTGGCTGCGGGGCGCCTTGCGCGGTTCAGTCGACCGCCTCCCCGTCGTACTTGCCGCCCACACAGGGGTTGCCCGGCAAGTCGATCCGGGGCACTCCGCCGCCCTGCCTGCACTCGGAAGGGCTGACGACGGATGGGGCGCCCTGTGCGGTGGCGGCGGTGGCGACGCCTGTGAGGCCGAGTCCGGCGAGGGCTGCCGCGGCGATACCGGCGGCGAGGATTCGTCGAATACGCATTCGATCCCCTTTCACGGATTGCCTCGACTGGGGCACTAATCAGCTTGATCTTCACCCATGTGGGTGGCACGCCATGTTGCGCCATTCGGGTGAAATCTCGACCACGACGCCGGACACCTCGTGCGCGGGAACGACGGGCGTCCGGTCCCGTCCGGATCCGTCGAAGCGGATGTCGTCGACGGGCTCGGTTCAGTCGACGTGGAGCAGGAGCTTGCCGGTGGAGGTGCGGCCACCCATGAGGCGGTGGGCCTCGGCCGCGTCCTGAAGCGGGAACTCCGCGGTGACGGGCAGGGATACGGTCCCCTCGGCGACGGTGCGCAGCGCGCGGGCGGTCAGCTCGCGCAGCGCGTCGGGTGCCGTGGCGGCCAGGGCCAGGACGGAGAAGCCGCTGACGGACAGGGCGCGGGGGGCGAGGTCGGCCTGCCCGGCCCGCCACGGCTCGGCGCCGCTCGCGTTGCCGAAGGAGACGAGGCGCCCGAAGGCGGCCAGCGCGTCCAGTCCCCGGCGCAGCGTGTCCCCGCCGACCGGGTCGAGGACCAGGTCGACACCCCTGCCGCCGGTGGCGCGGCGCACGTCCTGGTCGAAGGCTTCGGCCAGGAACACGTCGTCGTATCCGTGCGCGAGGGCGTACTCGGCCTTGGCCTTGCTGGAGGTCACCCCGTACACGGCGCCGGCGCCCGCCGCGCGGACCAGCTGCCCGACCGCCGTGCCGATACCGCCGGCGGCGCCCTGCACGAGGACGCTCTCCCCGGCCCGCAGCCGGCCCACCTCGTGCACCAGGGCGTGAGCGGTCGGCAGCACCGTCGGCACGGTCGCCGCGGTGCGCAGGTCCACGCCGTCGGGCAGCGCGAACACGGCCGCCGCCTCGGCGACGACCACGTCGGCGTACCCGCCGCCCTGTACGAGTCCGGCGACCTCCTGCCCGACCTGCACCGTGGTCACGCCCTCGCCGACGGCCCGCACGCGTCCGGACACCTCCAGGCCGGGGCGGTGGGGCAGCGAGACGACCCGGTATCCCTCGGCCCGCGCCTTGAGGTCGGCGAAGTTGACGCCCGCCCACGCGACGTCGATGGCCACCTGCCCGGCGCCGGGCTCGGGCACCTCGGCCTCGACGACCCGCAGGACGTCGGGGCCGCCGTACTCCTGGAACTCGACCGCACGCATGCGCAGAACCACCTCTCCGAGAGTGTTCGACGGGAAGCGAACACTCGCACTGTATGATGCTCATCGAACACTCTGCAACGGGCAACGCCAGAAGGGGCGAGCGATGACGGACAGGACCCCGGGCAGAAGCCATCGCGCGGCACCCGTCCTCACCCATCCCGACGACGTCCCGCTGCTGACCGCGCTGACCGCGCTCGCCGACCCGGTCCGCATCCAGCTCGTGCGCACCCTGGCCGACCATCCCGACTGGTCCCTGAGTTGCAGCAACTTCGACGTGCCCGTCGGCCGGGCGGCGAAGAGCCACCACTTCGCCGTGCTGCGCGCCGCCGGGCTGGTCGAGCAGCGCGACGACGGGCCCAAGCGACTCAACCGGCTGCGGCGGGAGGAGTTCGACGCCCGCTTCCCGGGCCTGCTCGACCTGGCCCTTCGCGACGACGAAGTCTCCTGACACCCGTCGGCGCGCCCCGACCAGGACCTGCCGGGACGCGGACGTCCCGGCGCCGTCAGCCCGAGGATCCCTGCGAGGCACCCGGGTCGGGCAGCAGCCGGGCGCCGATACGGTCCGGGCTCGGCCAGCGCACGTCCTGGGCCCAGCGAAGCTTCTCGAACACCCGGATCAGGCGGGCCGCCGGGTCGAGTTGGCCCGGCAGGACGCCGTGGCGCGCGGCCGTGGGGTCGGCGTGGTGCGAGTTGTGCCAGCTCTCGCCGAAGGACAGCAGTGCCAGTGGCCAGAAGTTGGTGGCCTTGTCCCGGCTGGCGAAGGGGCGGCTGCCCGCGACGTGACAGATCGAGTTCACCGACCAGGTGACATGGTGCAGCAGCGCCATCCTGATCACGCCGGCCCAGAAGAACCCGGTCAGCGCGCCCGTCCAGGTGCCGGTGGCGAACCCGCCGACCAGCGCCGGGGTCAGGAGCGAGACGGCGGTCAGCGGCCCGAAGAGCCGGCCGATGAGCCGCAGATCGGGATCGGCGGCGATGCCGGGGGCGAACCTGGCCCGGTTGCTCAGTTCACGCTTCAGCATCCACCCGATGTGCGCGTGGAGGAGCCCCTTGAGCAGCGCCCGGGTGTCGGTGCCGTAGCGCCAGGGCGAGTGCGGGTCGCCCTCGCGGTCGGCGAAGGCGTGGTGGCGCCGGTGGTTCGCCACCCACTGGACCGGCGAGCCCTCGACCCCCAGCGAACCCGCGACGGCCAGCGCGATCCGCAGGCCGCGCCGCGCCTTGAACGAGCGGTGGGTGAAGAGACGGTGATAGCCGACCGTCAGGCCCGCGAGGGAGACGAGGTAGGAGACCACGGCCATGCCGAGGTCCAGCGTGGACAGGCCCCATCCCCACGCGAACGGCATCACGGCGATCAGGGAGACCGGCGGGGCGACGACGAAGATCCACATCGTCACCCCCGCCGCGGCCGTCTGGGGGGCGTCGAGCAGCGGCTTGGCCCCGGCGTCGACTTGCGGTACGACGGCGGCGTGTTCGGTACGGTCGACGTCACTCGGGTTCATCGGTTCCTCACCATCGCTCAGCCTTCTCGGCGCGGTGCCGGACCGACCCGGATCACGCGGCCGTGTGCTTCCGAGCGCGTTCGACGGTCCGGGTCCCACGGTCGCACCGGAGGGCATCCACGCAGGTCGTCGCCGATGTCCAGGGCGTGAACGTTTCCGTGCCGGAGCCACGGACGGTGGAGGGGAGAGCCTTCGGTCACGACGTCCTGCGGGACCGCGGCCGGCCTGCGCGGCGTCGTACGCCGCCGCGCAGGCCGGCGTCCCGCGTTCGAGGACGCCGTCCGGGCCGTACCGGACGTGGGGGACGATCCGGCCGACGCCGACCGCACCGGCCGTGGGCGATGCGTCGGGCCCCGACCGCGTCCTACTTGCTGATCGCGAAACGCATCAGGGCGTGCTCGTCGCCCTGCTTGATCTGACCCGTCACGTTGATCACTTCGAGCTTCCAACCGTCGCCGACCCGGACCGCCTTGGCCACGGCGCAGCCGTTGTCCCGGGTGAGCAGGCTCGGCCAGATGTCGGCGACCTGCTGGGAGTTGCCGCCGGTGGCGTCGTAGACCTTGAAGCTGATGTTGCGTGCCTTCTGGAAGGAGCTGCCCTTCTTGTACGCGGCGGCCACGAACACGATCGACGTGATGTGGGGCGGGATCCGGGCGAACTCGACGGTCACCGTCTCGTCGTCACCGTCCCCGTGCCCGCTCTGGTTGTCGCCGCTGTGGACCAGCGAGCCGTTGCCCATCGGGTCGAGCGAGTCGAGTCCCGCCAGGCGCACCGGCTCCCGGCCCTGGAGGGCTATGGCGATCAGATCGAGGTCGGTGCCGCTCTTGCGGCGCAGGTTGCCCAGCAGTCCGCCGCTGCTGCCGGCGGTGGGATCCCAGGAGACGCCGAGGGACAGGTGGGTCACACCGTCCAGGTCTGCCGGGCCGTCTTCCTTGGTGAGCGTGATCATTTAGTGGGTCATCCTTGTCTCAAAGGGACTACACACGCAGAGTGTGCCCGACGCCTGCGCGGTTCCATCCTCCTGGTTTGCGTGCGGGCCCAGGAAGTCCTCGCGCAGGGGAAAGGCCCCGGACCGATCGTGGTCCGGGGCCTTCGGCGGCCGGTTTCGGGGTCGACCGGTGCGGTCGTCGACGGCCGGGGCGCCTGGTGGGTGGGCAGGGGGTGTGGTTC
>NZ_VJZD01000394.1 GCF_009377175.1 Streptomyces adustus
GTCACCCTCAACCGCTGGTGGCGAGCCTGGACGGACACGGACCCACCCTCCGAGCTCCAGGCCCTGATCGACGCGGTCACCACCGGACACGGCATCGACCTCTACCGCCGGATTTAACGAACTACCGTTACTGAGCTTGAAGGCGTGATGTCGGGCGATCAGCGGCTCTGCCCACCGAAGTCCTGGAAGACTTGGGGCTATGCCTGAGCAACTGCGGAAGTGGTCTTTGACCGGTGGAACAGTGGTCAAGCACATGCACTATGGGCTCAGGGTGCAGGTTCCGTCCGGGGAGATTGGTGTGGTCGACCGCGTCGATATCGCTGAGGGCTATCTCGACCCCGCAGAGTGGCCAGCGGTCGGCTCCGTGGTCACCGTTGTCGGTGCTGGATACGCAGGTCGTCAACTTCGGCTGAGCATTCGCCCAAGTCACCTCGAAGAAGCAGGGATCCGTGCGGCGACAGACGAGCGGGCGGCTGACGAGGCCGAGTCTGGTGGTGCTGGACGGACCCCCAGGACCTGCCCGAGTTGATCAAAGGCAGCAATCTGGGCCGGCCGTGGCCAGTCCGGTGCCGGCGAGGCACCCGTCGATGAGGGCGGGCCGGTACTGGACCTCTCGCAAGCCACGCTTCAGGGCGCGCATCAGGTGGGCGGGGTCGGTGAAGGCGGTGTTGGCCTGGCAGCGGCGGCGAAGGAGAGACCAGACCCCTTCGACCGGGTTGAGCTGCGGTGCGTAGGGCGGGAGGTAGTGGACGGTGATCCAGTCCTGGGCGTCGATGAACCCGCGTAAGCGGCGGTCGCGGTGGACGTTGAGGTTGTCCCAGACCAGAACGATCGGCTTGCCGAGTTGGCGGTAGGCGACGGTCAGCAGGTCTCGGTAGTCGGTCCAGGCGAAGCTGCGGCGCCCTCCGGTCTTGTGGTCTGGGTGGACGAGCGGCCGGTAGATCAGCCGGGATCGCTCACCCGGCTTGTAGCAGGTCAGGGCCGCGATGGAGATGCGACGCTGGGAACGTCCGCGGACGCGGATGATCGGGGTGTGGCCTCGGCGGGACCAAGTGCGGGCAGTGGGCGGCGTCATCGAGAAGCCGGCCTCGTCCTCGAACACGAGGTAGGCATCGAGCGCCGCCGCGGTGCTTCCACGGACGGCCAGGTCTCCTTCACCCAGCTGGCCACGGCGACCTCGTCCCGCTCGACCGCACGTCGGGCCGGGACCTGGTGGCTCCAGCCGTGACGTCGCAGCATCTGCGAGACACCCGACAGCGTGAAGGACTTGTGGAACCGCCGCCCGATGAGCGTCTTGATCCGGGCCAGGGTCCAGGTCTGGTCCGGCCAGCCGTGCGCAACCGCTCCCTTGGTCAGCTCGACCTCCAGTACGGCGAACAGCGTGTCGCTCAGCTTCGGCATGGAGACCGGCCCCGCCGACCGCAACCCCTCGCAGCCAGCTTCCTGCCAGGCCCGGCGCCACCGCTGCACCGAGCGTTCGCTGACCCATAGGTCCCTGGCGACCTCCCTGTTGGAGGCACCAGCAGCGAACCGCTCGGCTGCCTCCATCCGGATCCGCTCACGAAACATCTGGCGTTCAGGCGTCAACCCACCACCCTGCAGATACCTCATACAACCGGCATACCGCGAGGATCACCCTCCGCCAGCCCCTTCCGACATCACGCTTCGAAGGTCAGTAGGCGCCAGGTGCCGTCGTCCTGCAGATGCTGCCCGGCAGGCGCGGAGCGGGCCTGGGCCCGCTCCACACCTGCGTCACCGGACCGGTTCACCTGGCCGCGGCACGTTCCCTCCATTCGGCCGACTACTGGAACAGCTGGAGGTTGTTCGCCGCGAAGTCGCGAGCATCCAGCGCAGGCCGGCCGAGCACCTTCTGCACGTCACCCGACACGCGGTCGTACCGGTTCTCCCGGTGCAAGCGGGCCATGGTCTTGACATGGTCGAGGAGATGATCAGGCAGATTCACCGCGTTGAGGAACTCGACCCAGCCGTCGAACGGAATGTCGACATAGGTAACCGGGCGGCCGACGGCCTTGGCGAATTCCTCGGCCACACCGTTCAGGTCGCGTGACACGGGCCCCGTGAGCTCGTACACCTGGCCCACGTGCTGAGCGGGATCGGTGAGGATGGCCGCCACCACATCCGCCACGTCCTCGGTGGACACGGGGGAGGTCCTGCCGGTGCCGAAAGGCAGCTGGAGGTTGTAGCCGTCCGCAGAGGGAGCGATGGCGAAGGCGAACAGGGGATTCTCCATGAAGATCGTCGGCCTGACCTCGACCACCGGCAGACCCGACCACGACAGGATGTGTTCGGTGAGCAGATGCAGGCGCTGGTGCCGGGACTCCGACGTGCTGGTGAGGGTCATCTGCGAAACAGTCATCTGCGACATGTTCACAAACGCCTCCAGCCCCTCCTGGTCCCGCGCAATCGACGCGACAGTGGCCGCGGCCTCGAGGTAGGCGCTCGACACGCTCATCCCGAAGTAGAGCCGACGGGCTCCGTCGAGGGCGCGCGCCACATCGTCGGGCCGTGTGAGGTCCCCGATCACGACCTCGGCACCCGTCGCGCGCAGCGACTCGGCGCGGTCGTCGTTCTGCCTGACCATCGCCCGCACGGGAAGATCGGCCTTGCGCAGCCGCTCGACCACTTTGCGTCCGATGGATCCGGGGCCGCCTGCCCCCGTCACGAGAATGAGGTCGTTCGACATGTCCTGCTCCTCTTGATCGGTCCATGCGCACAGGCCGCGGGTCGGGTGACGCCTTGGTTTGCCTGCGCAGATTCGGCACACCGACTCCCTTGTGAGGGAGGGTGCTTCGCTACCTCGGCTGGGTAACCACCTTGGCCAGGGCCTCGGGTTCATCCCACTGGAGCCAATGGCGTGCCTTGATGAAGTTCAGGCTGGTGTCGGGGAACAGACCGGCTACGCGTCTGGCCACGTCCAGGCTGAGGTAGGGGGCGTCCTCGCCAAAAATCAACCAACGATCCGACGGTCCGAAGGCCGCCGCTCAGCCGCCTTGGCGCCGGTGACGCTCTAGAAGCCGCCGCACGTGCCTGGCGTACTGTCCAGCCCGCGACCTCTGAGCGCGATCGATCAGCAGCACTTGGGGATCAGCCGCGTGCTCGTACAACTCGACTTCAAAGGAGTCCGCGTCCACTTCGACCAGCCGAGCCAACGCGTCCCGATCCTGCTCAGCCGTAGGACGCAGGCTGACCTCGTCCCGCCATGCCTGACCGCTGGCCTGGGCTTCGTCCACCTCGCCAATATAGGTGCGGCCAAGCGGCGTGCGGCCTCTCAGACAAAGATGCAGAGGAAGCGGCCTAGACCTCGGACATCAACGGGTCAGTCCGTCTCGGCCCTGGCAGCAGCACCCCGGAAGTGAGGCAGCGCCTGAACGACGCCGGCAGCAAGCCCGAGAGCGGCGAAGACCCACCAGATGTGATGGAAGGTGTCCACCACGGTGGTCGGGGTGGGCGTTCCGAGAATCGCCACGAAGAGGCTGATGCCCAGGACGGCGCCCAGCTGCCTGAAGCTGGAGTTGATGGCGGAACCCACGGCGAACTGGTTCGGGGGGAGCTTCGCCACTGCGGCGCCGGACTGCACGGGCAGGGTGAAGCCGATACCGAGGCCGGTCAGCAGCGTCCACGGGAGCCAGTGCGTCACCCAGTGGTGCGAGGCGTTCACGGACAGGGCGAAGCCGAGGCAACCGATCGTCCACAGAACTGCTCCGACGAGCAGCACCTTCTTGTGCCCGATGACGCTGGCCAGCTTGGTGGTGGACCGGGCGACGATGGTCACTACGACCGGTCCCGCCGCGCTGGCAAGCGCTGCTCGCAGGACGGAGTACTGCCACACCGTCTGGAGGTAGATCAGGTTGGCCAGGAGCAGTCCGAAGAACGCTGTGGAGAACAGCAGCGTCGCTGCGTTGACGTCGCGGAACTGGCGCTCCTTGAAGAGTGCGAGATCCATGATGGGTCGTGCCGCCCTGGACGTACGCCACAGGAAGACAGGCAGGACCAGGGCAGACAGCACGAAGCCGGCCACGACCAGTCCGTCCGACCAGCCGCGGGTGGGTCCTTCGATGATGGAGTAGCTCAGCAGCGCCGGGAAAAGGGCGATGAGCACGGTTCCGAGGACGTCCGGGATGCCGGAGGCATGGGGATCGCGGGATTCGTGCAGGAGGCTCTTGCCAAAGCCGAGGATGATCGCAGCGATCGGGATGTTGACCAGGAAGATCCATCGCCATGAGGCGTACTCGGTCAGCAGGGCGCCCAGGGTCGGGCCGACCGCCGCGGCTGCGGCCGCCATGGCGCCCCAGACGCCGATGGCGACATGCCTGCGCTCGGCGTGGAACTCGTGCAGGACGAGGGCGAGGGACGAAGGCACGACGAGTGCCGCGAACACCGCCTGGAGCGCACGGCCGGCGATGAGGATGCCTGCGCTCGGCGCAAGGCCGCACAGGGCGCTCATCAGGGCGAACCCGGCGATGCCGATCATGAAGGTCTGCTTGCGCCCGTAGCGGTCGGCGATGCGGCCGGCCGGTATGAGCATCGCGGCGAAGACGAGGCTGTAGGCGTTGAGCACCCACGCGAGGTGCCCCGTCGTGGTGTCGAAGCTGCGGCTGATCGTCTGGAAGGCAATGTTGACGATCGTGGTGTCCAGGAAGACCACGAAGGCGCCCAGGCTGCCCAGTGCGAGCACCCAGCGCGCCCGCCGAAGCCCGGCAGGCGTCTCGGCCTGAGGCTCCTTGTCCGACACGTCGAGCCCGACAGCGGGCGCACGCTCTGCATTGGTCACGGTGAACTGCTCCAAAGTGGGTTGTGAAACACGACTGACTCGACCGACAGTACATGAGTCGGTTGGGAACTCCAACCGACTATCCTGGAGGCATGGCAACCACTGATGCACCGGACGGCAAACTCGGTATGACGGACCAGCCCGTGAGCGTGAGGGCGTGCCCCCTCGCCGCTTCACTTGAGGTGCTGGGCGAGAAATGGTCGCTGCTGGCGATCCGCGAGATGACCTACGGCGTGCACCGATTCGGACAGATCGCGGGCTATACGGGGGCGTCGAAGGACATCCTGGCCGACCGGCTGCGCAAACTCGAGGCCGCCGGCGTCGTCGAACGCCGCCAGTACAGCGAGCATCCGCCCCGATACGAATACCACCTCACCGAGGCGGGCCGGGACCTGCAGCCGGCGCTGCTCGGTCTCTTTCGATGGGGCAACAAGTGGGCCGTGACCGAGCCGTCGCTCAGGGTTCGGCACTCCTGCGGGCATGACCTGGCGATCACGCAGGCCTGCAGCCACTGTGACGGGCCTGTCTCGCGTCAGACCATCGAGTTCGAGGTCATCGAGCACACCGACTGATGACCCCAACGCATCAACAGACCAGACGGTCGAGGAGCTGCATGAACGTGCCCCAGGGACCATCACCGCGGACGTGGGGAGCAGTCCGCTCGCTCCGGTACACGCCCGGGGCCCCAGGGCGACCGCAGGGTCAGGGTCGCACCCCCTCGCCCCCCACC